>NZ_LMPY01000056.1:0-267074 GCF_001424445.1 Methylobacterium sp. Leaf361 | reverse complement strand
CCTTCACGCATCCCTGCCCTTCGTCCGCCGTTCGGGTGCGCGTGATCGTCCCCGCGCGCGCGTGGCGCCGGGGGCATGGCCCGGGAGGCGAGCACGAGGGACGCGGGACGCCGCGGGAACCCAGGTGTCGGCCAAGTACGCGCGGGATCCGATCCCCGCGGCGCCCCGCGGCATCGACCGGGCATGGTCCCCGGCCGGTGCCGTCTGTCTCGTCGCGGCGTCTCCGACGTCCCGGTCCTGCGACTCCCCGTGAGCGGTCTCKGTCGAGGTGCRKGCACGSCGTGCCCGCRCCTCCGGAACCCGCATCGGCGCCGTGGCCTTCCAGCCGTYCCCCGCCTCGTAGTGGGCGGGTCCGCAGGTCGCTCAGGGTCGGCCCAGAGGCGGGTCGGCGCGGGGGCATTTCCTCACCCCGCCGGGCASAGTGCCGCCCGGTSTCACGCCCGCGTCCGAGGCACGCCCCGCACCGGTCCGTCGCCCGGGGCGATGGCGGCTGAGAGCCACCGACGCGGGCGCCGCCCCGTCCCCGGACCCGCACGGTCAGCCACCGGGCGGGCCCCCGAAGGACGSCCCGGGATCGCTCCCGGGCCCGCGCGGCCGCGACCAGGAACCCGAGCCACCGACGCGGGCGCCGCCCCGTCCCCGGACCCGCACGGTCAGCCACCGGGCGGGCCCCCGAAGGACGCCCCGGGATCGCTCCCGGGCCGCCGCGGACAGGTGCKGTCAGGAAGCACAAAATAGGAAYATTGTCAAGGCAAACTGAGCCGCGCGCCGCGGTCGACGACGCTTCTCCGTCATCGCGAGCGCAGCGAAGCGAGCCAGGGCGGCGCAACATCGGCAAGGTCGCGCTGCTGGCCCGCTTCGCTCCGCTCGCAAGGACGTCGGTGCCGAGAAACCATCGGCCGCAATTCCAGGGCCGGGGCTGGAAGACGGCCCCGTCCGGCGACATGCTGGCGCGGCGCCTCCCCCGCACGGACAGGGGGCGCCCGGACACTTGGAACAGGGACACCCGCATGGCCGCGCGCCTCGCCCTCCTCGGCCTCGGCGCGATGGGGCACCCCATCGCCCGCAACCTCGCGGCCAAGCGGGGCTCCGACGCCGAGACGCTCGTCGCGATCGACACCGACCCGGCCCGCCTCGCCGGCCTCGCCGCGCCGGGCCTCGTCGCCACCACCGATCCCGGCCAGGCCGCCGGCGCCGACGTGCTGTTCCTGTGCCTGCCGAACGGCGACGCCGTCGAGGCGGCCCTCCTCGGGGACGGCGCCCTGGCGGAGCGCCTCGCCCCGGGGGCGGTCGTGGTCGACCTCAGCACCATCGCGCACGCCAAGGCCCTCACGGTCGGCCGCGCCGTGGCGGCGACCGGACGCGCCTTCGTCGACGCGCCCGTCTCCGGCGCACCGGCCGGCGCCGAGGCCGGGACGCTCACCGTGATGTGCGGCGGCGCGGCCGGGGCGGTCGCCCGGGTGCGCCCGCTCCTGGAGCGGATCGGCACGACAATCCTGCACATGGGCCCGGCCGGGTCCGGCCAGCTCACCAAGACGATCAACAACGTGCTCTACGACATCAACATCGCGGCGCTGGCCGAGGTGCTGCCGATGGCCGTCGCCATGGGGCTCGACCCGGATCAGGTCGCCCAGGTGGTCACGACGGGCACGAGCCGGAGCTACGCGGCGCAGTACTTCGTGCCGCGGATCCTCCGGGGTCAGTTCGACGAGGGCTACCCGATGGGGGCGGCCTACAAGGACCTCGTCGCCGCCGCGGCGGTCGCGGCGGAGAACGGCTTCCCGATGCCGGTCACGGCGGCCGCCACCGCCACCTACCAGACCGCCCTGCGCCAGGGCCACGGCGACCGGGACAAGGGCGCCATGGTGCTGCCGTTCGAGGACCTACTCGGGGTCCGTGTGCGGTCGCGGCCGTAGGGGCCGGCCGTAGCGGCCATCGGGCGGTCGATCCCGACCGACCCGCCCGCGCCCTGGATCTTACGGCAGCTCGAGCACGTCCCTCAGCGGCACGACCGCCAGGACCTGCCCCGACGCGTCGGCGATCTCGAAGACCTGCCCGGCCAGCACCGCGCCGTCGACCCGCTGGATCTCCAAGAGCGCCCGGGCGGAGCGCTCGGCCTCGGTGCGGGCGGCGTCGAGGTCGGGCAGGTCGGCGCCGTCGAGATCCTCGACCAGCCACTGACCGTCCCGGATGTGCAGGTAGAAGTGCGGCATAACCGCAGAACCGCGCTTACCGCCTCCGGTTGCGTCCCGGCCGCGTTGCGCGGACCGCGTGTGGCCTTTCCGTCACTCCGCGGCCTCGGTCTCCGGCACGGCGGCGTGGCCCGTCCGGGGCGGGAGCACCGGCGCGTCGGCGCGCTGGAGCACCTCCAGGGCGGCGTCGGCCTCCCGCTGGCGGTCCCAGAGCGCCGCGTAGACGCCCCCGGCCTCCAGCAACTCGGCGTGGGTGCCGCGCTCGACGATGCGGCCGTGGTCGAGGACCAGGATCGCGTCGGCGTTGACCACCGTCGACAGCCGGTGGGCGATCACCAGGGTGGTCCGGCCGCGGCTGACCCGGTCGAGCGCCGCCTGGATCTCGGCCTCCGTGAAGGAGTCGAGCGCCGAGGTCGCCTCGTCGAGGACCAGGATCGGCGGCGCCTTGAGGATCGTGCGGGCGATGGCGACCCGCTGCTTCTCGCCGCCCGAGAGCTTCAGGCCGCGCTCGCCCACCGGGGTGTCGTAGCCCTCCGGCAGCCCCGAGACGAAGCGGTCGATCTGGGCGAGGCGGGCCGCCTCCCGCAGCTCCGCGTCGGTGGCGTCGGCCCGGCCGTAGCGGATGTTGTAGCCGATCGTGTCGTTGAACAGCACCGTGTCCTGCGGGACCATGCCGATCGCCGCCCGGAGCGAGGCCTGCGTCACCGCGGCGATGTCCTGCCCGTCGACGCTGATCCGGCCCCCTTGCGGTTCGTAGAACCGGAACAGCAGGCGCGAGAGCGTCGATTTGCCGGCGCCCGAGGGTCCCACCACCGCCACGGTCTGGCCCGCCGGGATCTCGAAGGTTACGCCGCGCAGGATCGGCCGCTCGGGATTGTAGGCGAAGCGCACGTCCTCGAACCGCACCGTGCCGCCCGCGACCGCGAGTGGGGCGGCGCCCGGCCGGTCGGCGATCTCGGGGTTCTGCCCGAGGATGCGGAACATGTCGTCGATGTCGATCAGCGCCTGTTTGATCTCGCGGTAGATCATGCCCATGAAGTTGAGCGGCATCGCGAGCTGCACCAGCATGGTGTTGGCGAGCACGAAGCCGCCGATCGTGGTGCGCCCGGCCAGGATGTCGCGCGCCGCGAGCCACATCACCACGGTCATGCCGAGCGTGAAGATCACCGCCTGCCCGGCATTGAGCACCGCCAGCGATACGTAGGTCTGCGTCGAGGCCTTCTCGTACTTGGCCATCGACTCGTCGTAGCGGCCGGCCTCCCGGGCTTCCGCGCCGAAATACTTCACCGTCTCGTAGTTGAGCAGCGAGTCGACCGCCTTGGTGTTGGCGTCGGTGTCGGAGGCGTTCATCCGGCGGCGGATCGCGATCCGCCACTCGGTCGCCTTGTAGGTGAAGGCCAAGTAGGCCGCGACCGTCAGGAACGCGGTCAGCGCGTAGGTCCAGTTGAACTCGTAGGCCAGCACGCCGAGCACCAGCACGAACTCGACGATGGTCGGCACCAGGGTCAGCACCATCAGGCGCGACAGCTCCTCGATGCCGGCGCGGCCGCGCTCCAGCACCCGGGTCAGGCCGCCGGTCTTGCGCTCCAGGTGGAAGCGCAGGGACAGGCGGTGCATGTGCTCGAAGGTCTGGAGCGCCAGCCGCCGAACCGCGTGCATCGCCACCTTGGCGAACAGCCCGTCGCGCACCTGCGTCAGCGCCGACATGGCGATCCGCGAGACGCCGTAGAGGGCGATCAGCAGCATCGGCGCGGCGAGGAGGCCGGTGGGCACGGCCTCGTCCTTGCCGCCGACCGCGGCGACCAGCGCGTCGGTGATCCACTTGAAGGTGAACGGCGTCACCATGGTCACCAGCTTGGCGGCGAGCAGCAGGCCGAAGGCCAGGAAGACCCGGCGCTGCAGGTCGGGCCGGCCGTGGGGCCAGAGATGCGGCCAGAGCCGCCGGTAGGTGGCGATCAGGCCGGGGCGCTCGGCCGGGATCGGCGTCCCGGCCGCGGGCGCGGTGTTGTCGGTCATGAAGGGTTCTGCGGGGCGGGATGTCCTGGCCCCGCATATAGGCCCGCTGCCGCGCCGGAGCACCCGCGCTGCGTGCAGGCCCCCGCCTCACGCCCGCCAGAACGGCTTCGCGACCTCGGCGCGCAGGTCCCAGGGCTCGAGGCCGGCGTCCCGGGCCTGGTCGGGGTGGAGCGCCGCCAGGGCGCGGCGGGTGCGGATCCGCTGCAGCCACGTGCGGAGCAGGGACGGGCGCGCGGTCGGACGGGTGACGGCGGGCGAGGAGGACAGGGTGACGGCTTGCATCGCAGACGATCCGGTGGCGGGAAGGCAGTCCGGCCGGGATTGCTGGCGGAGCATTGATCCGATACAAATCTCGGATCAATCGAAACATTGACCTCGGAGCAATTATGCGCCCCGCGGATTATCGCACCGTCGCCGACGCGATCGCGGCCGACATCGCGGCGGGCCGGCTGCGCCCCGGCGCGCGGCTGCCGCCGCAGCGCGACTTCGCCTACGCGCGGGGCATCGCGGTCTCGACGGCGAGCCGGGTCTACGCCGAGCTGGCCCGCCGGGGGCTGGTGACCGGCGAGGTCGGGCGCGGGACCTACGTCCGCAGCGAGCCGGGGCGCGCCGGATTGCTCCGCCCGGAGCCGCCCCCGGCCGCCCTCGACCTGCAGCGGACCCACTCGCGCCTGCCCGAGCAGGAGGCGGTCCTGGCCGAGACCCTGGCGGCGCTCGCCCGCGACGACGGCCAGATCGGCTTCACCCAGTACGGGCCCGCGGGCACGCCGTCGGCGCAGGCGATCGCCGCCGGGTTCCTGGCGCGGGCGGGCTACGCCCCCGATCCCGCCGACATCCTGTTCACCGGCAACGGCCGGCAGGCGCTGGCCGCCGCCCTGGCGGCCCTGGCTGCGCCCGGCGAGCGGATCGGCTGCGAGCCCCTGACCTATCCCGGGGTGAAGGGCATCGCGGCGCGGCTCGGGATCACGCTGATCCCGCTCGCCATGGACGCGGAGGGCGTCTGCCCCGAGGCGCTGCTCCAGGCCCACCGCGCGACCCCGCTGAGCGGCGTCTATCTCCAGCCGACCCTGCACAACCCCCTCGGCGCCACGATGGGGCCGGCGCGCCGGGCCGCCCTGGCGGAGGTGCTGGAGCGGACCGGGCTCACCGCCGTCGAGGACGCGGTCTACAGCTTCCTCGCCGAGGCGCCCCCGCTCGCCGGCCTCGCGCCGGACCGGGTGATCTTCGTGGACAGCCTGTCGAAGCGGGTGATGCCGGCACTGACCGTCGGCCTGATCGCCGCGCCGCCTGCCCTCACCGACCGGCTCGCCGCCTCCGTCCGCCAGGGCGCCTGGACGGTGCTCGGCCTGTCGCTCGCGGCCGGCATGCACTGGATGGCGGGGGGCTCGGCCGCGGCGCTGGCCGAGGCCAAGCGCCGGGACGCCGCGGCCCGGCAGGCCCTCGCCCGGGCCGCGCTCGCCGACCTGCGGGTCGTGGGCGATCCGCAGGCCTACCACCTCTGGCTGGAACTGCCCGAGACGTGGCGGGCCGAGGCCTACGCGGCCGCGGCCCTGCGCCAGGGCATCGCCCTCCTGCCGGCCTCGTCCTTCGCGGTCCATCCCGGCCACGCCCCGAACGCGGTGCGCCTCGCCCTGGCCTCGCCGTCGCGGGAGGAACTCGACCGGGCGCTGCGCGGCCTGCGCCGGCTGGCCTTCGCGGGCGACGACCAGGTGGTGGAGTAGGCGGCGCCGCTCAGCCGCGCTTGTCGGTGGGCAGCACGAAGATCTGGCCCGGGTAGATCAGGTCCGGATCGCGGATCTGGTTCTGGTTGGCGTCGTAGATCACCGTGTAGCGCTCGCCCCGGCCGTAGGTGCGCTGGCTGATCCGCCAGAGGTTGTCGCCGCGGGTGATCCGGGCGGTGCTGATCTCCGGCACGAACACTGCGCCGACCCGGTCCGGCTCCGCCATGTCGGCCACCTGGGGGTTCGAGACGGCGGCCGGCGGCGAGGCCGCGGCCGGCCGGTCCCGGTCGGCACCGTCGCGCGCGGCCTGATCGGGGCCGGCGCGATCCCGCGCGCCGCTCTGGGCGGGCGACGGTCCGGACTCGGCGGTCTCCCGGGCGGCGACCTGCGTCGGCTCCGGCACCGACAGGGGGGCCGCGGCGCGGCTGGCGACCTTGCCGGTGGCCGGATCGACCTGGTCGATCCGCACCTGGTACTGCCCGGGCTTGATCCCGCGCCCGATCGTGAAGGTCGCCCGGCCGTCCGGCCCGATGCTGCCCGGGGCGATCATCGTGTCGTTGAGGTAGAGCTGGATCCGCGCCCCCGGCGTGCCGGTGGCCGTCACGAACAGGCGGCCGTTCCCCTGCACGTCCACGCTGGCGATCCGGGTCGGCCCCGCCCCGGACGCCGCGGCCTCGCGGGTCTCCCCGCTCCCGGCCGGCCGGCCGGCCCGCGCCGCGTCGGCGTCGGCGTCCCGGGTACCCGGCTCGGAAGCTGGACCGGAGGATCTGGCGCCGCCCTTCGCGTCGGCCGTCGCGCCCGGCGCGCCGGGCTGCGACAGCACGACGGTCGCGGCGTCCGGGGCGGTCAGGGCCACGAGCGGCTGGCGGTCCCGGCCGGGGGCCACGTCCACCGCGACGCTCTGCTGCGACTCGGTCGCGCGCCCGTCCGCGCCGGTCATGCGCAGGCGGAGCGTGCTGGCGCCCGTCGGCAGGGCCGGCGGCACGATCGCGAACTGACCGTTGGAATCGGCCTTCGCCCGGGCCACGGGCTTGCCGTCGACCAGCATCTCGATCGCGGCGTCCGGCGCGCCGCGGCCGGCCACCACGGCGTCGCCGTTCGGCTCGACGCGGACGATGTCGAAGCGCGGCGCCTCGGCCGCATCCGGCAGGCGCGCGTCCTGGCCCGGACCGGCCTGCTGCGCCCCGGCGGTGCCGGCCTGCGGCGCCCCGGGGGTGCCGGCGCGGGGGGCCTGCGGGAGCGCCGCCACCGGGCCCTCTCCCGGCGCCGGACTCGCCCGGCCCGGCTTGTCGTCGCGGAAGTCGATCGTCGGGTCGGCGCGGCCGGCCAGGGCGCCCGGATCGGCGAGGCTGCGCAGGCTGCCGCTCGGCGCCGACGACGCGGACGGCTCGGGACCCCCGCGGCCGGTGAGCCGCCGCAGGGAGTCGCCGCCGAACAGCGCCAGCACGAGTCCCAGTCCGCCGAGAAGGCCGGCCAGCGCCAGGGCGAGACTGCGCCGCACCTGTCTCGACATCGCCACGAAGGCCTCCCCTCATCCTGCCGCCGCCCGGCGGGCGGCCGTCCGCCCGCGCGAAAAGCCGTCGACGGCGCCGCCCATAATACCGTACATGGTCCCCACACCAAGCCGTCCTGCCGCCCAGGCGGGTGAATCCCACGCGAATTCAGCAGTTTGGCACGTGGAGTGCTGGGCGCGGGGCGCGATCTGGACGGCTCGCAACGGACGCGCGAGGAGGACGCCGGATGGCTCCGGTGAGGACAGTCTGTGTCTATTGCGGCTCCGGCTTCGGCCGCGACCCGGCCTTCCGCGAGGCCGCCGAGACCCTCGGGACCGCGGTCGCGCAGGCCGGGATGGGCCTCGTCTACGGCGGCGGCGATGTCGGGCTGATGGGCACGGTGGCGCGGGCGGCGCTCGCCGCCGGCGGCCACGTCACCGGCATCATCCCGGACTTCCTCCAGGCGCGCGAGCACATGCTGGCGGACATTCAGGAGACCGTGGTGGTCTCCGACATGCACACCCGCAAGCGCCTGATGTTCGAGCGCTCGGACGCGTTCGTGACCCTGCCGGGCGGCATCGGCACCCTGGAGGAGCTGGTCGAGCAGCTGACCTGGGCGCAGCTCGGGCGCCACCGGAAGCCGGTGGTGCTGGTCTCGGTGGCGGAGTTCTGGGCGCCGCTGCTGGCCCTGTTCGAGCACATGCGCGGCCACGGCTTCATCCGCGAGGGCCTCGACCTGAGCTACCTCGTCGCGCGCGAGGCGGCCGAGGTGGTGCCGCTGCTGCGCGAGGCCGGCCACGAGCCGGACCCCCAGGCCGAGGACATCGTCCAGCAGCGCATGTAGGTGCGCGCGCCGCGCGGCGATGAGGATCACGAGGATGCGTGCGTCGATGCGTGCTTCACTGCTCGCGGCCCTGCCGCTCGCCGGCCTCGCCTCCGCGGCGGCGGCCGGCCCGTCGCCGGTCCTGCAGACCCTGGACTACGCCAACACCCGCTACTCGGCCCTCGACCAGATCGACGCCGGCAATGTCGGGCGCCTGAAGGTCGCCTGGACCTTCTCCACGGGCGTCCTGCGCGGCCACGAGGGTGCGCCGATCGTGGTCGGACACCTGATGTTCGTGCACACGCCGTTCCCCAACGTGGTCTACGCCCTCGACCTCGACCGGGGCGGGAGGATCCTGTGGCGCTACGCACCGCGGCAGGACGCGAGCGTCATCGCCGTGATGTGCTGCGACACGGTCTCCCGGGGGCTCGCCTACGCGGACGGGCGGTTGTTCCTCCAGCAGGCCGACACCACCGTGGTGGCGCTCGATCCGGGGACCGGCCGGGTGCTGTGGTCGGTGAGGAACGGCGACCCGGGCCGGGGCGAGACCAACACCGCCACGGTCCTGCCGGTGCGCGGCAAGCTCATCGTCGGGCTCGCGGGCGGCGAGTACGGGGCGCGCTGCCACGTCACGGCCTACGACCAAGCGACGGGCCGGCGGCTCTGGCGCGCCTACGCCACCGGGCCGGACGCCGACATGCTGGTCGATCCGGAGACGACGACCGAGCTCGGGCGCCCGGTCGGCCGCGATTCCTCGCTCAACAGCTGGGAGGGCGACCAGTGGCGGACCGGCGGCGCCTGCAGCTGGGGCTGGTTCTCCTACGATCCGGACCTGAACCTCGTCTATTACGGCACCGGCAATCCCTCGACCTGGAACCCGAACCAGCGCCCGGGCGACAACCGATGGGCGCAGGCGATCATCGCCCGCGACGCCGATACGGGCATCGCCCGCTGGGTCTACCAGATGACCCCCCACGACCAGTGGGACTACGACGGCGTCAACGAGATGATCCTCACCGAGCAGGTGATCGACGGCCGCGCCCGGAAGGTGCTGACTCATTTCGACCGCAACGGCTTCGGCTACACGCTGGACCGGGCCACCGGCGCGCTGCTGGTGGCGGAGAAGTTCGACCCCACGGTGAACTGGGCCAGCCGGATCAGCGTGGATCCCGCCGCGCCCGATTACGGAAAGCCGGTGGTCGACAAGCGCTACGCCCCCGGCGAGGCCGACGAGGACGAAGCAACCAAAAATATCTGTCCCGGGGCGCTCGGTGCCAAGAACCAGCAGCCGGCCGCCTACTCGGCCAAGACGCGGCTGTTCTACGTGCCGGCCAACCACATGTGCATGGATTACGAGGCGTTCCGGGTCACCTACACGCCCGGCCAGCCCTATGTCGGCGCGACGCTCACCCTGCACCCGCCCGAGGGCTCGGACCGGACCGGGGCGTTCATCGCCTGGGACGGCGCGAAGGGCCGGATCGCCTGGACGATCCCGGAGCCGTTCTCGGTCTGGTCGGGGGCGCTCGCCACGGCGGGCAACGTGGTCTTCTACGGCACGCTGGAGGGCTACCTGAAGGCGGTCGACGCGCGGGACGGGCACGAGCTGTACCGGTTCAAGACCCCGTCCGGGATCGTCGGCAACGTCACCACCTACCTGCACGGCGGCAAGCAGTACGTCGCGGTGCTGTCCGGGGTCGGCGGCTGGGCCGGGATCGGCCTGGCGGCCGGGCTGACCGACCCCGCGGACGGTTCGGGGGCGGTGGGGGGCTACGCGGCCCTGTCGCAGTACACGGCGCCGGGCGGGCAGCTCACGGTGTTCGAACTGCCGCAGTGAGCCGCCCCGGCGGCGTCCGCACGCGCCGCCGGGCGATTCGCACGGCATCTCCCTGACCTTCCGAGGCGCTCCCGCGCCGGGTCTGGCTGGACGCATCCCGGGCCGCCTCTCCTGTCCCGCATGACCACGTCACCGGCGCCGGTGGCCGGCCTCGGGCGGGCCTATCCAGATGCGGCCGCGCCGGTCACGGCGATCGATGATCGGTCAGAAGTGCTGGCCGGGCAAATTCAGAAGTAAAAATTCTCACTTCTCAAGTATATTTGTAAAAAATAAGCCGCCTCACAGAGTGTTGCTCAGAGGATACGAATCGAAAATGCGTCCGATTTTGAACGAACTATGACGATCTGCCGTCGATGATCTTGGATATGGGGCGCGCGACCGGCCGGACGGGGCGGTGTCGGGGAGCGCGTCATGACACGAGGATATGGGGTCTCACTCGCCGCGCTGGCGGTCGTGCTGCTCGGTCCGGGCGCCCAGGCGCAGACGGCCGGCAACGGCGTCGACATCCTGTCGGGTTTCCGGCGGATCTGGATCCCCGGACGGACCTACGACACCGGATCGCCCACGGCCCTCGGGGCGCCCCTCCTGCTGCGCAACATCCAGATCGTCGCCGAGCGGGCGCGGGAGCGGACCGGCGCGCAGGAGATCGCCGCCTATTACGACGACCGCCGCAACCAGAGCTACAGCGTCATCGACGGCCTCGGGCCGCTGACGCGGGCCTATCTGGCGGGATCGGGGGCGACCACCACGATCCCGGCCTTCGACGCGACCACGTCGCGCGTGCAGTACGTCGACCAGGGGACCGGTGCCGGCGTGACGACGTCGCCCCTCGGGAAGGTCGTGCAGCTGGTCAACGCGTTCCGGACCAACGCCTCCACCGGCCCGGCCAAGGACGCCTACAGCTATCCGCGCCCCTGGCGGCAGAGCCTGGACGGCCAGGGCCTCGGCCTCGTCGTGCCGCCCTCCCTTGGGCCGGAGAAGAGCCCGACCCCCGCGACGGATGGCGGCTTCCCGAGCGGCCACACCAACGCCGCCTATCTCTCGGCCCTCGCCCTGGCCTACGCGGTCCCGCAGCGTTTCCAGGAACTGCTCACCCGCGCGAGCGAGCTCGGCGACAACCGGATCGAGGCGGGCATGCACTCGCCCACCGACGTGATCGGCGGCCGCGTGCTGGCGACCTACTTCGCCATCCGGGCACTCAACGATCCCGCGAACGCGGCCCTGCTGGGCGAGGCCTTCGCGCAGGCGCAGAGCTACCTGAGCCAGGCCTGCGGCGGCCCGCTGGAGCGGTGCGCCCACGCGCCCGTGGATCCGGCCACCGACCGGTTCTCCGATTACGCGCGCAACAAGGCCGCCTACACGGCGCGCCTGACCTACGGCCTGCCTCCGGTCGGGCCCACGGACCGTCCGCCGGTGGTCCCGGCGGGTGCCGAGGCGCTGCTCGCGACCCGCTTTCCCTACCTCACGGCGGCGCAGCGCCGCGACGTGATCGCGACCACGGAGCTGCCCTCCGGCGGCTTCCTCGACAACGGGCTGGGCTACGACCGCATCAACCTGTTCGCCGCTGCCGACGGCTACGGCGCCTTCAGCGGCACGGTCACCGTCACGATGGACGCGGCCAGGGGCGGGTTCTCGGCCTACGACGTCTGGCGCAACGACATCGGCGGCACGGGCGGCCTCGTGAAGCTCGGCAGCGGGACGCTGGTCCTGACCGGCGCCAACACCTACGCGGGCGGCACGACGATCGGCGGCGGGACGCTCGTCGGCCATGCCGGCGCCTTCGGCACGGGCGCCATCGTCGACGACGCGGCCCTCGTCGTGGATCAATCGACCGACGGGACGCTGGCCAACGCCGTCTCGGGCTCCGGGACCCTGACCAAGACCGGGGCGGGCACCCTCACGCTCACGGGGCTCAGCACGCTGACGGGCGCCACCGCCGTGCAGGCCGGTCGGCTCGTCGTGAACGGCGGCCTCGCCCACTCGGTCGTGTCGGTGTTGCCGGGGGCCGAGCTCGGCGGCTCGGGCACGCTGGGCGGGATCGTCGCGCTCGCGGGCGCCACGGTGGCGCCGGGCAATTCCATCGGCACGCTCACGGTCGCCGGCAACGTCGGCTTCGCGCCGGGCTCGACCTACCGGGTCGAGGCCGACGCCGCCGGCCGGGCCGACCGGATCGCCGCCACCGGCACCGCCACCCTGTCGGGCGGCACCGTCCAGGTGCGTGCCGCCTCCGGCGCCTACAACCCGCGCACCACCTACACGATCCTCTCCGCCGCCGGCGGCGTCTCCGGCCGGTTCGCCGGCGTGACCGCGAACCTCGCCTTCCTCACCCCGGGCCTGCGCTACCGGACCGACGCGGTCGACCTGACGCTCACCCGCAACGACGTGCCCTTCGCCGCCAGCGCCACCTCGCGCAACAGCGCGGCCGCCGCCAACGCGATCCAGGCGATGGGCGCCGGCCGGCTCTACGACGCGGCGGTCGCCTTCACGGCCAACGAGGCCGGCAGCGGCTTCCGGGCGCTGGCCGGCGACATCCACGCCGGCACCGTGTCCACCGCCTACGAGACCGCCTTCTTCGTGCGCGAGGCGGTGCTCGACCGCCTGCGCTGGGGCGATCCCGGTGCCGGGCTCGACGCCGGCGCCCTGCCGGCCGCCGACGCGGCCGACCTGCCCGGCCGGGTTCCGGTGGTGGCGACCGTGCCGGTGCGCACCCTCGACCCGCAGGTGTTCGAGCTCTGGGGCCAGGGCTTCGGCGCCTTCGGCACGGCCGATGGCGGCGGCAACGCGTTGGACCTCGACCGGCAGATCGCCGGCTTCGCGGCCGCCGCGGACGTGCGGCTCCCCAGCGGGCTGCGCTTCGGCGCGGTCGGCGGCTACACGGAGGCCTTCCTCGACAGCGCCGGCCGGGCGGGCGGCGCGAGCCGGGCGGAGAGTGCGACGCTCAGGAGCGGGTTCGGCGGCCTGTACGGCGGCTACGAGCTCGGCCCGCTGTCGCTGCGGCTCGGCGCGCTCTACGCCGACACGGACGCGCGCACCCGCCGCGCGGTGCAGTACGGCCTGTCCGACACGCTGAGCGGGCACGGCGGCGGCTCCACGGTGCAGGGCTTCGGCGAGATCGGCTGGAGGATCGCGCTGGGCACGCCGGCGGCGCGCTTCGTCGAGCCGTTCGCGGGCGGGGCCTATGTCGGCATCCGGCGCGGCGCCTTCGCGGAGGCCGGGGGCGCGGCGGCGCTGGCGAGCTTCGCGCGGGACTACGACCTCGGCGCGGCGACGGTGGGCGTGCGGGCGCAGGCGCGCCTGGACCTGGGTCTCGGCCTGCCGGTGACGCTGCGGGGTCTCGTCGGCTACCGGCGCGCGTTCGGCGACGTCGTGCCGACCGCTCTGCTGGCCTTCGGGGCGGGCGGCCCGGCCTTCCTGAGCGCGGGGGTTCCGATCGCCCGGGACGCGCTGGTGGCGCAGGTGGGCCTGGACCTGGCGGTGGCGCCGGACGCGAGCCTGGGCGTGGCCTACACGGGTCAGACCGGCGGCCGCGCCCAGGATCAGGCCGTGACGGGCCGCTTCACCCTGCGGTTCTAGCGCGCGACGCCTGCGCGCCGACGAAGTCCACGAAGGCGCGCAGGGGCGCCGGCAGGTGCCGCCGGCCGGGATAGTAGAGGAACGGGCCGGAGAAGACCTGCCACCAGGGCTCCAGCACCGGCACCAGGGCGCCGCTCGCGAGCTGCGGCCGCAGCCAGTCCTCGAACAGGTGGACGATCCCGGTGCCGGCGACCGCGGCCTCGACCGCGAGGTCGCTGGCGGCGACCCGCACGATCAGCGGGCCGGACGGGTCCACCCGGACGATGGTGCCGTCGCGCTCGAACTCCCACGGCGCCGTCAGCGCGCCGCTGGGGAAGCGGCCGAGCAGGCAGGCGTGCTCCAGGAGATCCCGCGGGTGCTCCGGCCGGCCGCGCTTCTCGAGATAGGCGGGCGCCGCCGCGGTGGCGAAGCGCTGCCGCCGCGGGCCGATCGGCACGGCGATCATGTCCTGCTCCAGCCGCTCGTCGTAGCGGATGCCGGCGTCGCAGCCCGCCGCCAGCACGTCCACGAACCCGTCCTCGACCACCACTTCCAGGCGGATCTCCGGGTAGGCCGCCAGGAACGGCGGCACGAGGGCCGGCAGCACCAGCCGGGCAGCGCTCAGCGGCACGTTGAGCCGGAGCGTGCCCGCGGGACGGTCGCGGAACCCGTTCACCACGTCGAGGGCGGATTCCACCTCGGCGAGGGCCGGCCCGAGCCGCTCCAGCAGGCGGGCCCCCGCCTCGGTCGGCGCGACGCTGCGGGTGGTGCGGTTCAGGAGGCGCACCCCCAGGCCCGCCTCCAGCCGGCGCACCGCCTCGCTGAGGCTCGACGCGCTGCCGCCGCCGGCGCGGGCGCCTTCGCGGAAACCGCCGGCCCGAGCCACGGTCACGAAGGCGACGAGGTCCGTGAGATCCTGGGTCATCGTTCGAGAATCCGCACAGGCCGTGCCGATTGTCACGGCTTATCGACGCAAAAACGGGCGTCTACATCCGGGCCACCAACAGGAGATTTGCCATGACCGATCTCGCGCAGGCCGAGACCTTCCAACTCGGTGACCGCACCGTGAAGCGGCTCGGCTACGGGGCCATGCAGCTCGCCGGGCCCGGCGTGTTCGGGCCGCCCAAGGACCGCGCGGCGGCGGTCGCGGTGCTGCGGGCGGCCGTGGCGGCGGGGGTCGACCACATCGACACGAGCGACTTCTACGGGCCGCACGTCACCAACCAGATCATCCGCGAGGCGCTGCACCCCTATCCGGACGGGCTCGTGATCGTCACCAAGGTCGGCGCCGAGCGCGGGGCCGACGCCTCGTGGAACCCGGCCTTCTCGGCCGCGGACCTCACCCGGGCGGTTCACGACAACCTGCGCAACCTCGGCGTCGACGCCCTCGACGTGGTCAACCTGCGCCTGATGTTCGACGTCCACGGCCCCGCGGAAGGCTCGATCGAGGCGCCGCTGACGGTGCTGGCGGATCTCCAACGCCAGGGGCTGATCCGCCGGATCGGCCTGAGCAACGCGACGCCCCGGCAGGTCGCGGACGGGCGGCGGATCACCGACATCGTCTGCGTGCAGAACCAGTACAATCTCGCCCATCGGGGCGACGACGCCTTCGTCGACGATCTGGCGGCGGCCGGGATCGCCTACGTGCCGTTCTTCCCCCTGGGCGGGTTCAGCCCGCTGCAGTCGGACACCCTGTCGGCGGTGGCGGCCGGGCTGGGCGCGACGCCCATGCAGGTGGCGCTGGCGTGGCTGCTGCGCCGGTCGCCCAACATCCTGCTGATCCCGGGGACGTCGTCCCTCGGCCACCTCCGCGAGAACCTCGCGGCGGCCACGCTCGCGCTCCCGGATGAGGCGATGGCGGCGCTGGATCGGATCGGGGCGGCGTGAACGGTTTCCGTCCGGACGCTTCGGTTGGGGGCTCCCTCACCGTCACCACGAGCGCAGCGACGTGACCCAGGGCAGCGCGACGACGGTCGGCGTCGCGCCGTCTGGATCGCTTCGCTCCGCTCGCAAGGACGGCGGTGCGGAAAGGAGCGACCCGAGGCCTACTTCGCCGTCATGCCGGCCACCATCGGGCAGCCGCCCTCGCTCATCGGGCGGAAGGCCTGCTCGGCCGGGATCGTCTCCAGCACCTTGTAGAGATCCCACGCGCCCTTCGACTCGGACGGCGCCTTGGCCTCGAACAGGTACATCGGGTGGATCTTGCGCCCGTCCGGCCGGATCGTGCCCTTGCCGAACAGCGGGTCGTCGGTCGGCATCTCCTTCATCTTGGCGACCACGGCAGCGCCGTCCTTGGCCGAGCGCAGGGCCGCCACCGCCTTCAGGTAGTGCAGCGTGCTGGCGTAGACGCCCGCCTGGTACGAGGTCGGCTTCTTGCCGGGCATGCGCTTCTCGAACCGCTCCGCGAAGGCCCGGGTGCCGTCGTTGAGGTCCCAGTAGAACGAGGCGGTGAAGGCGAGGCCCTGCGCCACGTCCAGGCCCAGCGAGTGGATGTCGGTGATGGCGATCAGCAGGGCGGCGAGCGTCTGACCGCCCTGGCGGATGCCGAACTCGTGCGCCTGCTTGATGGCGTTGGCGGCGTCGAGCCCGGCATCGGCGAGCCCGATCACCTGCGCGCCCGAGGCCTGGGCCTGGAGCAGGAACGAGGAGAAGTCCGGGTTCGGGAACGGCGTGCGCACGCCGCCGACGACCGTGCCGCCGTTCTTCTCCACCACCGCCTTGGTGTCGCGCTCCAGGGCGAGGCCGAAGGCGTAGTCGGCGGTGATGAAGTACCAGGACTTGCCGCCGCGCTTGAGGATGGCCTTGCCGGTGCCGTTGGCCAGCGCCGCGGTGTCGTAGGTCCAGTGCACGGTGTTGGGCGTGCAGGCCGGGCCGGTGAGGTCGGCGGTGCCGCCGCCCGAGTTGATGAAGGCCTTGTTCTTCTCCTTGGTGATCTGCGCGATGGCGAGCGCCACCGAGGAGGTCGGCACGTCGAACACCGCGTCGACGCCGTCGCGGTCGTACCATTGCCGGGTGATCGAGGCGCCGACATCGGGCTTGTTCTGGTGGTCGGCGGCGACGACCTCGACCTTCAGCCCGTGTTCCTCCGGCTTGAAGTCCTCGACCGCCATGCGGGCGGCCACCACCGAGCCCTCGCCGGTGGAGTCGAAGTAGACGCCGGAGCGGTCGTTCAGCACGCCGATCTTCACCGGCACGAGGTCGGCCGCGAGCGCCGCGCCGGCGCCGAGCGCGCACAAGCTCCCGAGCAGCGCCGCGGCGCGGTGGCGGAGCGTCATGTCTCTCTCCCTGTCGTGTCCACCCGGCGGCGTTGATCGCCGCTCGGGCTGTTTCCGAAGGCAGAGTATCCGCGGCGGTCCGCGGCTGGAACGGGTGCGCGTGAGGATGCCGGCGATCCGTCAGGGGCAGCCCTCCCCGCCCGAGACGGCACCGCCGTCTTTGCGAGCGGAGCGAAGCAATCCAGCAGCACCACGCTCGCCGAGGTCGCGCTGCCCTGGGTCACGTCGCTGCGCGCGCGATGACGGGGAGCGGCGGCGATCGGCCTCTCAACCGCCCCGCGACGTCAATCCAAACATCGCCCGCGCCTGATCGGGCGTGGCCGGCTCCCGGTCGATGTGGGCCAGCAGGCTCACGGCCTTCTCCACCAGGGCGGCGTTGCTCGGCGCGAGCGTGCCCCGGGACAGGTACAGGTTGTCCTCCAGCCCGACGCGGACGTTGCCGCCCATGCCGGCGGCGACCGCGAGGATCGGGAACTCCTCCCGGCCGATGCCGAAGGCCGACCAGACCGCGTCCTCCGGCAGTCGGGCGCGCATCGCCACGAGGGCCTCCGGCGTCGCGGGCGCCCCCCAGGGGATGCCGAGGCAGATCTGGAACAGCGGCGGGCGCGCCAGATGCCCCTCGGCGATCAGGTGCCGGGCCAGCTCGATCTGGCCGAGATCGAACACCTCGATCTCGGGCTTCACGCCCGCGTCGCGGATGTGCCCCGCCATCGCCCGCAGGTGGCCGGGAGTGTTGAGGAACAGGTGCTCGCCGAAATTCATCGTGGCGATGTCGAGGGTGCAGATCTCCGGCCGCAGCGCGCCGACATGCCGGGTGCGGGCCTCCGGTCCCACGAAGGTCGTGCCCGGGCCGGCGACCGACGGGTCGGGGTCGCCCGGCACGAACCGGCCTCCCGCCCCCGTGGTCAGGTTGAGGATCACGGCGTCGTTCTTCTCGCGGATCCGCTCCACCACCTCGCGGTAATGGGCGAGCTCCATGCTCGCCGCGGCGGTCTCGGGGTCGCGGACGTGGATGTGGACCACGGCCGCCCCGGCGGCGGCGGCCTCGAGGGCTGACCGGGCGATGGCCTCCGGGCTCACCGGCACGGCCGGGTTCTTCCGCGGCGTGTCGAAGGAGCCCGTGAGGGCGCAGGTGATGACGGTGGTGCTCGCCATGTGTGTGCTCCCCGCGCGTCAGATCGCTCCGCCGTCGACCGTGATGGTCTCGCCCGTGATGTAGGCCGCGCCCGCGCCCAGGAAGAAGATCGTCTCGGCGATGTCCTCCGGGCGGGCCATGCGGCCGAGCATCGTGCGCCCCACGGTCGCGGCCTTGCGCTCCTCCGACCAGGGCTCGGTCCAGGGCGTGGCGACGAGGCCGGGCGCCACCGCGTTGACTCGCACGTCCGGCGCCAGCGCCCGGGCGAGGCTCCGGGTCAGGTTGATCAGTCCGGCCTTGCTCGCCGAGTAGGCGACCGACGAGCCGCGCCGCCCGAGGCCGGCCACCGACGCGGTGTTGACGATGGCGCCGCGGCTCGCCTTGAGGGTCGCGGCCGCGGCCTTCGCGCAGCGGAACGGCCCGAGCAGGTTGGTCGCCAGGATCGTGGCCCAGAAATCCTCGGTCATCGCGTCGAGGTCCTCGAAGGCGATGGGCGTGGTCGTGCCCGACGTGCCGGCATTGTTGACGAGCACGTCGAGGCCACCGAGCCGGTCGATGCCGGCCGAAACCATCGCCTCGGCCTCGCCCGCCCGCGACACGTCGCCGGGCAGCGCGATCACCGAGAATCCGGCTCCGGCGAGCCGGGCGGCCTCTTCGGGGCCGCGGGGATCGTCCGGCAGGTGGTTCAGCGCCACGGTGGCGCCGTTGCGGGCGAAGATCGCGACGGTCGCGAGCCCGATCCCCGACGAGGCTCCGGTGACGAGGACGCGCCGTCCGGACAGGTCCGCTCCGATCATGATCCCTCCATCCGGCCGATCCCGGCCATCGCCGCCTTGAGCGCCAGGAGCTTGCGGTCGCGCTCGCGGAACAGCTCTTCCGGCGGCCGCCCGCCCCAGTCGAAATAGCCCTTGCCGGCCATCACCCCGGTCCGGCCGGCGGCGCAGAGGGCGTCGAGGGTCTCGGAGCGGGTGCGCGGCGGCGGCGGCGCGTAGCTGCCGTTGGCGAGCGCCCGCTGCGTCAGCTCCAGGCCGGTGAAGTCGGCCTTGGCGAGGTGGCCGAGGATCGGGATGCGCAAGGCGAGCCCGTGGACGATCGCGTCGTCGATGTCCTTCGGCGCGGCGACGTCCTCGTCGAGGAGCCGGAACACCTCGGCGCTGATCGCCTGCTGGATGCGGTTGGCGACGTAGCCCGGGATGAAGCGCTTCAGCACGATCGGGACCTGGCCCAGGCCGCGCACGAACTCGGCCATGGCGGCGACGACCGCCGGGTCCGTGCCGGGCCCCGGCACCACGTCGACGAGGTCGACGATGTAGGGCGGCGTGTACCAGTGCAGGATCAGCGCCCGCGCCTGCCGGCGCTCCGGGATCAGCGGGAAGACGTCGAGGTAGCTGGTGTTGCTGGCGAGGATCGCGTCGGCCGGGCAGAGCCGGTCCAGCTCGGAGAAGAGCGCGCGCTTGGCCTCCGGGTTCTCGGTGATCGCCTCGATCACGAGGCCGGCGCCCGAGACCGCCGCGTCGAGCGCCGCCTCGACCCGGACGGCCCGGGCCAGCCGCGCGGCATCCCAGCCCTCCGGGGCGGCGCCGGCCTCCCGCAGGGTCGCGAGGGCGGATTCCATCAGGCCGGGGATCCGCGCCCGGGTCTCGGGCCGCGTGTCGGTGATCCGCACGCCGTGGCCGGCGAGCGCCAGCACCAGGGCGATGCCGTGCCCCATCACGCCGCCGCCGACGATCGCGATCTCGCCCATGCCGCACGCTCCTGTCCCTGCCCCGGGGCTCCTCTCGCGGGAATCCTCGGGTCGTCCGTCCGGCCTCAGCCGCCGCGCTGGTCCCGGCGCATCATGAAGGCCAGCTTCTCGAACAGGCTGACATCCTGCTCGTTCTTCAGGAGCGCCCCGTGCAGCGGCGGGATCAGCTTGCGGCCGTCCTGCTCGCGCAGGGTCTCGGGGGCGATGTCCTCGGAGACGAGGAGCTTCAGCCAGTCGAGCAGCTCCGAGGTCGAGGGCTTCTTCTTGAGGCCCGGCACCTCGCGCATCGCCAGGAAGGTCCGCAGGGCCTCCTCGACGAGGCGGTGCTTGATGCCCGGATAGTGGACGTCGACGATGCGCTGCAGCGTCTCGGAATCGGGGAACTTGATGTAGTGGAAGAAGCAGCGGCGCAGGAACGCGTCCGGCAGCTCCTTCTCGTTGTTCGACGTGATGATCACGATCGGCCGGCGCACGGCCTTCACGGTCTCGCCGGTCTCGTAGACGTGGAACTCCATCCGGTCGAGTTCGGTCAGCAGGTCGTTGGGGAACTCGATATCGGCCTTGTCGATCTCGTCGATGAGCAGGACCGGGCGCTCGGGCGCGGTGAACGCCTCCCAGAGCTTGCCGCGCCGGATGTAGTTGGAGATGTCCGAGACCCGGGGGTCGCCGAGCTGCGAGTCGCGCAGGCGCGAGACCGCGTCGTACTCGTAGAGCCCCTGCTGCGCCTTGGTGGTCGACTTGATGTTCCAGACGATCAGCGGCGCGCCCAAGCCCTTGGCGATCTCCTCGGCCAGCACGGTCTTGCCGGTGCCGGGCTCGCCCTTCACGAGGAGCGGCCGTTCCAGGACCACGGCGGCGTTGACCGCCGCGGTGAGGTCGGGGGTCGCGACGTAGGTCTCGGTTCCGGAAAAGCGCATCGCGGTCTCGGAGAGAGGGGCTCGGGCCCAGGGGTAGCGCGCCGCGCCGCCGGGCCGCAAGCGCCGAGCCCTCCCGGCCGTCCCAGTCGGTGCCGGCTGATGCGCCCGCCCGATGGTCCACGCCGTTATCACGAGCGAAGCGAAGTGACCCAGAGCAGCGGGACGTCCGAAGGCGTGGCGCTACCCTGGATTGCTTCGCTTCGCTCGCAAGGACGGTGGCGCCGCGAGCGATCTCAGCCCTTCTCGTGCCAGACGCAGTTCCGGGCGAGGATCTCGAGGTTGACGTCCGACTTCTGCGGCTGCGGCAGGGTCTTGCCGTCCATGGCGAGGTCGATCTTGATCTCGACCTGACCCTTCGCCTCGGCCGTGCGGCGGGAGAAGTAGCAGTACTGCTGGTAGGGCTGGTCGGCGCTGTCCTTGAAGTTCCAGCCGGTCACGATCTGCCCGTCGAGGTAGGGCACCTGCTTGAACACCGTGAAGGTCGTGTTCACCGTCGCCTTCGAGGCCGGGGTCGCGTCGCTGCCGAGCTGCGCCCGGGTGGGCGTCGGCGAGGCGGCGACCTTGGGCAGGCCCTCGAGCTTGAGGGTGTTGTCGGTCAGCGTGACCTCGCCCTTGGTCTTCAGGGTCACGTCCGAGAGCGCCGCCTGCATGGCGGCGGCGATCTTCTCGGCGGCGGTGTCGAACTGGTTCAGGGTCGCCCAGCCGTAGGCCGCCGCGCCGACGCCGATGCCCGCGAGGCACGCGAAGGCGCCGAAGCCCAGCGCCCGGAACAGGAAGGCCCGGGCCGCGACGTAGCTCGAATCCGCCCGCAGGCGGGAATTCACCTGCTGGGCGAGGGCGATGTTCTCGGGGGTCCCGCTCGCGACGTAGTTCATGCGCCGGCTCCAGCGGCAGGGAGGGTCGGGCCCGGATGGGTCTGGTTCGGCAGCGCCTGCTGGCCCTGGGCCGGCCGGTTCATCGGGATCACCGCGCCCGACGCGTTGGCGGCGCGCGGCAGGATCGGCTCGGGGTGCGAGCGCAGGGCGTCGGCGATCGCGTCGAGCATGTAGGGGGCCGCCTCCGGGTTCACGGCGGCGCCGAGATCGTCCTCGTCCATGAAGGTCCGGCGGGTCGAGACCGCGCAGAGCGCCAGGATCGTCGACGCGAAGGCGGCGCAGACCGCGGGCAGGAACACGAAGATCCGCAGGAAGGCGTGGACCTGGCTCTCGGTCACGTCGATCGGGTCGACGCCGTAGACCATGGCGGTGAAGGAGTGGAGCTGCGAGCGGTTGACCGCGTTCCGGTAGCCCTGCTCGGCATCGGCCACGCGCCGGTCGGCGGCGCCCGGATCGAGGGCGGCGCGCGCCTTGCGGGCCTCCTCCAGGTCCTTGATCATCCCGGCGCGGTCGGCGGACGCTTTGGCGACGCCCTGCGACAGGGCGGCGACGCGGGGATCGGCCACGCATTTCAGGTTCTGGTACTTCCGGCCCTTGCTGTTGGTGCCGAAGACCCGCTCGCAGCGCTGGGCCGGGAGGCCGGCGAGCTGCTGGGCGTTGTCGGCGGAGCGCTTCTCGATCTGGTCGAGCTCGGCCGTGTACTGCGCCACGCGCTCGTCGGCCGCCTTGATCCGGTCGCCGATCGTGGCGCGGTCGGCCTGGGCGTCCTTCAGGGCGGTCTTGGTCCGGGCCGCCTCCATCAGGCGGGGATGGAACATCATCTCGCCGAGCTGCGACACCGACTTGGTGGTCACGCCCGCCGCGAAGATGATGCCCAGCACGGCGAGGCCGCGCACGAAGTAGGAGCGCTGGGTCCGGGCCAGGATGCCGAGCGGCACGCGGCACAGCTCCACCGCGGCGTAGACCAGCGGCGCCAGCAGCATGAAGTAGAAGGCGTGCCAGTCGCCGTCGCTGTAGACGCCCGCGAACAGCCACGCGCCCCAGAGCGAGGCGCCGATCACCATGAACTCGACGAGGTACGCGATCGCCACGTAGCCCCACTTGATGCGGTAGCCCTTCTCGACGTGGCGCTGGTGCCGCCAGCGGTCCGACTCGAGCTTCCACTCGCGCTTCTCGCGCTCGAGGTCGCGGCTGGGGGGCGCTGCCGGACCGGCAAATATCGATTTGATGGAGATCATCGGCCTCGTCGCATCCATCCGGTCCAGTTCCGGGCCGAGCCCGGCCGAGCTTAACCCCCGGTTAACTCAGGCGTGTATGCGCGCATTGTGCCGATTTTGGGCCGCGTTGCACGCCTTCACCGCATGCCTCCTTTGGATGCCGTCCGCATCCCGCGTGCCGGTGACCGAAATGTCTCACCCGCGCCTGTATCCGGCTTGTGTCGGAACGCACGTCCGCGGGACCGGTCGCGGGCCGAATCCGGTTGCTCCGAGGGCGGCGGCGACCCATGATCGCGCGGCCGTGAGCGGCGCTCCCCACCCCCGAGAGACGAGGTTCGATCCGCCGCCGATGCCAGAGGTCCACGCCGGCTCCTACAAGGAAGCGATCCTGTTTCTCGTCACAGCGGGCATCGTGGTGCCGCTGTTCCACCGCCTGCGGATCTCGCCGGTGCTCGGCTTCATCGGCGCCGGGGCCCTGCTCGGACCCTTCGGCCTCGGCCGGCTGGCCGACACCTATCCCTCCGTGCACCTCTTCACCATCGGCAACCGGGCCGAGATCTCGCACCTCGCCGAGTTCGGCGTGATCTTCCTGATGTTCATGATCGGGATCGAGCTGTCGTGGGAGCGCCTGCGGGTGCTGCGCCGGCTGGTCTTCGGCCTCGGCTCCCTGCAGGTGGGCTGCTCCGCGCTGATCCTCGGGGCGATCCTCTACGGGCTCAACGTGCCGATCACCGGCGCGGTGATCGTCGGCATCGGCCTCGCGCTGTCGTCGACCGCGGTGGTCCTGCCGGTCCTCGCCGAGCAGAAGCGGCTGAACGCGCCGACCGGGCGCACGAGCTTCGCGGTGCTGCTGTTCCAGGACCTGGCGGTGGCCCCGGCCCTGTTCGCGATCGCGGTGCTCGGCCGCGACGACGGCGGTGACAAGGGCTGGGCCCTCGCCCTGGCGCTGGGCCAGGCGGCGATCGCGCTGGCCCTGATCGTGGTGGCGGGCCGCCTCGCCCTGCGCCCGCTGTTCCAGCTCGTGGCGCGCACGCGCTCCACCGAGCTGTTCATGGCCGCCTGCCTGCTGGTCATCGTCGGCACGGCGCTGACCGCGGCGGCGAGCGGCCTGTCGATGACGCTCGGCGCCTTCGTGGCCGGCCTGCTGCTGGCCGAGACCGAGTACCGCCGGGCCATCGAGGCGACGATCGACCCGTTCAAGGGCCTGCTGCTCGGCGTGTTCTTCGTCTCGGTGGGCATGAACCTCGACCCGGCGCAGCTGATGGCGACGCCGGGGGCGATCATCGGCCTGTCGCTGGCGCTGGTCCTGATCAAGGCCGCCGTGGTGATGATGGCGGCCCCCGTGCTGAAGATCCCCCGGCCGGTGGCGCTGGAGACGGCGCTCCTCCTCGGCCCGGGCGGCGAGTTCGCCTACGTGCTGATCGGCGGCGCCATGGCCACCGGCCTGGTGCCGGAGGAGGTCGGCGCGGCGGCCCTCGTGGTGACCACGGTCACGATGATCATGATCCCGGCGCTCGCCGCCGTCGGCCGCCGGCTCAAGCTGCGGGCGACGGCCAGTGCCCAGGCCACCGCCAAGGCGGAGCCGGTGCCGGAGCGCGTGGGGAACCGGGTGATCGTCGCGGGGTTCGGCCGCGTCGGCCGGCAGGTCGGCGAGATGCTGGAGCGGCACAAGATCCCGTACATCGCCCTCGATTCCGACGCCGCGCGGGTGGCCGAGCAGCGCCGCGCCGGGGCGCCGGTCTATTTCGGCGACAGCGGCAACACCGAGATGCTGCGCCGCTGCGACATCGCCACGGCCCGGGCGCTGGTCGTCACCCTCGACAATCCCCGCGCCGTCGAGGCGGCGGTGGCGGCGGCCCGCGCCGAGCGGCCGGACCTGACCATCGTGGCCCGGGCCCGCGACGCCCGCCACGCCTCCTCGCTCTACGAGCTCGGCGTCGACGACGCGGTGCCGGAGACGATCGAGGCCTCGCTGCAGCTGTCGGAGGCCGTTCTGGTCGATGTCGGCGTGCCGATGGGGCTGGTGATCGCGTCGATCCATGAGCGGCGGGACGAGTACCGCGCCCTGCTGAAGAAGCGCGAGGGCGAGTCGAAGCCGATCTTCCGGGCCCGCCGGACCGTCGGGAAGGCGCTCGGCAAGGCCCCGGTCAAGCGGGAGCCCGAGCGCCAGGAGGCGGCCGGCCAGGAGGCCTGAGGGGGAGGCCTGAGGGGGCGGCCTGAGGGGGCGGCCTGAGGCGGGAGATCCGAGCGGAGGTCCCGGGGGCCGCGCTCAGATCAGGACCGGGTGCGCGTCCTCGTGCTTGGCCCGCCGCGCCGCGCGGCTGCGCGGCGCCGGCTCGAACCCGTCGGCGAAGCTGCACCGGTAGACCAGCTCGTCCGCCGGCCCGAGGCCGGTGACCAGGGGCACCGTCACGGTGTCGCCGGAGAAGCGCCAGCCGCGGGCGCCCTTGTCCCAGTAGAGCCAGACCGTCCCGGGATAGCCCCGCAGGGTGAAGACCGCGGCCTTGCGCGACAGGGCCTGCACCGCCCGCGGGGCGTACATGCCCTTGTCGCGGTAGGCGTCCCGGGTCGCCTCCGGCTGGCGGTCCATGAAGGTGTTGCGCACCAGCTGAATCGTCGCCCCCGGCTTCCCGAGAAACCGCTTGAATTCCGTCAGATTCCGCAGGATGACCGCCATCGCAGGTCTCCTCGCTAGCTCCGTGTCGGCCGCGCTGCCGCGTCCGCACACACTCGATGTCCCGAGTTGAGCGATTCCCATGACCGATTGAGTGACTGGGCGAGGCTTGTCCGGTCACATATCAACAGATTCGACGACTTATGCCCAGGTTATGAGTCCCATCGGGTCGGAGAGACTCGTTTGGGCGCCGGAATCGGCGCTGCCGACGGGGCTGAATCTTGTCGACCATCGGCGAAGACTCGGAAGTCCTTCGGAAAAGTCCTGCCACGCTCGGCGGCGCGCCGACCGATTCGCGCGGGCTTGACCCGGACGCCCGGCTGGCGCGTTCTCCCGGCATGCTGCTGCAGTTCTTCACGGCCCTCCGGGACGCCAAGGTCCCCGTCTCCCTGAAGGAGTACCTGACCCTGCTCGGCGCCCTGGACCGGGGCCTCGCGGAGCATGACGTCGAGGCGTTCTACTTCCTGTCACGCACCGCGCTGGTGAAGGACGAGGCGCATCTCGACCGGTTCGACCGGGTGTTCGGCACGGTGTTCAAGGGGCTGGAGACCCTGGGCGCGGCGGTCGAGCCCGCCGCGATCCCGGAGGAATGGCTCAGGAAGCTCGCCGAGAAGTACCTGACCGAGGCCGAGAAGGCGGAGCTGAAGGCGCTCGGCTGGGACAAGCTGTTCGAGACCCTGAAGCAGCGCCTCGCCGAGCAGAAGGGGCGCCACCAGGGCGGCTCGAAATGGATCGGGACCGGCGGCACCTCGCCCTTCGGCGCCTACGGCTACAATCCCGAGGGGATCCGCATCGGCCAGGACGGCAACCGCAACTTCCGGGCGGTGAAGGTCTGGGACAAGCGCGAGTTCAAGGACCTCGACGACGACCGGGAGATCGGCGCGCGCAACATGCGCCTGGCGCTGCGGCGCCTGCGCCGCTTCGCCCGGACCGGCGCGGCGGAGGAGCTCGACCTCGACGGCACGATCCGCGCGAGCGCCCGCCAGGGCTACATCGACGTGAAGCTGCGGCCGGAGCGGCGCAACGCCGTGAAGGTGCTGCTGTTCCTGGACGTCGGCGGCTCTATGGACTGGCACATCGAGCAGGCGGAGGCGCTGTTCTCGGCGGCGCGCTCGGAGTTCAAGCACCTCGCGCACTACTACTTCCACAACTGCCCCTACGAGGCGGTCTGGACCGAGAACCGGCGGCGGCACGAGGCGAAGACGCCGCTCCTCGACGTGATCCGCACCTACGGCAGCGACTACCGGCTCGTCTTCGTGGGCGACGCCTCGATGAGCCCCTACGAGATCGCGACGCCCGGCGGCTCCGTGGAGCACTGGAACGAGGAGGCGGGTGCCACCTGGATGCAGCGGCTCCTCGACCATTTCCCGAAGGCGGCGTGGCTGAACCCGGTGCCCGAGACGCACTGGGGCTACACCCAGTCGATCGGCATGATGCAGCGGCTTGTCGCCGGTCGGATGTTCCCCCTCACCCTGGAGGGGCTCGACGCGGCGGCGCGGGCGCTGGTGCGATGACAGGTGCCTTTACGGCCTCAAAGCGCGATGCGACCGGAGGCGATGCCGTCCTCGCGAGCGCAGCGAAGCGATCCAGCAGCGCCGCATACGCGGATGTCGCGCCACCTTGGGTCGCTTCGCTGCGCTCGCGAGGACGGGCGGGGATCGCGCGACCGAGACGGTTTCCGTCTCAGCCCTGCTGGGACGGCGTCGTCACCACGAGGCCGTCCATCGCCGGCGTGATCTTGATCTGGCAGGAGAGGCGGGAATTCTCGCGGACGTCGCTGGCGAAATCCAGCATGTCCTGCTCCATGTCCTGCGCCTTGCCGACCGTGTCGATCCAGGCGTCGGCCACGTAGACGTGGCAGGTGGCGCAGGCGCAGGCGCCCCCGCACTCCGCGTCGATGCCCGGGACGTTGTTGCGCATAGCCGTCTCCATCACGGTCGCGCCGACGCTGCCTTCGACGGTCCGTTCCGTCCCGGCGTGGTCGACGTAGGTGATCTTGGGCATGCTGGGGGCTCCGGGCTCGCGTCGAGCGCAATCTGTCCGACGGGCGGCGTGCCTGCTTGGCGGCTGGAAACGCGGAATGCAAGCGCGGCATTAGACACCGGTCCCGGATCGATCGCCGCATTGGGCGACACCGTCAGGCGCGCGCCTCCGCGATCTCCGCCAGCGCCCGCGCGACCGCGGCCGCGAGGTCGTCGACCGGCACCGCCCCGGCGCCGGCGCGCAGGCGCGTCTCCGCGGCGTCCGCGAGCGCCCGCACGTGGATCGCCCCGACGCCCGCGGCCGAGCCCTTCAGGGTGTGGGCGAGGTCGGCGCGCTGCGCCCGCGGCAGGGCCGGGTCGGCGAGGCGCGGCAGGATCGAGCGGCACTGGCCGGCGAACAGATCCAGGACCTCACGGGCCAGGTCGGCGTCGCCGCCGGTCTGGGCCTCGAGTTCCGCGGGGTCGATGGCCTGCATGTTCGGGCTCCCGGCATCCGGATTCGTCGGGGATTGCGGATCTGATCCACACAATTCACCCCCTGATTCGTCGGGTGGGGATCGCGCCCGACCCCTCCCCTGCGGCAGGATGGTGGAGGCGGCGAGCGACGGGCCCGGTAACCATTCGGTTAACCTTTTCTGGGGCCGGTCGAGGGCTCGGGTATCGGCAGTCGCTGCCCGAGTTTAGTCTTGTAATGGTAAACGGGGCGTTGCGTCTCCGGCTCAAGCCTCTCCAGGCGCCGGTGAACCCGTGTAACGAGGCGTTGTATGGCGACCGAGAAGAAGCTGAAGGACCCGGCCGAGGCCGCGCTCTCTGCGATCGAGCAGGCGCTGAACCTCGACGCCCTGACGCCGAACGGCACCGACGGTCGCGCCGAGCCGCGCCTGCCCGATGTCGGTGACGCCGACCCGCTGCGCGACGGCGGTCTCGACGCCGGCCGGACCATGCCGCCGCGCCTCGACCTCGACCCGCCGCTCGCCTCCGACCTGCCGCCGCCGGGCCTGGACCGCCCCCGCCGCGAGGGCGGCCTCCTGCCCCCCGACCGCTCGCTCGTGGCCAACGACGACCGGCGCAACATCGGCATCCTGCAGCAGACCCTGCGGGTGCGCTCCTCGCCCAAGCCCTACCTGCTCGCCCTCGCGGCCGGCGCGGTCTGGATCGGCGCCCTGGTGCTGATCGCGTGGTCGAAGTCCGACGGCGATCTGCGCGCCGTCCTGTCGGGCCTCTCGGCCCTCCAGGCGAGCGTCGGCGCCGCGGCCCTGTTCGGCCCGGTGGTGCTGTTCGTGATCGCCGCCATGCTGGCGGTGCGCGCCCAGGAGATGCGCCTCGTCGCCCGCGCGGTCGGCGAGGTCGCGGTGCGCCTGGCCGAGCCCGAGAGCTTCTCCACCGACGCGGTCCTGACCATGTCGCAGACCGTGCGCCGCGAGGTGGCGGCGGTGGGCGACGGCGTCGAGCGGGCGCTCGCCCGGGCCGGCGAGCTGGAGACCCTGGTGCGCGGCGAGATCGCCACCCTGGAGCGGGCCTATTCCGACAACGAGATCCGGATCCGCTCCCTCGTGGACGAGCTGGTGGCCCAGCGCGAGGCGATCGTCACCAACGCCGAGCGGGTGCGCAGCGCCATCACCGGGTCGCACCAGAGCCTGAGCCAGGACCTGGAGGGTGCCTCCGACCGGATCGTCTCCGCGGTGACCGGCGCGGGCGAGCGCGTGACCGGCGCGCTGGAGACCCGCGGCGCCGCGATCACCGCCTCCCTGGGCGAGGCCGGCGACCGGGTGGTCAACCTGATGACCGCCCGCGGCAGCGACCTGATCGACACGCTGGCGGCCACCAGCCAGGAGGTGCGCGGCAGCTTCCAGGAGGTCGGCGAGACCCTGACCCGCAGCTTCGAGGACCGCGCCGGCACGGCGACCGGCGCCTTCCAGACCGCCGGCACCGCCCTGGCCCAGCGCCTGTCGGAGAATGCCGGCGCCCTCACCCGGACCCTGGAGGAGACCGGCAGCCGCGTGAGCGACGCGCTGGAGCGCCAGGCCGGCACGGTGCGCGAGACCTTCGAGCGCTCCGTGACGGGGCTCGAATCCGCCTTCCTGTCGCGCGGCTCGGAGCTGACCGAGCGCTTCGGCGCGATGGGCGCCGAGATCACCGCCCGCTTCGCCGAGACCGGCTCGGCCCTGACCCAGGACATCGCCGGCCGCGGCCTCGCGCTGCGCGCCGAGATCGAGAGCGCCGGCCTGTCGGTCGCCGAGACGATCGAGGGCCGCGGGCGCGACGCCCAGGCCGCCCTGGCGCTCGCCGCCAGCGGCGCCGGCGAGACCCTGGCGGCCCGCGCGGGCGCCGTGCGCGACGACCTCGTCGGCACCGCCGAGCGGATCGCCGAGGCCCTGTCGGAGCGCGGCGGCGCCCTCGCCGAGCGGATGGACGGCATCGCGGCGCGCCTCGACGAGACCGTGACGGTCCGGGCCGCGGACCTGGAGCACCGGGTCGCGGCGGCGGCCGAGCAGGCCGGCGGCAGCATCGCGCACCGGACCGAGACGGTCGCGGCCAACCTCGAGGCCGCCTTCGCGGCCCTGGGCCGGGGCTTCGAGACGGGGGCCTCCTCCGCGGTCCAGTCGCTGCGGGGCACCGTCGAGGGCCTGTCGGGCGAGATCGACGGCCGCACCGCCGAGGCGGTCGCGGCGCTCCGGCGCGGGGCCGAGGCGGCCACCGATGCCCTGCGCGGCACGGCCGAGGACGCCACCGGCGCGGTCGAGGCGCGGACCCTCGAGGCCGTGCGGGTGTTCGAGCGCCGGGTCGCGGATTCCGCCGCCGCCCTGTCGGCGCGGACCGAGGAGGCGGCCGCCGCACTGCGGGCCGCCGCCGATCAGGCGAGCCAGGCCGCCGAGACGCAGACGCGGGACGCCGCCGCCCGGCTCGCCGCGGCGCTGGACACCCTGCGCAACGCCTCCGGCGAGGTCACCGGCGCGGTCGAGGCCGAAACCGCGATCCTCACCGCCCGGTTCCGCGACGCCGCCGACCGGGCCGGCACCGAGCTCGGCGCCCGCGGCACGGACGCCGTCGCGGCGGTCCGCGCCGCCCTGGACGATCTCAACCGCGAGCTCGCCGCCCGGACCGGCGACGCCACCGGCAGCCTCGCCGAGGCCGCCCGCGCGATCTCGGCCGACCTCGCCGCCCGGATCGGCGAGATGGAGGCGGCCTTCGGCGAGCACGGCCGGAGCGTCGCCGAGCTGCTCGCCGGCCACGCCGACGAGACCCAGGCCCGGATCAGCGGCACCGGCCGCGACATCGTGCTCGCCGTGGCGAGCCAGGGCGCCCGCATCGCCGACACCCTCAGCCAGACCGGCGCGAGCTTCGCCGAGACCGCCGACGGCCGGGTCCGGGCGATCGACGAGACGCTGGGCAACCGCCTCGCCGCCCTGCAGGAGACCATCGCCCGCGGCGACATCCTGGCCGACCGGATCAACCGCGACACCGCCGCGCTGGGCGAGACCGTCGGCGCCCGGCTGGAGGAGATGGACCGCCTCCTCACCGGCAAGGGCGAGGCCGTCGCCGAGACGATCGCCACCCGAGCCCGCGAGGCCGGCAGCCTGATCGAGACCCATCTCGGCGGCCTGGAGACGCGCTCGGCCGAGCGGGCCGCCGCCATCGCGGCCGCCGTGGCGGCGCTGGTCGGCCAGATCGACGACCGTCTCGGCAGCCGCGCGAACGCCGTGGACGACGCGCTGCGCGCCCGGACCGACGAGATGGCCCGCGTCATGGCCGAGGGCCATCGCGGCCTGATGGAGATGCTGGAGGGCCGCACCTCCGGGCTCGGCCAGGACATCGCCCGCCACACGGGCGAGATCGCCCGGCGGATCGAGGAGAGCGCCGGCCATTTCGACACCGGCGTCATCGGCCGCCTGCAGGCGATCGCCGAGACCCTGGACCAGCGCGCCCGCCTCGTGGACGAGAGCTTCGGCGTCCAGGCCTTCGAGGCGATCCGCCTGATCGAGGCGCGCACCCGGGCGGTGGACGAGGAGCTGGCCGGCCGGACCCGCGACCTCGTGGCGATGATCGCCGACCGGACCGGCGGCCTCGACGGCGCCATGGCCGAGCGCGTCCGCGCCCTCACCGGCACCATCGAGGAGGCCACCCGCGGCCTCGAGGCCGCGCTGGCGAACCGCGCGGATTCGATGATCCGCCTGGTGGACGAGCGCACCGAGAACGCCGACGCGGCGCTGGCGGCCCGCACCGAGGCCGTGCACGCGGCCTTCGCGGAGCGCGCCGACCTCATCGGCCGCCTGATCGACGAGCGCATCGCCGCCATGTCGGGCGAGCTCGACGAGAAGGGCCGCGCCGTGTTCGGGGCGATCGGCGGCCGGATCACCGAGCTCGCCCGCCTGCTCGACCGCGGCGGCACCTCGCTGGCCGAGCTCATCGACCAGCGCGGCGAGAGCGTGCTCGCCAAGCTCCAGCAGACCATCGCGGACGCCGAGCGGATGCTCGATGCCGGCGAGGGCCGCCTGGGCCACACCCTGTCGAGCCGCACGGCCGACATCAGCGGCCTCCTCGACGAGGGCGTCCGCTCGGTCCACACCCTGCTGGACGATCGCACCAACCAGATCCGCGTCCTGCTGGACGACCATGCCGGCACCCTGGCCGCCACCCTGGACGGCCGGATGGGCCCGATCCATGAGGCGCTGGACGGCCGCGGGCAGGCGATGGTCGCCGCCCTGGAGGGCGCGTTCGGCTCCGCCACCGGCGCCCTCGACGACCGGACCCGCCAGCTCGGCAGCCTGTTCGACGAGCGGCTCGGCCACCTGGAGAGCCTGGTCGACGGCCGCGGCACCCGCCTCGCCGACACCCTCACCGCCCGGGCCCAGGCCCTGCGCACCCTGTTCGAGGAGGCCCAGTCGGCCCTCGACGGCGTGGTCGAGGGCGGCGGTGGCCGCTTCGCCGCCGCGGTCGATGCCCGCATCCAGTCCCTCCGCGCGGTGCTGGAGGAGGCGCCGGCCGCCGTCTCGGCGCTGGTGGAGACCCGCGAGCGCCAGCTCGCCGCCACCCTCGACGCCCGCACGCAGCGCCTGCAGACCCTGTTCGAGGAGGCCCAGGCCGGCCTGCGCGACCTCGTGGACGGGCGCGGCCAGGAAGTGGCCGATGCCATCGCGGCCCGGACCGAGGGCCTGCGCACGACCCTCGACGCGGCGCCCGCCCAGATGGCGGACCTGCTGGACAACCGGCTGTCCGATCTCCAGGGCCTGTTCGAGCGGGCGCAGGGCGAGATCGACCGCCTCGTGGACACCCGCGGCCGACAGATCGCCGGGACGATCGAGCACCGCACCCAGGCGCTCCAGGCGACCATCGAGGGCGTGAACCCGGCGATCGCCGGCCTGCTCGAGGAGCGCGAGAACCGCCTCGCCGAGACCCTCAAGGAGCGGACGGGCGAGCTGCAGACCCTGTTCGACCGGGTGCAGAACCGCCTCGGCGCCCTGGTCGAGGGCACCGGCCGCGACGTGTCCGAGCGGGTCGACGCGCGCGTCGAGACCCTGCGGGCGACCTTCGAGCAGGCGCGCGCCGCGATCGAGGGCCTGCTGGAGGACCGCGGCCAAGCCTTGGTGGCGGCCGCCGAGGGCCGGACCGGCGCCCTGGTGGAGGTGTTCGACGCCCGCCTGCGCGCCCTCGACGGTGCCGTCGAGGGCCGGACCGGCGCCCTGGTCGAGACCTTCGACGCCCGCCTGCGCGCCCTGGACGGCGCCGTCGAGGGCCGCACCGGCGCCCTCGTGGAGACCTTCGATGCCCGGCTGCGGGAGCTGGACGGCGTGGTCGAGGGCCGCACCGCGGCCCTGGCGCAGGCCGTCGAGGCGCAGAGCGAGGCCCTGGCCCGCGGCGTCGATGCCCGCGCCGACGCCTTCACGCAGCGCATCGACAGCCGCATGCGGCTGTTCGCGACCCTGGTGGCGCAGCGCGCCGACACCCTGGCCACCGCCTTCGACGACCGCCACGAGGCCTTCGCGGGCCTCATGGACGAGCGCACGGCGTCCCTGGTCGCCGCCCTCGACGAGCGGGCCCGCGCCCATGCCGAGCAGGTCGAGGCTCACAACGCGGCCCTGGCCGAGACGCTCAGCCGCCGCGAGGCCGCGCTCGCCGGCCTGATCGACGCCCGCACCGAGGCCCTCGGGGCCGGGTTCGAGCGCCGCGCCACGGCGCTCGGTGCCCTGGTCGACGCCCGCGGCGAGGCCCTGTCCCGCCGCCTCGCCGAGAGCGCCGAGACCCTGGTGCGCGCCATCGAGGAGCGCGGCGGCGCGCTGCTCGCCAGCGTCGAGGGCAGCGGCCGCGCCGTCGGCGACAGCCTGGAGGGCCATGTCGAGCGCCTGCGCGGCGCCATCGACGGGCCGATGATGGACCTGTCGCGGGCCCTGTCGGACCGGGCCGAGGCGATCGAGCGGACGCTCGCCGAGACCGGAATGCCGCTCGCCGAGAGCCTGCGGGAGCGGACCGAGGAGCTGGCCGTGCAGTCGCGGGCCTCGGCCGAGCTGCTGCGCGCCGCCGTCGAGGACGGCGCGGGCCGCACCCTCTCGGAGCTGTTCGAGACCAACGACCGGATGGGCCGCGAGCTCGGCGCGCTGCTCCAGCGGATCGAGGCCGCCAACACGGCGCTGACCGACCTCGTGGCCGGCGCCGACACCAACCTCGGCGCGATCGAGCAGGGTCTCGCCGGCCGGATCGAGCAGGTCCAGGGGGCGCTGGAGCGCATCGCCGCCGAGACCGGCCGGGCCAGCGCCGGCGTCTCGGCCCAGGTCGAGGCCCTGCGCGGCGCCGCCGACGGGGCGCTCAGCGAGGCCTCGCGCCTCGCCGAGACCCTCGACGGTCGCGGCCGCTCCCTCGGCGAGCAGACCGCCGCGCACGTGGCGGCCCTCGACCGGGCCGCGGCCTCCCTGGCGGCCATCGAGGAGCGCCTGGACTCGGCCCTGTCGGGCCGCGAGACCAAGCTGACCGAGGCGCTGGCCGCGTTCGAGGCCCGGGCCGCCGCCCTGGAGCAGAACGGCACCGCCCTGGCCCAGACCATCGAGCAGACCCTGCGCGCCGCCGAGGAGCGCGCCCGCAGCGTCGGCGAGTCCCTGGCCCAGTCGGCCCAGGGCGCCGGGGCCTCGGTGACGAGCGCCTTCGCCGACCTGAAGGACAGCGCCAGCGCCGAGGGCGAGAAGGCCGCCCAGGGCGTCCGGCAGGTCATCGAGGAGGCGGCCCGCGAGATGCGCAGCGGCTTCCAGGAGGCCCAGGCCAGCTTCGGCGACTCCTTCTCGGCCCTGCGCGAGATGGCGGGCTCGATCCGCGGCGAACTCGACGCGACCCGCGCCGAGCTCGCCAAGGGCGTCCTCGAGCTGCCGCGCGAGACGCAGGACGCCACCGGCGAGATGCGCCGGGTGGTGGCGGACCAGATCAAGGCCCTCAACGAGCTGTCGTCCCTGGTCTCCCGCTCCGGCCGCTCGGTCGACGTCGCCCAGCCGCAGGCGCAGCCCCAGCGTCGGGTCGCGGAGAGCGGCGGCCGCGCCGTCGCGGCGGCGGCGCCCGCCGCGGCCCCGGTCGCACCGGCGATGCCGACGGCGGCCCCCGCGGCTCCGGCCCTGCCGGCGCCCGCGGCGACGCCGCGGCCCGCCACGGCCAAGATCGAGGCGCCGCGCCCGTCCGCGACCGCCCGCCCGGCGCAGGCCGGCGACAAGCGCGGCTGGCTGTCCGACCTGCTGACCCGCGCCTCGCTGGACGACGACGAGGAGCCGGCGGCCGACGCGCCGGCTGCCGCCCCGGCGCCCGCGCCGGCGGCCCGCCGCCCCGCGGTGGCGGCCGCCGAGACCGGGCGGATCGCCCTCGACACGATCTCGACCGACATCGCCAAGATGATCGAGCACCGGACCGCGGTCGACCTGTGGGAGCGGTACCGCCGGGGCGAGCCGAACCTGTTCGACCCGCGGATCTACACGCCGCAGGGCCGGGCCACCTTCGCGGAGATCCAGCGCCGCTACAGGACCGATGCGGAGTTCCGCCGCAGCGTCGACCGCTACGTCAGCGAGTTCGAGCGCCTGCTCGGCGACGTGGTCAAGAACGACAGCGACGCCAAGCGCACCGACGCCTACCTGACCTCGGAGACCGGCAAGGTCTACACCATGCTGGCCCATGCCAGCGGGCGCTTCGACGGGGCGTAGGACCGATTCCGCCGGGGCCGCTCGCGGCGCCGGCGGGGGCCTGACCGGGGGCGACGAGACCCGTCGCGCCCTCTCCCACATCCTGAGTCAAAGCGCGCGGGACCGGGCGGCGCGGGCGCCGCCCCGCCCTCACAGCAGGCCGAGGCCGACCAGCTCGCGCCGCAGGGCCTCGGGCATCTCGGCGAGGTCCCCCGAGGCCTCGGCCCCGAGATCGGCCGGCGCGTCGCTGGCCGTCAGGTAGCGCCAGCCCTGGAACGGCCGGTAGGGCCGGGGCGCCACCGGGACGAGCCGGGGATCGAAGACCAGCCGGCAGCGCGGGATGCCGTCCGCGTCGGTGAGCGGCTCGATCGCGGTGATCGCCTGCCGGCAGGACAGCGTCCCGCGGATCACCCAGTAGATCGAGCCCTGACCGGTGATCTCCCGGTGGCGCTTGGGCAGGGTGCGGGTGACGTGGAACGGCGCCGCTTGCCGTCCGTCCCGCAGCGCCTCCGCGCGGAAGCGGGCCTGCCGGGCCTCGAGATCGGCGATGGTGGCGGGGCCGACGCAGAGCTTGATCAGGTGCAGGGCCACGGATGCGCGTGCTCGGGGGTGCCGGGGGCGCCCCTGATAGCAGGGTCCGCGCCGGCGCGCGCCTGTCGAACCGCGCCGGAGCGCCGGCGCCGGGCCGGACCCGTCAGGCGAAGAGCGCGAGCCGCTGCTCCGGCGTCAGCGCGTCGATCTCGGCGAAGCTCAGGGCCGGCTCCTCCGGCGGCATCGCCGGCTCGGGGGCCGCCGCGACGGTCTCGCCCCAGGTGAGGTCGACCACGTCCGGCGCGATGTCCTCCTCGACGTCCGCCTCGACGTCCGCCTCGAACGCCTCCTCGATCGCGGTGGCGGGCTCCGGCGCGTCCGCGGCGGACGGATCGGCGACGGGAAGGGAGGCGACCTCCGGAGCCGGCTCCGGCTCCGGGGCGGCCTCGAGATCGACCGCCCAGTCCGCTTCCAGATCGGCCTCCGAGCCGGCCTCCAAGCCGGCCTCCAAGTCGGCCTCCAAGCCGGCCTCCAAGTCGGCCGCGGGTGCGGCCTCCGGCCCGTCCCCCGGCGCGGCGAGGTCCGGCTCCGGGGCGAATGCCAGCGCGGCCACTCCCTTCGGCTCGGACACGGCGTCCGGCTCGGCCTCCGCCACCGGCTCCGGCGCGGCCGGCGCTTCGGCCGCGACCTCTGTCTCCGGCTCGGCCTCCGGCGCCCGGGCCTCCGCCTGGACCGGCAGGAACACCAGATCCTCGTGCAGCGCCGGGCTGCCGGGGCGGGCCACGAGGGCCGCCACCGTGACGGCCGGCACGTCCATGGCGATGTAGCGGTCGATGTCGCTCTGGTTCAGATCGGCCGGCTCGCCGGCCGGCCGCGCGCCCCGGTGGGGCGGCACCCGCACCGCGTCCTCGCCCCAGATGGCGATCATCGCGGAGACCCGGTCCTCCAGGTAGCGCAGGGTGTAGACGATCCGGGCGGTGCGCTGCGCGGTGAGGTCCTGGAACGAGCAGGCCGTGTAGATCGCGGTCGCGTGGCGGTCGAGGGCGTCGCAGGCCTGCGCGTCGGCCCCGCGCTCGCGCAGGGTCCAGGCCGCCTCCTGGATCGACTCGGCGGCGCCGAGGATGTCGGAGGTGGCCTGCTCGGTCTCGCGCACGATGGCGTCGAGGGCGAGCGACGCCTGCGTCAGCCGGGTCTCGTCGCCGTTCGGGGTGTTGAGCGCCGCGATCTCGCCCTTGGTCCGGCTGATCGCGTCGGCCATGTCGAGGAGATTGCCGCGCAGGTGCCCGAAGGCCTCCTGCCCGCGGTCGGCGGTGACGCTCCGCTCCAGCCGCGCGATCGCCCCGAGCAGCACCTCGGTCTCGGCGCCCCGGTTGCGCCGGGCGTACTCGGCGAGGAACCAGCGGCCGCGCTCGCTGGCGCTGATCGTCGCCTCGATCGCCTCGTACTCGGCCGAAGCGTGCGCGCTCGGGTTGACGGAACCGAACATGGGCCTCTCTGGACGCTGAATGCGGGCGCGGCGGCGGCCCCGATGCGCGCCAATCGCGGCGAATTTGACAGAGGGCCTTTAACGGGCGCTTACGGACGCCGTCCCGGTCCCGCCTCCCTGCTAACCCCGCTCGTCGAGACCCGCCTTGCCCCGCCCGTCCGGCCCGGCGCGCCTGTCGCTGCTCTACGCCGTGGTGTTCACCGAGATCGGCATCGCGATGCCGTTCATGCCCCTGTGGCTCGACGCCCTGGGGCTCGATGCCCGGGTGATCGGTCTCCTCCTCGCCCTGCCGATCGCCACGCGGATCGCCGCCACGGCGCCGCTGATGAGCCTCCTCGACCGCGGCCTCGGGCCCCGGCGGCTGATCCTGCTCGGCAGCCTCGCCCTGAGCCTGTCCTACGCGCTGATGCCCGCCGCGGCCGGGATCGGGTGGCCGCTGCTGGCCGGGCTGATCGTGCTCAACGCGGTCGCCGGCGCGCCGCTCGTGCCCTGCATCGACTACCTGACGCTCGCGGCCGTGCGCCAAGACGCCCGCCTGACCTACGCGCGGATCCGGATGGCGGGCTCCATCGCGTTCCTGCTGGCGAACCTCGCGGGCGGGCTGCTGCTGACGGCGCTCGGCGGCCGGCTCGCCGTGCCGCTGCTCCTGACCGGCCTCGCCCTCGGCGCGGGTCTGGTGGCGTGGCGCAGCCGCGCGGTGGCGGCCCTGCCGCCGGCGGCGGCGGGCGACGGCCGGACGCGGCTGCCGCGGCGGCTCTGGCTGTGCATCGGCGCGGCGGCCGCGATCCAGGCGAGCCACGGGGCGATCTACGGGTTCGGCAGCATCTACTGGACCGGCCAGGGCATCCCGCCGACCTGGGTCGGCGCGCTCTGGGCGACCGGGGTGCTGGCCGAGATCGCCCTGTTCGCCGGCCTCCCCGCCCTGCCCGCCGCCTGGCGCGGCCCGGTGCGGCTCCTCGGCGCCGGGGCCGTCGCGGCGATCCTGCGGGCGATCGGCATGTACCTCCTCGGCGACCATCTCGCCGCGCTGGTGCCGCTCCAGTGCCTCCACGGCCTGACCTTCGGGGCGACCCAGCTCGGCGCCATGGCGGCGGTCTCGGCCTACGCCCCCGACGGCGCGCGGGGCCGGGCGCAGGGCACGCTCAGCGCGGTCAATGCCGGGATCTCGGTGGTCGCGACCCTGGGGAGCGGCGTCGCCTACCGGGCCGGCGGCCCCCTCGCCTTCCTGCTGATGGCGCCGCTCGCCGCCGCCGGCCTGGGCCTCGCCCTGGCCTCCCGCCGCGCGCCGGGGGTGAGGTTGGAGACGGATCGTCAACCGTAATGTCGTCATAACCGCCGGGCAGGGTGGTGCCTCGATCGAGGAGTATGGGTGTTGCTGAGCGAGGGCACTGTTCCCGGCGCCTTGGCCGGCGCCGCGCTGCGGGACCGGTCGGCCGACGGCCGCCTGGCGCTCGACGGCCGCTGGACCGCCGACCAGGCCCCGACCGTCGAGGCCGCGGCCGCGCGCATCGCGGCGGCCGGCCGCGCCGGGCCGGTGGCGGTCGACCTGTCGGGGATCGAGCGCCTCGACACGCTCGGCGCCTGGGTCCTGGAGCGGACCCGCGCCGAGATCGAGCAGGCGGGCAGCGCCCTCACCTATCTCGGCGCCCGCCCGGAGCACCGCACCCTGCTGGGCGAGGTCCGGCTGCGCGAGCCGGACGCGCCGCCGCCGCGGCGGCACGGCCCGGTCGTCGGCCTGCTCGACGCCACCGGGCGCCGGACCGTGCAGGGCGGCCGCGAGTTCGTCACCGCCCTCGCGTTCCTGGGCGAGCTGATCGCCGCCTGCGGGCGCGTCGCCCTGCGGCCCGGCACGTTCCGCGGCAACGCCCTGATCAACCAGATCCAGCAGGTGGCGCTCAACGGCACGCCGATCATCGTGCTGATCTCGTTCCTCGTGGGCGGCATCGTCGCCCAGCAGGGCATCTTCCAGCTCCAGCGCTTCGGCGCCCAGACCTTCGTGGTCAACCTGATCGGCCTCCTGATCCTGCGCGAGATGGGCGTGCTGCTCACCTCGATCATGGTCGCCGGCCGCTCCGGCTCGGCGATCACCGCCGAGATCGGCTCCATGCGCATGCGCGAGGAGGTCGACGCGCTCCGGGTCATGGGCCTCGACCCCGTCGAGATCCTGATCGTGCCCCGGGTGCTCGCACTGATGATCGGCCTGCCGATGCTGACGCTGATCGGCGACCTCGCGGCGCTCGCCGGCGGCGGCCTCACCGCGATGCTCTACGGCGGCCTGACCCTCGACCAGTTCCTCGTCCGGCTCCAGGCGGCGGTGGGCGTCCACCACGTCATGGTCGGCCTGATCAAGGCGCCGTTCATGGCGCTGACGATCGGGGTGATCGCCACGATCGAGGGCTTCGCGGTCGAGGGCTCCGCGGAATCGCTCGGCCGTCACGTCACCGCGTCGGTGGTGAAGTCCATCTTCATGGTCATCGTCCTCGACGGCCTGTTCGCGGTGTTCTTCGCCGCGATCGATTTCTGAGGCCGCCGCGATGAATGCCCCGATGACCGCCTCGCCGAATGGCCCCGCCCCGATCATCCGCGTGCGCGACCTCGTGGTCGGCTTCCGCGACCGCAACATCCTGAAGGGCCTGAGCCTCGACATCCGCGCCGGCGAGATCCTGGGCTTCGTCGGGCCCTCGGGCCAGGGCAAGTCGGTGCTCACCCGGACGATCCTGGGCCTCAACCCGAAGCGGGCCGGGACCATCGAGGTGTTCGGCCGCGACGTCGACGAACTCACCTACGCGGAGCGGCGCCGGATGGAGCAGCGCTGGGGCGTGCTGTTCCAGCAGGGCGCCCTGTTCTCGGCGCTCACCGTCAAGCAGAACATCCAGGTGCCGATGCGCGAGCACCTGAACCTGTCCGAGCGCCTGCTCGACGAGTTCGCCCGGCTCAAGATCGAGATGGTCGGCCTGAAGCCCGACGCCGCCGACAAGCTGCCCTCGGAATTGTCGGGCGGCATGATCAAGCGCGCGGCGCTCGCCCGCTCCCTGGCGCTCGACCCCGAGATCCTGTTCCTCGACGAGCCGACCTCGGGCCTCGACCCGATCGGCGCGGGCGAGTTCGACGACCTCGTCTCGACCCTGAAGGAGACTTTGGGCCTGACGGTCTTCATGGTCACCCACGACCTCGACAGCCTCTACACCGCCTGCGACCGCATCGCGGCGCTCGGCGACGGCCAGATCATCGCCGCCGGCACGATCGACGAGATGCTGGCGAGCGACCATCCCTGGCTGCGCTCGTACTTCCACGGCAAGCGCGCCCGGACCATCGCGACGGGGGGCGCCTCGGCCCATGCCTGATCCCGTGCCTGATCCCGTGCCTGACCCGATGCCCGATCGCCGCCGTCCCACCCAGATCCCGCCCTGCTCCCCTCCGGGAGCCGGGGCTCCAGGCCCGGCCGGATCTCCGCCGGCCAGAACCGCAGGTTGAGCGCATGGAAACCCGCGCGAACTACGCCCTGATCGGGGCTTTCACGATCGCCGTCATCCTGGCGGGCTTCGGCACCGTGCTGTGGCTCTCCGGCGGCTCCTCGCGGCAGGTCAGCCAGCTCGTCCGCATCGTCTTCTCCGGCTCGGTCGGGGGCTTGTCGCGCGGCTCGAGCGTGAACTTCAACGGCATCAAGGTCGGCGAGGTCACCGACATCCGCCTCGCCCCGCAGGATCCCCGCCGGGTGCTCGCCACGATCAAGGTCGATCCCGCGACCCCGCTCCGGGCCGACACCCGCGCCCGCCTCGACTCGGCGATGCTCACCGGTGTCTCGGTGATCTCCCTGTCGGGCGGCAACGCCGACGCGCCGGTGCTGACCCCGATGGCCAACGGCGAGCCGCCGACGATCTTCGCCGATTCCTCCGACATGCAGGACATGATGGCGCTGGCGCGCCAGGTGGCGCAGCGGGCCGACGACATGCTGGCCCGCCTCGACCGGCTGGTCTCCGCCAACGAGGGGGCGATCAACCGGTCGCTGACCAACGTCGAGACCTTCTCGAAGACGCTGGCCGATGCCGGCCCGAACATCTCGGCGCTGGTCAAGGCCGTGGACGGGGCCAAGCTCGGCCGGGTGATCGACAACGCCGACCGCTTCTCGGCCGCCCTGTCCAAGGCCAGCCCCGACATCGAGGCCGGCCTGCACGACGCCCGGCTGCTCGCCGGCAAGCTCAGCGCCTCGGCCGACAAGATCGACGCGGTGCTGAACGGCGCCCAGAGCTTCCTGGGCTCGGCCTCCGGCCAGGAGGGCTCCAGCACCTTCACGGAGATCCGCGCGGCGGCGATCTCGGTGCGCGACGCCGGCAAGGCGTTCCGGACCATGTCGGAGAACCTCGACAAGCGCACCGCCAGCATCTCGGCCAATTTCGGCCGGCTGAGCGGCACCGGCCGCCGGGAGGTCGAGGCCCTGTCGGGCGACGGGCAGCGGACGCTGAGCACCCTCAACCGCACCGTGCGCAGCCTGGAGCGCGACCCGAGCCAGGTGATCTTCGGCGGCAAGCCTTCGTTGCCTGAATACAACGGTGGCCGGTGAAATGCCGCGTCGCCGGGCGGATGTGTCCCGGCGCACGGCACGGATGCCGCAGCGGATTAGTTTTAACCGCATAGCTTATACAGCTCCGCCGTTCGCCGGCGGGGTCCTTCAGGTCATGCGTATGGTCCGCTCGTCCCACATCGCCGCCGCCGCGCTGCTCGCCGCCCTCCTGGGCGGCTGCGGCGGCGCGGCGCCCCTCACCTTCGACCTCGCGGCGCTGCCGGCCGCGGGGCGGCCGATCGCGGCCGGCCGCTCGATCGCGGTCTCGGAGCCGGTGAGCATCCAGCCCTTCGAGGCCGACCGGATCATCGTCCGCGAGAACGGCGGCGCCCTGTCGTTCCTGGGCGGCGGCCAGTGGGCCGACCGGCTGCCGCGCCTGATCCAGACGCGGCTCATCCAGAGCCTGGAGAATTCCGGGCGGCTCCGCTCGGTGAGCCGGCCCGGCGACAAGGTCGTGGCCGACTACCAGCTGATCAGCGAGATCCGCGCCTTCGACGTGCAGTCCGGGACCGGCGAGGCCGTGGTCGACCTGTCGCTGAAGCTCGTGGCCGACGGCACCGGCAGGGTTGCGGCGGCGCGGATCTTCACGGCCCGCGTGCCGGTGTCCAAGATCGATGCCGGCAGCGGCGCCCGCGCCCTCGATCAGGCGCTGAGCATCGTGCTGGCCGACGTGGTGCGCTGGGTGAACAGCGGGCGCTGACGGCCCCGCGGCCGGGCCGCGCCGACGCCCCGCCGGGGCGGGGCGCTCGCGACGGAACGTCCTCCGAATGCCAGCCGTGCGGATCCGCTCCACGGCCCGACAGGCGCCACGGGTGATGGGAGGGGCCCGACGGTCCATCGTGGGCGCGCGGGATTTCCTGCCGATCAATCCGTGTCCCGCGGCGCCGCGGCGGCGTGCGTGGACGGGGCGCGGTTGCAGTTCGCAGCAATCGCGGTCATACGGCTGCCGCGATGCAGACTCTGTTCTCAACTGAAGGTGTATTGGAGAAGGACAAATTTCGCCTTTGGCGAGATGTCTGCGAAGATCGCCTGGTTCCGATGGCGCAGACTTGTCTCAACGACGAGCCCTTTCACGCGACGATCGAGGGGGCCAGTATCGGCGGCCTGATCTTCACGAAATTCGCGCTGCGCAACCTGCGGCGGCCACGACGCCGCGCACGCTTCGCCATGAAAACCACAAGACCGACCACCTGTTCATGAGCATCGTGCTCTCGGGACAGGTCCGCGCGGATCAGTACGATCGGTCGAGCACGGATCGGGTCGGCGACTTCTCGATCCGGGATACGAATACACCCTGGACGATCGAGCACAGCGGCTACAGCGAGGTGCTGGCCATCGGGATCCCGCGGGAGCGGCTGGAGGGGGCTCTGGGCTCCGCGCGCCTGTTCGCCGGCGTGACTGTCGGCGGCGATCTGCCGACCGCGACCCTGACCCGGTCGTTCCTGGGCAACCTGCTCAGCCTGGGCGACCGGCTGACGCCCCAGGTGGCCGAGAGCATGGTCTCCACGGGGCTCGACCTCATCGTCGCCAGCCTCGCGGAGCGGCTCGCGCGGGAGGCGCAGCGGCCCGTCCAGGACAGCGTCGTGGTGCAGCGCGCCCGGGCCTATCTCGAGGCCCATCTCCACGATCCGACCCTGGACCCGCCCCGGCTCGCGGCCGCGGCCGGCGTGTCCCTGCGCCGGCTGCAGGCGCTGTTCCGCGCGCAGGACCGGCACATCTCCGACTGGATCTGGCACCGCAGGCTCGAGGCGGCCGCCAAGCGCTTGGCCGATCCGGGCTGCCTCCACATGCCGCTGGGGACCTTGGCGTATGGCTGCGGCTTCCTCAGCCAGTCCCACTTCTCCCGCCGCTTCAAGGAGCGCTACGGCCTGAGCCCCCGCGACTACCGCGTGCGCGCCCTCGCGCGGGGCGCCGAGGGTGGGCCGGAGGGCCGACCGGGCCGCCTCACTCCATCACGGCGGCCTTCATGATCACCACCATGGTGGCCCGGGCCGGACCGTCCGTGCAGCGCACGAGGTGGGGCCGGTCGCAGCGATAGCGCAGGGTCTCGCCGGCCCGCGCCCGCTGCACGACGCCGCCGATCTCGACCTCGAACGCCCCCTCGGTGACCGAGAGCGACTCCACCGAGCCGCGCTGGTGCGGGTCCGAGTCGAGGACGCCGCCCGGGTCGGCCGTGACCTCGTACCATTGCAGCCACTCGATCGTCTTGAGCCAGCCGATGATCGCCAGCCGCACCTTCCCGTCCTCGGAGACGAGGATCGGCGTGTCGGCCCGGGAGGTCTTCTCGATAAACGGCTCCTCGTCGCCGGCCGCCAACACCCGCTCGATCGACACGTCGAGGGCCTGGGACAGGCGCCAGATCGTCGCCAGCGTCGGGTTGGTCTCGTTGCGCTCGATCTGGCTGATGATCGACTTGGCCACGCCGGACTGCTCGGCGAGTTCCGAGAGCGACAGGTTGTAGGCCTTGCGCAGCCGCTGGATGGTCTTGCCGAGCTGGCCGGAGAGCACCTGCGCGCCGGTCAGCAGGTCGCGCCCGCGCGCCCGGTCGGGCCGTTCCGCCTGATCCTGCATCGTCCCCGATCCGCCTGCACCGTTCCATTATCCGAACGATCGTACGCTTCTTCAAACGCAATCGACGCCCGGTTGCAAGGCGGCGGGCGGCGTGCGCGGCGGCGTGCGCACCGGAAAGCGGCGGCCGGATCGGCCTCTAAGTCCAGACGGCGTGGAAGTGGTGGACCGGCCCGTGCCCCGTCCCGACCGCGAGGCTGTCCGCCGCCGCGAGGGCGGCCGTGAGGTAGGCCTTGGCCTCCGCCACCGCCTCCGGCAGGGCCAGGCCCTGGGCGAGGCCCGCCGCCACCGCCGCCGAGAGGGTGCAGCCGGTGCCGTGGGTGTTGCGCGTCGCGATCCGCGGCGCCGACAGGGTCCGCAGGGTGCCGTCCGCCGTGACGAGGTGGTCGATGCTCTCGCGCCCCGCGCCGTGGCCGCCCTTGATCAGCACCGCCCGGGCGCCGAGGGCGACCAGCCGCCGCGCCTGGGCCACGATCGCTGCCGCGTCCGCGGCGACGGGCTCGCCGAGGAGCACCGCCGCCTCCGGCAGGTTGGGGGTGATCAGGTCGGCCCGCGGGAGCAGCCGCTCGCGGAGCGTCGCCACGGCGTCGTCGGTGATCAGCCGGTCGCCGCTGGTGGCGACCATCACCGGGTCGAGGACGACCGGGATCGACCCGGCGTGCCGGGCGAGGCCCTCGGCGACCGCCGCGATCACCGCGGTCTGCGACAGCATGCCGATCTTCACCGCCCTCACGGCGAGGTCGGAGAACACGCTGTCGATCTGCCGGGCGACGAACTCCGCCGGCACGTCGTGGATGCCCTGGACCCCCGTCGTGTTCTGCGCGGTCAGCGCCGTGATCACGCTGGCGCCGTAGACGCCGAGCGCCGAGAAGGTCTTGAGGTCCGCCTGGATGCCGGCGCCGCCGCCGGAATCCGAGCCCGCGATCGTGACCGCGATGGGCGCGGGGCCGCTCATCGGGCGCCGGCCCGCTCCGCCAGGGCGCCGTCGATCCGCGCGCGCAGGTCGCGGGCGCGCTGGCGCACCGACTCCGCGCCGAACAGCGCGGTGATCACCGCGACCCCGTCCGCCCCCGCGGCGACCACCGCGGCGGCGTTGTCGAGCCCGATCCCCGCGATGGCGCCGAGCGGCAGGCCGGCCCCGCGGGCGAGGCGGGCGCGGAAGGCGATGCTGGCGAAGCCGTCGAGGCCCACCGGCGGGTCGGGATTGTCCTTGCTGGTGGTGGCGAACACGCCGCCGATGCAGGCGTAGTCGACGGGCAGCCGGTACAATTCGTCGGCCTGGGCGGGCTTCTTCAGGGTGAGGCCGATGATCGCGCCCTCCCCCAGCAGCCGGCGGGCGTCGGCCGGGTGGAGGTCGCCCTGGCCGAGATGCACCCCGTCGGCTCCGGCCGCGAGGGCGAGGTCGACGCGGTCGTTGACGAGGACCGGGACGCGGCCGCCCACCGCCGCCAGGATCGCCCGGATCCGCGCCAGGGCGGCGCGGGCATCGGCGATGTCCTTCTCGCGGTACTGGAGCAGGGTGCAGCCCCCTGCCACCGCCTCGGCGCCGAGCTCCGCCAGCCGCGCCCCGTCGGCGCCGCAGACGCCGACATCGAGGAGCCCGTAGAGCCGCAGGTCGACGGCCCGGCTGCCGGTCGGGGTCGAGGGGGAAGCTGCGGGGGAAGTCGCGCTCGCTGGCATCGCTGTCGTCGCTCGGTCCGCCTCGGCCGGTCCCGTGCCAGCCTACCCGGACCCCTGTTTGGGCAGGGCTCGCGGCGTTGGCAAGCGGCGGGTGGACAGCGGTGCGTCGACGGGCCCCCCCGCTCCGTCATACGGCGGCGTTGACGCGCGGCGATCCTGTCCCCCTATAGGTGGGATCCGCTACGGCGCATCCCGGGGGACGGACGGTCGAGGAACGATGACGGGTGCCGCGGCGCAGACGGACGCGCGCGGGGGGCAGGCCCCGCCGGAGCGCTCCTCCGTAGGCCTCGTCGCGGTGATCGTCGCCGCGACCAAGGGGGAGCCGCGCGCCCTGACCATCCGGGTCCCCGACCAGGCGCCCGGCCGCGGCGACGGCCTGCCGGCCGGCCCCCTCGTCCCCGAGCACGCCACGCTGGAGCGGGGCCTGCGCGCCTGGGTGGAGCGGCAGACGCACCAGCGCCTCGGCTACGTGGAGCAGCTCTACACCTTCGGCGACCGCGACCGCTCCGGCACGGCGACCCTGTCGGGGGTGCACTCCCTCTCGGTGGCCTATCTGGCGCTCGTCCGCGAGGAGCGGCCGGCGGGGCTCGCCGAGGCCGCGTGGCAGAACTGGTACCGCTACCTGCCCTACGAGGATTTCCGGCAGGGGCGCCCGCGCCAGCTCGACGCCATCGAGGCGCGGCTCGCCGAATGGGCGTCCGAGCCCGCGGACTGCGCCACCCGGACCCGCCGCCTCGACCGCCTCGGCCTGACCTTCGGCATGAACGGCGGCACGTGGAACGAGGAGCGCGTCCTGGAGCGCTACGAGCTGCTGTTCGAGGCCGGGCTGATCCCGGAGGCGCGGGGCAATCCCGGCCCGGCCCTGCCGAACGACCCGACCGGCGTCCCCATGGCGTTCGACCACCGGCGGGTGCTCGCGACCGCGATCGGCCGGCTCCGGGGCAAGATCAAGTACCGCCCGGTGGTGTTCGAGCTGATGCCGCCGGAATTCACCCTGCTGCAGCTGCAGAAGACCGTGGAGGCCCTGTCGGGGACGCAGCTGCACAAGCAGAACTTCCGGCGCCTCGTGGCCCAGCAGGGGCTGGTGGAGGAGACCGAGAGCGTGACCAGCGGCGCCGCCGGCCGGCCGGCGCGGCTGGTGCGCTTCCGCCGGGAGGTGCTGCTGGAGCGCCCGGCCCCGGGCCTGCGGCTGCCGTCGCGGCGGGCGGGGTGACGGCGGCGGTCAGTCTCGCCGCGCCAGGGTGCCGAGCCCGCTCGCGTCGAGCGCGTCCACCGTCACGGCGGCGGCCCGGCCGTCGCTGCCGATGGCGAAGCGGACGGCGGAGGGGCGGTCGGGCGCCTCGGCGTCCGGGAAGCTGAGGAAGAGGTCGCGGTCGAAGTGCCGGAGGGGGTAGCGGCGCGCGCCCGCGGGGCCGACCGTCAGCGTCAGGGCGCCGTCCGCCTCCGCCACCACGGCCTCGCCGACATAGGCGTTGGCGTAGCGCCCGGCATAGGCCGAGAGCGCCAGGGGCGCGGCGGGCGGCGCCGGCGGCGTGCCGTAGGCCGCCTTGTCGGCGGCGATGCCCGGCGCGAACAGGTTCTCGTAGGCCGCGCCCCAGGCCGTCACCCAGTCCCGGCCGACGCGGCCGTCGAAGACGAGGTCGGCGAAGCTGTCGGCCAGCCCCTCCGGCACGCCGGACGGGAAGGCGTTGGTCAGGACGAGGATCCCGAGACCGGCCTCCGGATGGATCGAGACGAGCGTCTGCGCGCCGACGCTGAAGGCGCCCGCGTGGCCCCAGACGAGGCCGTGGCGGCCGTACTCGACGTTCCAGCCGAGGCCGTAGAAGGACGCGCCGCCGGTCACGGGGTTGCGGCCGCGGGCCATGAGCGGGGCGTGCGTCTGCGCCAGGGCCGGGGCCGCGACGCGCTGCGCGCCCTCGAAACGGCCCTTGCCGATCACGAGCCGCAGCCATCGGGAGAGGTCGCGGACATCGCTGCTGACGCCGCCGGCCGGTGCCTGCGCGTCGGGATCCCGCTCGATCTTGGCGGTCCAGACGCCGCCGGCCCGGACGTGGAGCGCCGCGCGGTCGGCCCGGCTGAGGAAATCCGCGTGGGTCGTGCCGGTAGCGGTCATCCCGAGCGGCCGGAACAGCCGGTCCCGGGCCACCGCCTCCCAGGGCTGGCCGGTCGGCTTCGCGGCGGCGACCGCGCCCTCGGTGAAGCCGAAATTGCTGTAGGCGTAGCCGGCGCGGAAGCTGGAGGCGGGCGGCGCGAGGCGCAGCCGGTGCAGGATCGCGTCGCGGCCGAAGCCGATCGCCTCCAGATCGTCGCCGGCGGTCCCCGGCAGGCCGCTGCGATGGTTGAGGAAGTCGCGCACCGTGACCTGCGCGGTCGGGTAGGGCTCGTGCAGCTGGAAGGCGGGATCGAGATCCGCGACGCGCGAATCCCAGTCGACCACCCCGTCGCCGACCAGGGCGGCCACGATCGTCGCGGTGACGGGCTTGGACAGGGAGGCGATCTGGAAGACCGTGTCGGGGCCGACCGGCTCTGGCTTCCCGGCCTGCCTGAGGCCGTATCCCTTCAGGAGGAGCGTCTCGTCGCCGAGGACGACCGCGACCGCGAGGCCCGGCACCGCTCCCGCGTCGACGGCCCGCTGCGCCAGCGCCTCCAGCGCCGGCAGCTGCGCCTCGACCTGCGCCCGCGTCAGCGTCCCGGCGGATCCGGCTCCGGGCCCGGCCGCGATCAGGCCGAGGGCGAGGCACGCGCCGACGAGGCGCCGGCGCGATCGGGCCCGCTGCATGAGTCGTCGATCCCGCCTGAGAGAGCTCGGACCTCGAGAGTGGCATCGTCGGGCCGGCGAAATCAATCGCCCCGCCCCGGGCCGCGCCGCGAATGCGCGGGCCGGCCCGACGGACACGGACGAAGACTGTTCGGGAACCGGGCCGGGCTAGCGGAACGGGTCGGCGCCGGGTGCCGGCTTCACGCCGCGGAGCATCCGGTACAGCGTCCATTCCTCGACGATCTTCCGCCCCGGAAGGGCGCAGAGCCCGATCGTGCCGCCATCGGGCAGCTTCGCGAGGATCGTCTGCCCGCCCATCGTCGCGCAGAAGGCCGAGGCCGGATTCTCCAGCGCGCGGGCCGGCCCCGATCCGGCAAGGGCGGCGCAGACCGCGAGCGCGCGGACAGGCCACGCGGCGGGCGCCCTCCACGGTCCGATCATGCGCGTCATGGGCCGCCCTGCCCTAACCGTAGGTGTGGTCGTCGGCCGGGAACCGGCCGGCCCGGACCTCGTCCGCGTAGGCCTTCACGGCGTCCTCGATGTGGGTCCGCAGGCTCCCGAACTGGCGCACGAATTTCGGCGTGCGCTCGGACAGGCCGAGCATGTCCTCCAGCACCAGGATCTGGCCGTCGCAGACCGCCGAGGCGCCGATGCCGATCGTGGCGGCGGTGACCTGGGGGGAGGTCGCGATCGCCCGCGCCACCGGCTCGACGATGCCCTCGAGTACGATCGCGAAGGCGCCGGCCTCCGAGATGGCGCGGGCATCCTCCAGGAGGCGGCGCTCGTCGTCGGGGGCCCGGCCCTGGACCTTGAAGCCGCCCATCGTGTTCACCGCCTGCGGGGTGAGGCCGATATGGCCCATCACCGGCACGCCGCGCTGGACGAGGAACGCCACCGTCTCGGCGAAATGGGCGCCGCCCTCCATCTTGATCGCGCCGGCGCCGGTCTCCTTGAGAACCCGGGAGGCGCTGAGGAAGGCCTGCTCCCGGCTCGCCTCGTAGGAGCCGAACGGCATGTCGACCACGACCAGCGCCTTCTGCGTGCCGCGGATCACCGCCTGGGCCTGGAGGATCATCATCTCCAGGGTCACGGGGATCGTCGATTCCATCCCGTGCATCACCATGCCGAGGGAATCGCCCACGAGGATGAAGTCGCAATAGGGATCGACGATGCCGGCCGTGTGGGCGTGGTAGGCGGTGAGCGCGATGATCTTGCGCCCCTCGGCCTTGCGCTTGCCGATATCGACCGCCCGGAGCCGTCGGGACTGCACGACCTGCGACATGGTTCAGACCTCATTCCCGCCACTCGGGACGCGGCGCGGGCCCCCTCTCCCGCCCGGGAGAGCGCGCGCCCCGCCACGCGAGCCTCGTTCCGCGGCGTCTCTTACAATGCCCGGCGATGCGGGTCAGCGCCCCGCCTGCGGCTCGGCGCCCGCCTTCCAGTCCGGATCGACCGTCAGGTTCGCGGTCTCGTGCATCTCCTGCCAGCCCTCGACGCCCTCGGGGAACCAGCGCACGCCGGTATAGCCCTTCAGCACCAGCCGCTTGGCGGCGTTCCAGCTGCCCCAGCACTCGACGTGGCAGAACACCACGACGGGCTTCGCCTTGTCGCCCCCGGTCAGCGCCGCGACGCGGGCGTAGAAGAGCGCCTCACGCGCCGGCGCCAGGGGCTCGGCGCCGGCCTCCGGCATCCAGACGGCGCCGGGGATCGACGGATGCACCGGCAGCCAGAGGCGGCCCTCCGGGAAGTTCGACGGCTTGCGGTCCGGCGCCGCCACGTCGAGCAGCACCGGCTTGTCGGGGCCGGCGATCAGGGCGGCGACGGCGTCGGCGTCGACCACCGCGGCGCCCTTGAGGGTCGGCGGCGTGTAGCCCTTCGGGGGACCGGCGTAGAGCCCCTCCGGCTCGGGCACGTTCACCGGCGAATCGGCCGGCGCCGCGGCGAGGCAGAGGAGCGCGGCGCAGGCCGCCGCGGCCCGGCCGGTCAGGAGGAGGCGCCGCATGGTCAGTTCGTCGGGCTCGGCGCGGTGAAGCTGTGCTGCCACTGGCCGCCCTGGTTGTCGGAGGCCGCCACCTGGATCGGCTTGCCGTCCGGCTTGAACGCGAAGTTGATCACCGGGTTCGACGCGATCGAGATGTCGCCCGTCATGGTGAAGACCTTCCGGTCGCCCGCCGAGACGGTGAGCTTGTCGATGTAGCGCGCCGGCGTGTAGTCGCGGGTCACCTGGTTCATCTGCATGCCGGAGAAGTTCGGGTGGCGGATCATCAGCGTCGCCTCCACGGGCTTGCCGGCCGCCGCCTCGGCGAACTTCATGCGCATTTCGCCCATGCCCTTCATGGCCTCCTCGTCGCTCATCCCCATCGGGGCCGAGCAGCCGCCGGAGGCCTTCACGAACTGCTTGGCCTCGTAGAGCTTGCCGTCCATGGTCTCCACCACGGCGTGCATGTCGGTGTAGTTGTTGACCCGCACGCGCAGCTTCAGCTCGGCCGGGTCGGCGGCCGGCCCGAACTCGAACTTGGCCGCGTAGGGCGCCGGGTTGTCGTCGATGATCAGCGAGACCGCCTTGATCTGCCCGTCCTTGGGCATCGTCAGGGTGATCGGCACCAGGGCGGCGTCGAGCGCCCGGGCCGGCGCCTCGATCTTCACGACGCTGTCGGTCGGGGCGATCTGGCGGTCGCCGAAGATCGACTTGGCGATCTCCTGCCAGCGGGCCGCCCGCTCCTGATCGGTGTCGGAGGCGCCGGCTGCCCGCGCGGCGCCGGCGAGCGGTCCCGACAGCGCCGTCGTCGCCAGGACGAGGCCGAGGGCGAGGCTGGAGAAGGTCTGTCCGATGAAGGTCTGTCCGATCCTGTGCGTCATGGCGTGCCTCCCGATTGGCTTGGATATGGGGATCCTAAAAACCTATTCCCACTCGAGTTCCTGGTAGGCCACGGTGACGTTGCGGCCGTTGTAGGTGTCGAACAGGGCCCACTTGTCGCGCTGGTCCGCCGCGACGCTGGTCACGGCCTTCTCGATGGGCACGTCCTTGGCGATCGCCGCCCGGGTGCCGTCGCGCAGGGCGGTCAGGTAGCCGGAGAGGTCGGCGAGCGCCGGGGCGAGGTCGACCGCGACGGGGCCGTGGCCCGGGACGGCCCGGGCGGGACCCATGGCCTTCAGCCGCTCGATCTCGGCGAGCCAGCCCTTGAGGCTGCCGTCGAGGGAGGGGATCCGGTTCACGAACAGCAGGTCGGCGGGGAACAGCAGGCCGCTGCCGGAATCGATCATCGACAGGTCCGAGGTGGTGTGCGCCGGGCCGTGCGCCGTGAAGGTCAGGCGCCGGTCGCCGAGGTCGATCTCGGCCGTGTCGGCGACGGTCATGGTCGGGTAGACCACCGGCCCGGTCCGGTCCTCGCCGAGCAGGTCGATCAGCCGCTTGCGGTAGAACTCGCCCCGGGCCGCCAGGGCCTCGGTGAGCTTGGCGTGGCCGATGAAGACCGGCTTTTCCTGGACGAAGGCCCCTGCCCCGAAGACGTGGTCCGGGTGGACGTGGGTCAGCACCACGTGGGTGATCGGCTTGTCCGTGCGCTTGGCGATCTCGGCGCGCAGCCACTGGCCATCGGCGAGGCTGCCGCCGGACTCGGTCACCACCACGCCGGTCCTGCCGACGAGGAAGCCGATATTGGCGATGGCGTCGGCGTTGTCGCGGGTGGCGTCGGCGATTAGGCCCTTGCGCACGTACAGGCCGGGCCCGACCTCCTCCATCGTGAAGCTCTCGGCGGCGCGGCCCAGCGTCGGCAGGCAGCACAGGCAGAGCCCCGCGAAGAGGGCGTGCCGCCGCGTCGGCCCGGCGGCCTGCCTCCGCGGATGGACGGCGCGTGCCGTCATGCCGAAACCTCCCGATCTTGCCCGTTCTTGATTGTCTACCATTAAGTAGGTAGATTAATCGTCCGTCAAGGGGCCGCCGGGAGCCGGTCCCCGCCGCGGCCGCACGTTCGCGTGACTTCGTGCGTTGATGAGGGCGCGTTTTGGAGCGACGATCGCCGCGATGAGGGATACCCGCGCCGAGTTGCTGATGCAGGCCGAGACCCTGGTGCGGGGCCGCGGCTTCGCCGGCTTCAGCTACGCCGACCTCGCGGCGGCGGTGGGCATCCGCAAGGCGAGCATCCACCACCACTTCCCCACCAAGGTCGATCTCGGCGCCGCCCTGGTGGCGGCCTACGCGGCGCGCTACGCCGCGGCCCTGGAGGTGATCCGCCGGGACGTGCCGGACGGGCCGGGCCGGGTCGAGGCCTACGGGCGGCTCTATCTCGGCGGCGTCGAGCAGGGGCTCGGCTGCCTCTGCGCGGCGCTGGCCATCGAGGGCGAGGCCCTGCCCGAGCGCCTGCGCCGGGACGTCGCGGCCTTCTTCGCGGACCATCTCGCGTGGCTGGAGGGCATCCTGCGCGCGGGCCAGGCAGATGGCAGCGTGCGCGGCGGCGCGGATCCGGCGGCGCTCGCCCGCTACGTCGTCGCCACCCTGGAGGGGGCGCTCCTGATGGAGCGCCTGTTCGCGAGCCCCGACGCCTTCCGGGGGACGCTGGCGGTGCTGGTCGACGGCCTCAGGCCGCAGTGAACCGGGCGTAGCCGTCCGCCCGCAGGCGGCAGGCCGGGCAGGTGCCGCAGCCGTAGCCCCAGGGATGCCGCTGCCCGCGCTCGCCGAGGTAGCAGGTGTGGCTCTCCTCGACGATCAGGTCGACCAGCGGCCGCCCACCGAGGCTCTCGGCGAGGTCCCAGGTCTGCGCCTTGTCGAGCCACATCAGCGGCGTGTGCAGCACGAAGCGCCGCTCCATGCCGAGATTGAGCGCCACCTGCAGGGCCTTGATGGTGTCGTCGCGGCAATCCGGGTAGCCGGAATAGTCGGTCTCGCACATGCCGCCGACCACGTGCCGGAGCCCGCGCCGGTAGGCGAGCGCCGCCGCGAAGGTCAGGAACACGAGGTTGCGGCCGGGCACGAAGGTGTTGGGCAGGCCCGACGCCTCGTAGCCGATCGCGGCCTCCCGGGTCAGCGCCGTCTCGGAGACCTGCCCGAGGGCGTCGAGGGCGAGCGTGTGGTCCTCGCCGAGGCGGGCCGCCCAGGCGGGATCGAGGGCGGTCGTGCCCGCCCGCAGGGCCGCGCGGCGGTCGAGCTCGACCCGGTGGCGCTGGCCGTAGTCGAAGCCGAGGGTCTCGACGTGGTCGAACCGGTCGAGCGCCCAGGCGAGGCACGTGGCCGAATCCTGGCCCCCGGAGAACAGGACCAGCGCGGCGCGGTCCCCCGGGATGGCGGCGTCACTCGCCATCGTACTCGGCCCAGGACATCGGGGTCTCGGCGACCCGCACGAGCGCGAGGCCCGGCAGGTCCGGCCGGAGGCGCTGCCAGATCCAGGCCGCGATGTTCTCGGCGGTCGGGTTCTCCAACCCCTCGATCTCGTTGAGGCAGTGGTGGTCGAGCCGGGCGAGCAGCGGCCCGAAGATCGACTCGATGTCGTAGAAGTCGATCACCCAGCCGGTGTGGGGATCGACCGGGCCGGCGACCGTCAGCTCGACCCGGTAGGAATGCCCGTGCATCCGGTGGCAGCGGTGGGTCTCGGGCACGTTCGGCAGCCGGTGGGCCGCCTCGAAGGTGAAGGCTTGGGTGATCTTCATGGACGGTTCGCGGGTAAGGCCGATCTCGCCCCCGCCATAGCGCCGACGGGCGGTCCCGCGCAAAGGCGGGCTGCCCTGCGTTCGGCGGCGCGGCCGGGGATCAGGCCCCGGCGCCGGCCTCCGACCACTGCGCGTACCACGCCTTGAACAGGCGCAGCTGCGTCTCCGCGTAGTGGCGCTGACCGGCGCTGAGCGCGTCGGTGGCGTTGAAGTGCAGCGCGTATTCCGGGTTCCCCTCCAGCACCATCAGGTGCTTGTAGTAGAGGACGAGGTCGGTCCCCTCGTCGAAGCTCGACAGGATCGCCAGCGCGGCGTCGAGTTCCTCGGCCCGGCGCCGGGCCCGGACGTCGCCCGCGGCGGCCTTCTCGCACAGGGCGACGAGGTGGAGCACCTCCCGCGGCAGGACGTTGCCGATGCCCGTGATGGCGCCCCGGGCGCCGCAATTGACGTAGCCGTGCACCACCTGGGTATCCACCCCGACCATCAGGGTGATGTCGGGCGACTGGCCGGTGATGTGCTCGGCCGCGTAGGTGAGCGAGGCCGCGCCGCCGAACTCCTTGAAGCCGACGAGGTGCGGGTGGCGGGCGCGCAGGCGGAAGAACAGGTCTGCCCGGGTCTCGAACCCGTAATAGGGGCTGTTGTAGATCACCGACGGCAGGTCGACGGCCGCCTCCAGGATGCCGCCGAAATGCGCCTCCTGGGCCGCGGCCGAGCTGCCGCGCGACAGGACCCGCGGGATGATCATCAGGCCGTGGGCGCCGGCCGCCTTGGCGTGGGCCGCGAGCGCCGCGGCCCGCTTCGGGTTCTGGGCGCCGGTCCCGACGATTACCGGGACGCCGGCGGCGAGCAGCCGCTCGACGCCCGCCATCCGCTCCTCGTCGGTGAGCAGCGGCCAGTCGCCCATCGAGCCGCAGTAGACGGCCGCCGACATGCCGGCATCAACGAGCTCCCGCCCCTTGCGCGCGAGGGCGTCGAGGTCGGGCGTCCGGTCCGGCCGGCAGGGCGTCATCAGGGCCGGGATCGTGCCGGAGAAGATGTGTCGATCGAAGGCCATCGCCGGCTCGCCTGCTGGGAGGTGGGACCGTCCCGGCCGGCCTTGCTGGCCTCGTGGGGCGGCTCGCCCCTCCATGGCAGCGCCGCGCGAGTCTGGCAAGGATTTTATACAATCGCTGCCGAGCTTGCCGGGCCAGGCGCCGCGCCGAGGAACGCCATCAGCGCTGCGGCGACGTGGTCGATATGGTCGGTCAGGAGGGCGCAGGCGGCCGAGACGTGGCCGTTCCGGCACAGCCGGACGATCTCGCGGTGCTCGCGGTCGGCCCGCTCCAGCTCGGCGCTGTCGGTGGAGAGCTGGAGGCGGGTGTAGCGGTCGCACTCGGCCAGCAGCGAGCCGACCAGACCGAGGGCGCGGGGCCGCTCCGCCCGGCCGTAGAGGAGGAGGTGCAACTCCGTGTTGAGGGCGCCCCAGCGCGCCGTCGCGCCCGCCCGCAGGGCCGCGGCGTACTCCTCCAGCAGGGCGTCGGCCCGGGCGTAGTCGTCGTCGGTCAGGCGGGGCGCCGAGAGGGCCAGGAGGCGCGGTTCGAGGGCGGCCCGGAGCTCGAGGGCCTCGGCCGCGTCGGCTGCCGAGAGCGGCGCCACCATGGCCCCGCGATGGGGCAGGATCCGCACGAGGCCCTCGGCCTCGAGCTGGAACAGCGCCTCCCGCACCGGGATCCGGCTGGCGCCGAACTCCGCCGCGAGGCCGTCCTGGCGGAGCTGCGAGCCGGCCGGATAGCGGCCGTCGAGGATGCGCCGCCGGATCTCGGTCCCGATCGAGCCCGCGATGGTCCGGTTCTTCATCGTCTCGCTCCCGGTCGGCCCCGGATGCCCCGCAGGACCCTTGACGGCGGAGCTCCGGTGTTGAAATTGTATAAAATCAATCGGGCAACGGGCTCGATCACGACAAGGGTGCCCGCGATGACGCTCTCCCGCCGCCAGATCCTGGCCGGTACCGCAGGCGCGGCCGCCGGCCTCGGCCTCCCGCACCTGGTCCGGGCCCAGCCCGGCGGCGGCAGCGTGCTGCGCTTCATCCCGTCGACGCCCTTGCCGTCCCTCGATCCGATCGTCGCCACGAGCTACGTCATCCGCAATCACGGCTATCTCGTCTACGACACGCTGTTCGCCACCGACGAGAATTTCCGCATCCAGCCGCAGATGGTGAGCGAGTGGCAGACCGCGCCCGACGGCCTGCGCTGGACCTTCCATCTCCGCGACGGCCTCACGTTCCACGACGGCTCCCCCGTCGAGGCCAAGGACTGCATCGCGTCCATCGCGCGCTGGTCCAAGCGGGACGCGTTCGGCCAGACCCTGGCGGGCTTCGTGGAGGGGTACGGCCAGGAGGACGCGCGGACCTTCACGGTCGCGCTGAAGAGGCCGTTCCCCCTGCTCCCGGCGGCGCTCGGCAAGCTGTCCTCGAACGTGCCCTTCATCATGCCGGAGCGCGTCGCCCTCCAGGACGCGTCCAAGCCGATCGCCGACGCCACGGGCTCCGGGCCGTGGCGCTTCGAGGCGCGGGAATGGATCCCCGGCCAGAACGCGATCTACACCCGCCACGCGGGCTACCGACCCCGCGAGGAGGCGCCCTCCTGGGCGGCCGGCGGCAAGGTCGCCAAGGTCGACCGGATCGAGTGGCTCGCCATCACCGAGGCCTCGGCGGCGGTGGGCGCGATGATCCAGGGGGCGGTCGACTGGTACGAGCAGCCGGCGATCGACCTGATCCCCGTCCTCAAGGGCAAGCCGGGGATCGAGATCCGCAACGTGCCGCTCGGGCTGATCCTGCTGATGCGGTTCAACCACACGCAGCCGCCGTTCAACAATCCCGAGATCCGCCGGGCCGTGATGATGGCCATGAAGCAGGACGACTACATGCAGGCGGTGGTCGGCAGCCCCGAATATTACCGGGAGGCCAAGACCTTCTTCACGCCGGGCTCGCCGATGTCAACCGGGGCCGGCGGGGCCGCGGCCATGCAGGCGGACCTCGCCAAGGCCAAGGCGATGCTGGCCAAGGCCGGCTACAAGGGCGAGCGCGTGGTGCTGCTGGCCCCGGCCGACCAGCCGATCGCCTACAACCAGTCGCTGGTGACCCAGGACCTGCTCAAGCAGCTCGGCATGAACGTCGATCTGGTCTCGACCGACTGGGGCAGCTTCATCGCCCGCCGCGGCAACCGCGGGCCGGTCGATGCCGGCGGCTGGTCGCTGTTCCACACCCTCTGGTCGGGGGCCGACGTGCTGAACCCGGCGCTCCACCCGCTGATCCGCGCCAACGGTCAGGCGGCGTGGTTCGGCTGGCCGGACGACCCGACCCTGGAGGGCCTGCGCAGCGAGTGGATCGCCACCAGCGACGAGGCGCAGCAGAAGGCGCTCGCCGCGCGCATCGAGGAGCGGGCCTTCGCGGTCGTGCCCTACGCGCCCGCGGGCCTCGTGCAGCAGCCGATGGCGGTCAGCGCGAAGCTCAAGGGCATGGTGATGGCGCCCGTGCAGTTCTTCTGGAACATCGAGAAGACCGCCTGAGTCCGGGCGCTCCCGAGGAAGGTTCGTCTTTGCGAGCGCAGCGAAGCAACCCAGGGCAGCGGGCCGCTGATGGGCGTGGCGCCGCTGGATTGCTTCGCTCCGCTCGCAAAGACGCGAGGGCGCAGGTGCCCGCGCGTCTTCAGCCCGCGCCCTTCCCCGACACGCCGGCCTGCGCGAAGGTCGCCATGCCGGTGTGGCAGGCGAGCGCGCCCTTCAGCAGGCCCATCGCCATGCCGGCGCCCGAGGCCTCGCCGAGGCGCATGCCGAGCGCCAGCAGCGGCACCAGCCCGAGCCGCTCCAGAACCTCCGCGTGGGCGCCCTCCGCCGAGACGTGGCCGGCGAGGCAGTGGTCGAGGGCATTTGGGTCGGCGGCGTGCAGCACGGCCGCGGCGGCGGTCGCCACGTAGCCGTCGATCACCACCGGGATGCGCTGCAGCCGCGCGGCCAGGATCGCCCCCGCCATGGCGGCGATCTCCCGGCCGCCGAGGCGCGCCAGGACCTGGAGCGGGTCGTCGAGGTGGCCCGCATGGTGCGCGAGCGCCGCCTCCACGGCCGCGACCTTCCGGGACAGGCCGTCCCGGTCGACTCCTGTGCCGCGCCCGACCCAGTGGGCGGGGTCGCCGCCGAACAGGGCGGCGTAGAGGGCGGCCGCCACCGTGGTGTTGCCGATGCCCATCTCGCCGATGCCGAGGCAGTCGGTGCCGGCGGCCACCGCCTCCATGCCGAACGCCATGGTGGCGACCGTGGCGCGCTCGTCGAGGGCCGGCGCCTCCGCGATGTCGCCGGTGGGCATGTCGAGGGCGAGGTCGAACACCTTGAAGCCGAGGCCGTAGGCCGCGCAGATCTGGTTGATCGCCCCGCCCCCGGCGGCGAAGTTGTCGAGCATCTGGCGGTTGACCGCGTCCGGGAAGGCCGAGACGCCGCGGCGCGTGACCCCGTGGCTGCCGGCGAAGACGCAGACCAGCGGCCGGTCGAAGGTCGGCGGCGCCTTGCCCTGCCACGCCGCCAGCCACGTCACGAGGCTCTCCAGGCGTCCCAGCGAACCGGCGGGCTTCGTCAGGGTCGCGTCCCGGGCCGCGACGGCTTCCTTCGCCTCCGCGTCGGGGCCCGGCATCGCCTTCAGCAGGTTGCGGATGTCGTCGAAGGGGCCGGGTTCGGGAGCGGTCGTCGAATCGGTCATGGCGGCGATGATTTCCTGTGGGCGCCTCCGGACGGGGAGACTATACGGGAGCGGCGCGCGGTGGCGGGCGGATGCGAGAGGCCGCGATGGACAGGCAGACCGGCGGGGAGGCCGACTGGCCCGGGCGCGGCGCCCTCTACGACCTCGCCGGGTGCCTGCGCTTCTACTCCCGCCTGCCGGTGCCGCAACTGCCCGGCGAGCCGGACCCGCACCGGAGCCCCGACTTCACCACCCTGCCGCGGATGCTGCCGCTGGCCGGCCTGATCCTGGCGCTGCCCGCCGCCCTGGTGCTGGCGGCCGGCTGGGCCGTCGGGCTCGGGCCGTTCCTGGCCGCGACCCTCGCGGTGGCGGTCGCCGTGGTGGCGACCGGTGCCCTCCACGAGGACGGGCTCGCCGACGTCGCCGACGGGTTCGGCGGCGGCGCCACGCGGGAGCGCCGCCTGGAGATCATGCGCGACAGCCGGATCGGGGCCTACGGCGGCGCCGCCCTGGTCCTGGCGCTGGCCCTGCGGATCGGCGCCCTGGCGACGCTCCTCGACCGGATCGGCCACGCGGCCGTGACCGGCCTGATCCTGGCGGCCGCCCTGTCGCGGGTCGCCGCCCTCGCCCCGATGGTGCTGCTCGCGCCGGCGCGGCCGGGCGGCCTCTCCGCCTCGGTCGGCCGCCCGGGCCGGGCGAGCCTCGCCACCGCGCTGGGCCTCGGCGCGGTGCTGGCGCTCGGCGCCGTGCCCCTCGGCCTGCCTGTCGGCGGGGTCGCTCTGATGATCCTGTGCGCCGGCCTCGCGGCCCTGGGCCTGACCCGGCTGGCGCGCGCCAGGATCGGCGGCCAGACCGGCGACGTCATCGGCGCCTGTCAGCAGGTCGCGGAGATCGCCGCCCTGCTGGCCCTGGTGGCGGCGACGGCGGGCGTGGCGGATTGAGGGAGGCCGCCGCGTCTTGACCCGGCCACGATCCCCCGGCCAAGGATCACCGATGCCGCCCGCGCCGAAACCCTCCTCGCCCTGCACCAAGGTCTGCGTCCTCGACGCCGCGACCGGCCTGTGCTGCGGCTGCGGCCGGACCCGCGACGAGATCGCCGCCTGGGGCTCGCTGTCGGAAGACCGGCGCCGCGCCGTGATGGCGGGGCTCGGCGCCCGGATGCGGGCCGCCGGCCTCACCCCCCTGGAAGCGCCGCTGCCGTCATGATCTATCTCGGCCTCGCGGCCCTCGCCCTGGTTCTCGTCGCCCTGGTCCTCAGCGACGGCAGCGACAGCGTCGGCGGCGTGATCGAGCCCGACCAGTTGGCGAACCTCGCCTGGACCGGCACGATCCTGCTCCTGGTGGTGGCCGGGTTCTGGCGGCAGTTCACGGCCCGGCTCGGCGCGAACCTGCAGGCGCTCCTGGCCTGGGCGCTGATCGGCCTCGCCCTGGTGATCGGCTACAGCTACCGCGACCGGATCCAGGATGTCGGCGCCCGGGTGCTCGGCGATCTCCGGCCCGGGAGCGCGACCTCGAGCGGCGACGGCGCCGTCACGGTCACCCGGCGGGCGGACGGCGATTTCCGGGTCGACGCCTTGGTCAACGGCCGGGTGCAGCCTTTCCTGTTCGACACCGGGGCGAGCAGCGTCGTGCTCACCGCCGAGAACGCCGCCGCGCTGGGGCTCACGCCCGCGCCCTCCGAGTTCACCGCCCGCGTCTCCACCGCCAACGGCATCACCTACGCGGCGCCGACCCAGCTCGACTCGCTCAGCGTCGGGACGATCACCGAGCGGCGCGTCAACGCCATGGTGGCCAAGCCGGGCGCGCTCTCGGCGAACCTCCTCGGCCAGACCTTCCTGTCGCGGCTCTCCGGCTACGAGGTCCGGGGCGACCGCCTGATCCTGCGGCGGCCCTGACCGGGCCGCCGCGCAAGGCGCTCAGGCGGCGCGGGCCTCGGGGGCGGCGCGGGAGACCAGCGCCACCGCCTCCCGCAGGGTCGCGAGGTCGGCCTCCGGGCGCATGCCGTGTGTCGAGAGGTGGCGCCGGAAGGCCCGCGCGCCCGGCCGGCCGTTGAACAGGCCGAGCATGTGCCGGGTGACCGCGTGGAGGCGCTCGCCCCGGGCGAGGCACGCGGCGATGTAGGGCTCGAACGCCGCGACCGCCGCGAAGGCGTCGGGGGCCGGCGCCGGCACGCCGAACAGGTCGGGATCGACCCCGAGCAGGAGCGCCGGCTCGGTGTAGGCGGCGCGGCCGACCATGACGCCGTCGACCTCGGCGAGCCGCGCCCGCGCGGAATCCAGGTCGCGCAGGCCGCCGTTGACCGCGATCGGCAGGCCGGGAAGCCGCCGCTTCAGCCGCGCGGCGCGGCCGTAATCGAGGGGCGGCACGTCCCGGTTCTCCTTGGGCGAGAGCCCCTGGAGCCAGGCCTTGCGGGCGTGGACGATCAGCCCGTCGACGCCCGCCGCCACCACGGCGTCGGCCAGGGTGTCGAGCGCCGCCTCGGGGTCCTGGTCGTCGACGCCGATTCGGCACTTCACCGTCACCGGCACGGAGACCGCGGCCTTCATGGCGGCGACGCAGTCGCCGACCAGGGCCGGCTCGCGCATTAGGCAGGCGCCGAAGCGGCCCTCCTGCACCCGGTCCGAGGGGCAGCCGACGTTGAGATTGACCTCGTCGTAGCCGAGATCCGCGGCGATCCGGGCGGCCCGCGCCAGGTCCGCCGGGTCCGAGCCGCCGAGCTGGACCGCCACCGGGTGCTCGATCTCCGCGAAGCCGAGCAGGCGCTCCCGCGGCCCGTGCAGCACCGCGCCGGTCGTCACCATCTCGGTGTAGAGGCGGGCGCGCGCCGAGAGGGACCGGTGGAACGCCCGGCAGTGGCGGTCCGTCCAGTCCATCATCGGTGCGACGGAGAAGCGCCATCCGCTGAGATTTCCAGGTTCTTCCGTTGCGGCAATCACTTGCTGTCGCTCTCGTGCTGTACCTCGGCGATGCCCCATCGGGCGTCGGACTGCTCGGAATCCGGCTGTGGCGTGCCTGCTGGGCCCCGTCCGGTCCCACCGCGGGGAGCGCGATGGGGACCATCGTCGAGTCCGCGGGGAAGCACGGGACGACGGGGTATCACGCCCGGATCGTCGTCAAAAGAGACGGCACGGTTCACCGCGGGGCCCGGACCGTCGACCGGCGCGCTGCCGCGGCTCTAAACGCGCCGTTAACCAAGATCAGTGATTTCCCAGGTCATTGGTAGCGTCGCGCGGGGTGCATCTGCCGCCGCGCAAGGATGGCACATCATGCGGCTGATCGTCGGCACAGTGATCGTCTTCGCCTGCGTCTTCGGCAGCTACGCGGCGATGGGCGGCCATCTGCTGGTTCTGTGGCAGCCGTTCGAGTTCGTCATCATCCTGGGTGCGGCGATCGGCGCCTTCGTCATCGGCAACACCGGGCCGGTGCTCAAGGCCGTGCCCGCCATGCTGGGCACGCTGATCAAGGGCCCCAAGTACAACCAGCAATCCTATGTCGAGCTGCTGGGAATGCAGTATTCGTTGTTCAAGCTCGCGAAGCAGAAGGGTGCGATGGCGCTCGAGCCGCACATTGAGGATCCGGGCGAGTCGACCTTGTTCAACGCCTTCCCGACCTTCGCGGCGAACCACCACGCGGTCGAGTTCGTCTGCGACTACATGCGCATGGTGACGCTGGGCGCCAACAACGTCCACGAGATCGACGCGCTCATGGATGAGGAACTGGAGACGCACCACCAGGAGCAGGAGCGCGTCGTCTCGGCCATGCAGTCGCTCGCCGACGGGACGCCGGCGCTCGGCATCGTCGCCGCCGTGCTCGGCGTGATCAAGACGATGGGGGCGATCAAGGAGCCGCCGGAGGTGCTGGGACACCTGATCGGCGGCGCGCTCGTCGGCACCTTCTTCGGCGTCTTCGTGGCCTACGGCTTCTTCGGGCCCATGGCGCAGTCGCTCAAGAGCCTCTTCGAGGCCGAGTCCAAGTACTATCTCTCGCTCAAGGCGGGGCTGCTCGCCCACATCGCCGGCCAGCCGCCGGTGATGGCGGTCGAGTTCGCCCGCAAGTCCCTGATGAGCGACGTCCGCCCGACCTTCAACGAAGTGGAAGCGGCGACCGCCGCTCTGCCCGCCCAGAGCTGATCCGACATCCGGGAGGGAGTCCATGGCGACGATCATCATCAAGAAGGTCAAGAAGGCCGCCCACGCCCACCACGGCGGGGCCTGGAAGATCGCCTACGCGGACTTCGTGACCGCCATGATGGCGTTCTTCCTGCTGATGTGGCTGATCAGCATGACGACGCAGGAGCAGAAGATCGGCCTGGCGGAGTACTTCTCGCCGGCGGCTCTGAGCCCTGCGACCAGCGGCGCCGGCGGAATCCTGTACGGGACCGCCCTCGACACGTCCGGCAACAAGCCGTCCACGCCCCGCGACGCGGAGCGGGGCTCCGCCGAGCGGGAGGAGATCACGCGCCCGACCAGCCCGGGGCGCGTCAGCGACGTGGATGCCAGCCGCCCGGTCGCCAACGTGGAGGCCAATTTCAGCGCCATAGCCAGCCTCCGGCAGGCGCTCCAGACGATGCCCGACATCGCCGAACTGTCGAAGAACATCGTGATCGAGCAGACCAAGGAGGGCGTGAACGTCTCCCTCGTGGACCAGGACGGCCGCTCCATGTTCCGCGAGGGGTCCGTCGAGCCCTACGACCGCACCCGTCGCGTGCTGGAGGCCCTCGCGCCCGCGATCCGGCGGCTGCCCAACCGCCTGTCGATCACCGGCTACACGGCCGTCGCGCGCCCGGGCTCGACGCGGGCCGGCGAGCCCTGGAACCTCTCCGCCGGGCGTGCCCTCGCCGTGCGCGAGGTCCTGTCGGGTGCCGGGGTTCCCAACGACAACTTCTCCTCCGTGTCGGGACGCGGCGACACGGAGCCGGTTTTCCCGGACAATCCCTACCTCGCGCCGAACCGGCGGGTGACGATCACGCTGCTCAACGCGAGCCCGCCGGTGCCCCCGAACCTTCTCCGCTGACGCCGGAGCGGCGCGCCGCGTCGGACCGCGACGCGGCGCGCCGTCGATGCCGCCTCACGTCACCGCGGCGCGTCATGCGCTCCGCGCGGGACCGCGCGCCGCCGCGTCGCTTCCGGCGCGCGAGGTCGAGGCGGCGCGGGTGGCCCGCGACCGGGCCGAGCGCCCGCGCCGCGCCGAGGCGGTAGGCTGACGGCGCGGCGGCGCGCGCGTCGCCCGCGAGCGGCACCGCGATCCCTGAGCCCGCCGCGCTCGGAGTTTCCGGGCTCGAGGCCGCACCGGCGCGATCCGGGTCAGCCCCGGGCATCCTCTCGGCCGGGACGCCGGAAATCGATGTCGCGGTCGGGCCGCCCGCCTCGCGCTCCACGGGGCGCGACAGCGTCCGACGATTCACCGCCGGGACCTGCGCGCAACCCGCCTCCCCCGCCCTGACTCCCGGAAGCGGACCGGCGGCAGGCCGCCCGGAGCAGCCGGTCGAGCGCGGTCGACGGGCGGGCGTGGACGACCGGCGGCTCGCTGACCCGCCGCGTGTCGCGCGGCGTGCACCTCTCGAACGTCGTGTTCCTGCCTCGCCCGCTCCGGCGCCGCGATGCGCGCGTCCGTCGCCGCCTTCGACTGGCCTGACCGCTCGCGGTCCGGCCCGCCGATCGGCGCCCGCGGGCCGTGCGACGGCGGCACGAGACCGTCCGCGACGAGGTCGATCGTCCCGGCCGACCGCTCCGCCGGGAGCGCGATGAAGCATATCTCGCATGTGTGGCCGGAATGGAATTATTCCAATGTTCGGCAGATGATCGGCGGGCGCGGCGCTGAAGGACAGTCGATTCGATCCGCGAGCTTCGCGGTATGATTTTATTTACAATCGGGAATATTTGAGATGACGATCGGTAGAAAGATATTTTGTCTTATCAGTTGCATCCTACTGGCATTCATATCGATCGTGGGCGTCCAGGTCTCGTCCGTCGGCGCGGTGATGATGGAGGGGCGCAAGGCCGCCATCCGCGCCCAGGTCGAGTCGGCGCACGGCATCGTGGCGGCGTTCGCCCGGCAGGCGGAGGCCGGCGCCGTCTCGGCCGACGAGGCGCGGCGGCGCGCGGCGGAGGCGCTGCGGGCCATGCGCTACAACGGCGGCGACTACGTCTTCGTCTACAGCTCGGAGCCGGGCAACATCGGCCGCAACGTCGTGCATCCCGATCCCAAGATCGAGGGCACGCGGTCCCGCGACGACGCGGCGATGAAGAAGACCTTCGTCTGGACGATGATCCAGCACGCCCGGGAGGGCGGCGGCTTCACCGAGTACCGCTGGGCCCGCCTCGGCGAGACCGAGCCCGCCCCGAAGGTCGCCTACTCGCTCGCCTACGAGCCCTGGCAATGGGTGATCAGCTCGGCCCTGTACGTCGACGACATCCACGCCCTGGACCGGGCGCGGATGGTCACCACCCTGCTCTGGCTGATACCCCTCGGGATCGCGATCGGGCTGGTCGGGTTCCTGCTGGCGCGCAGCATCACCCGCCCCCTGAGCGCCTTCACGGCCGCCCTGCGCCGCCTCGCCGGCGGCGCGACGGACGTCGCCATCCCGGGTCTCGGCCGGCGCGACGAGATCGGCCAGATGGCCGAGGCCGCCGGCGTGTTCCGGGACAGCATGATCGAGGCGCGGACCCTGTCGACCGAGCAGCGCGCCGAGCAGGAGCGTCGGCAGGAGCGGGCCCAGTGGATGGAGGCGGTGACCCGCAGCTTCGACACCGAGGCGAGCCAGCTCCTGGCACGGGTCGACACCGCCGCGGCCGGCATGCGGGAGGCCTGTCGGGCGATGGCCGACACCGCCGCGCAGGCGTCGCGGCAGGCCGGCTCGGCCGCCGGGGCGGCGCAGCAGGCCGCCGCCAACGTGCAGACGGTGGCGGCGGCGACCGAGGAGCTGTCCGCCTCGATCGGCGAGATCGGCGGCCAGGTCACCAAGTCGGCCGCGATCGCCGGTCAGGCGGTCAGCGAGGCGGAGCGGACCGACCGGCAGATCCGCGGCCTCGCCGGGGCGGCGGAGCGGATCGGGGAAGTCGTGCGGATCATCTCGGCGATCGCCGAGCAGACCAACCTGCTGGCGCTGAACGCCACGATCGAGGCGGCGCGGGCGGGCGAGTCGGGGCGCGGCTTCGCGGTGGTCGCCGCCGAGGTGAAGGGCCTGGCCGGGCAGACCGCGAAGGCCACGGAGGAGATCACCGCGCAGATCGCGGCGATCCAGGGCGAAACGACGGAGGCGGTCGGCGCGGTCCACTCGATCGGGAGGACCGTCGACACGATGAACGCGATCGCCAGCGCGATCGCGGCGGCGGTCGAGCAGCAGCGGTTCGCCACCGGGCACATCTCGCAGAACATCGACGAGGCCGCCCGGGGGACCGACGCGGTGAGCGCGAACGTGGTCTCGGCCTCGTCGGCGGCGGAGGCGACGCACCGCGTGGCCGGGGAGGTCGGTGCCGCGGCCGGCGACGTCTGCCGCAGCGCCGAGGCCCTGCGCGCCGAGGTGATGCGCTTCCTCGTCGAGATGCGCGCCGCCTGAGCGCGCCGTCGCCCCGGACGGGCGCCGCTGCCGCGGGGCCTGTCCGTGAAACGCGCGGGCGAGGCGCGTCAGAACACCGGCATGGCCCCGGCCACCGTGACGAGCGCGCCCGACGTGTAGCTGCTCTCGTCGGAGGCCAGCATCACGTAGGCTGAGGCGAGTTCGGCCGGTTGTCCGGGCCGACCGAACGGAACCTGACTGCCGAAGGATTTCACCGAATCCTGGCTCATCCCGGAGGGGATGAACGGGGTCCAGATCGGCCCGGGCAGCACGCCGTTCACGCGCACGCCCTTCTCGGCGAGGAGCTGGGCCAAGCTGAGCACCATGTTGCTCAGGGCGCCCTTGGTGGCGCTGTAGGCCATGAGCGACGGCATCGGGTGCTTGGAATTCACCGAGGAGGTGAAGATCACCGAGGCGCCGGGCTTCAGATGGGCGAGCGCCGCCTTGGTCACGTAGAACGCGCCGAACACGTTGGTGCGGAAATGGTCCTCGAACACGGTGTCGTCGATCCCGGCGAGGTCCTCGTTCGGCTGCTGGAACGCGCCGTTGTTGACCAGCACGTCGAGGCGCCCGAACGTCTCGACCGTGCGGGCGACGATCTGGCGCCCGTAGGCGGCGTCCTTGAGGTCGCCCGGCAGGAGCAGTGCCCGCCGACCCGCCTTCTCGACCCACTGGGCGACCGCCTCCGCGTCGGCCTGCTCGTCCGGCAGGTAGGAGATGGCGATGTCGGCCCCTTCCCGGGCGAAGGCGATGGCGACCGCGCGGCCGATACCGGAATCGCCGCCGGTGATCAGCGCGGCCTGGCCGGTCAGCTTGCCCGAGCCCTTGTAGCTCGCCTCGCCGTGGTCGGGTTCGGGCTCCATGCGACCGGTCTTGCCGGGGAAGCTCTGGGGCTGCGCCGCGAAGGGCGGGCGGGGATACTTGTGCAGCGGATCCGTGGTCACGCGTCGTCTCCGATGGGGATGCCGGTCCAACCGCACGGCATCCCGGGTGTTCCGGTGCCCTGGCGCCGCGCCCCGCCGGCACAGCCCCGTTCGAGGCCGCCCGCCCCCCTCCCCCCTCGCGGACAACACGAACCCGTGTGCCGGCGAGCGGCCGACACAGCTCAGCAACAGCCGCTCGTCACTCTGGCCGAGAGGAGGTCCCGCCATGATCGACGTTCAGCCGGAGGATCGGGCCGCCCGCGTGATCGACCGGGTCCTGATCTGCGCAGCGATGCTCTCGCTCACCTTCGGACTGGCGACGGGCCTGTGGGGTCTGCTGCAGTGAGCCAGCCCGGGGATCCGGGTCCCGCGCAGGGATCCGGGGCGCGGATCACGATCCGGCCCGGTCGCGCGCCCGCGCGGCGGTCCGGACGCGACTACACCGCCGTGACGCTGATCGGAGCGGGACTCACGGTGCTCGCGCTCGCGCTGCTGCTGGTCGGGATCCCGTGAGCGGTCGCCGGCGATGCTGCTGAACCGCGTCCTCGTCGCCGCGCTGGTCGTCGCGGTCGCGGCGTTCCTGCTGTACCTGGCGGCCCTCGCCCGCGCGGCGCTGTCGCCCAACGAGCCCTACGCGGCCAGCATCGGCCTCACCCTCGACCAGTGCGTGGCCGCCCAGGACAGCCTGTCCGCCGAGGCGGCGCGCCGGTACTGCCTCAGGCCCATCCCGAAGCGCCTGTGACCGGCAAGGATCTCGGGCCGCCGACGACCCTGCGTGAGTTTTCCTGACACATCGTGTGACGACATGGTGATTGTCCGCACGGTGCCGGAAACTTAGGGTTCAAGGTGCCGGCCGGCTCTGCCGCCGCGCCCGGTCGCAGGAAAACGCACGGGATGCCCAGCACCATGGCGGACGACGCGACGACCCGGTCCGGACGCTGCCACTGCGGGGCGGTGCGCTTCGAGGCGGCCCTCGACGGGGATCTCGCGTCGATCCGACGCTGCACTTGTTCCTACTGCCGCATGCGCGGCGCCGTCGTCGTCATGGCGCGGCCGGGCGGGGTGAGGATCCTGGAGGGGGCGGAGGCGCTGACGACCTACCGGTTCCATACCGGGGCGGCGCAGCACTTCTTCTGCTCCCGCTGCGGCGTCTACACGCACCATCAGCGGCGGTCGGACCCGAACGTCCACGCCGTCAACGTGGCCTGCCTGGACGGGGTCAGCCCCTTCGACTTTCCGGAGGTCCCGGTGATGGACGGCGTCAATCACACGAACGACACCGGCCAGCCCACGCGGCGCGCCGGCACGCTGCGCTTCGTCCCGGCAGAGTGACGGCCGCGTAGGGCTGCGTGAGGGCCGCGTGACGGCGGCGGACCGTCCGCGGTCGGGGCCCGGTGCGGGATCCCCGATCGGGCCCGGCTCAACCGCTAGTGATCGTGGCCGCAGCCGCAGCCGGGACCGTGCACGTGGCCGTGCCTCTGGTGCCCGTGCTCGTGATCATGGCCGTGATCATGGCTGTGACCGTGGACATGATCGTGGCCGTGCTTCTCGTACCCGTGATCGTGGCTGTGCCCATGATCGTGCGCGTGAGCGTGGTCATGCCCGTGGTCATGGCCGTGCTCATGCCCGTGGTCGTGATGATGGTGGGCGTGATGGTCGTGCCCGTGATCGTGCCCACAGGTGCTGTGATCGTGGGCGGCCTGCTCGGGACGGAAGGCACGGGAGACCGGGGTCGCGACGCAGCCCTGCCCGCGCACCAGCTCGGCCGCGGCGGGCGTCGCCGGCACGTAGAGCACGTCCGCGCCGATCTCGGCGTCCACGTGGCTGCCGCCGAGCTGCCAGGCCAGGCGCAGCAGGCGGGCCGGATTCTCGGCGCGCACCTCCAGGAGATCCTCGGCGGCCGCCCGCACCGCGACGAGCCGGCCGTCGTCGAGGCGCAGGGCGTCGCCGTCCTCGAGCGCCGCGGCCTTGGTGAGCGCGACGTCGAAGCCGAGGCCGCCCTCGGCGACCAGGGATCCGGCGACGGCAGCCCGGCCCGCGCGGTCGAGGGTCACCGTGTCGGCGACGCGGTCGGCGCGGACCGCGGCCCGGCGGACGATCGTGGTGGCTGTCGGCATGGGACCCTCGGACATGTGCCGGACTGGTGCCGGGCGTGGTGCCGGATAGGGCGTCGCGGCACCGCGGCCGGAGCGCCTCCGAACGTGGCATAGGGCGAGACGGGAACCGGGCGCAACTCGTCTCGCAACGCGTCTCGCGTCCGATGGAACCTTAGCCGTATGGCCGACATTCCTTTCCTGCTAAGCTCGACCCGATCCGCAACGATCACGGCCACCGGCCGGACCGGATTCACAAGGGAGTTCTGGGGACCATGAAGAAGCTGACGGCCGCCGCCATCGCCACCATCGCCGCCCTCTCGCTCGCCGGCTGCAACACCCCGGAGGACCGGGCTCTGGGCGGCGCCGGCCTCGGCGCCCTGACCGGTGCCGCGATCGGCGCGGCGGCCACCGGCCGCGCGGGCGGTGCCCTGGCGGGTGCCGCGATCGGCGGCGCCGGCGGCGCCATCGTGGGCGCCTCGACCGCGCCGCGCTGCCCCTACGGCACCTATCGCGACGCCTACGGCAACGTGTACTGCCGCTGAGCTGAAGGGGGCGGGCCGGGCGCGTCCCGGCCCTTCCTCGCGGCGTGCGGAGCGGCTATCCCGTCGCTCGGCCGGGCCCGTCCCGGTGCCGGAACCCCGCCGCCGCCGATGACAGAGCCGAGCCGAGGATCAGCGCCGGGACCGGTCGTCCCATGACTCAGGCGACCAAGACTCAGGGCGTCTGGGGCAAACTCGGCGGCGCCGGATTCGGCCTCGCGATCGGCGGCCCCCTCGGGGCGCTGATCGGCGGGGTCGCCGGTCATTTCCTGCTCGACCGCGTCGGCGCGCCCTTCGGGCGGACGCCGCGCGACGTCGTGTTCACCACCGGACTCGTGGCGCTCGCCGCCAAGATGGCCAAGTCCGACGGCGTCGTGCTGCCCTCGGAGGTCGAGGCGTTCGGCCGGGTCGTGCAGGTGGAGCCGTCCGCGCGGGCGGGCGTCGAGCGCCTGTTCGACCTCGCCAAGAAGACCACGAGCGGCTTCGAGGTTTACGCCCAGCAGCTGGCGACCACCTTCGGCGACGAGCCGGCGCTCCTCGAGGACGTGCTCGACGGCCTGTTCCAGATCGCCGGCGCCGACGGGGCGCTGCACGAGGCCGAGGAGCGCTACCTGCGCGCGGTCTCGGGCATCTTCGGCTTCGACGAGGCGGCGTTCCGGCGCATCGCCGCCCGCCACGTGCGGCTGCCGGACGATCCCTACGGCGTCCTCGGGCTCGACCGCGAGGCGGACGACGCCGCCGTGAAGGCCCGCCACCGGGCGCTGGTGGCCGAGCACCACCCGGACCGGGCGCTCGCCCGCGGCCTGCCGACGGAGGCGGTGGCCATCGCCACGCGGCGGCTCGCCGCGATCAACGCCGCCTATGACCGGATCGCGCAGGAGCGCGGGCTGCGGTGAGCCTGACCCCCGACAGCCCCCTCGCCCGCCGCGTCGCGCCCTCGCCGAACCACGGCGCCCGCCGCGCGGGGCCGCTCGACATGCTGATCCTGCACTACACCGGGATGGACAGCGGGGCCGCCGCCCTCGCGCGCCTGCGCGACCCGCTGAGCGAGGTCTCGGCGCACTACCTCGTGTTCGAGGATGGCGGGATCGTCCAGATGGTGCCGGAGGCCCGCCGGGCCTGGCACGCTGGCGCCGGCGCCTGGAAGGGCGAGACCGACGTCAATTCCCGGTCGATCGGGATCGAGATCGTCCATCCGGGCCATGCCGGCGGCCTGCCGCCCTACCCGGAGCCCCAGGTCGAGGCGGTGATCGCGCTGGCCCGGGACATCCTCGCCCGCTGGCCGATCCCGCCGGAGCGGGTGCTCGCCCATTCCGACGTCGCGCCCGAGCGCAAGGAGGATCCGGGGGAGATCTTCCCGTGGGACCGTCTGGCGGCGGCGGGGGTGGGGCACCGCGTGCCCCCCGCGCGCCTCCAGGACGGCCGGTTCTTCGCGCGGGGCGATGCCGGCCAGCCCGTCGAGGCGCTGCAGGCGATGTTCGCGCTCTACGGCTACGACCTGCCGGTGACCGGGCTGTTCGACGCGCGCACCCAGGCGGTGGTCACCGCGTTCCAGCGCCATTTCCGCCCGGCGCGGGTGGACGGCGTGGCCGACGCCTCGACCATCACCACCCTGCGCGACCTGATCGCGGCGCTGCCGGCGGCCTGAGGGCCGGGCGCCCGCCGGGCCCCCTCAGGCGCGGTGGGCCCGGGCCTCACGGGAGTGCCCGGCCTCCGGGGCCGGCGCGACCGGCGCGTCCGTCCGGGTCCGCCAGAGGCTGTAGAAGACGCCGGCCGCCAGCAGCGTCAGGGTCACCACCAGGGAGACCCAGGGCTGCACGTGGATGAGCCCGAACGTGTCGGCGACCACGATCTTGGCGCCGATGAAGATCAGGATGAAGGCCAGCGCCGTCTTCAGGTAGGCGAACCGGTCGACCATCGCGGCGAGCGCGAAGTAGAGGGCGCGCAGGCCCAGGATCGCGAAGATGTTGGAGGTGTAGACCACGAACGTGTCGGTGGTGATCGCGAAGATCGCCGGCACGCTGTCGACCGCGAAGATCACGTCGGCGCCGTTCACCAGCACCAGGGCGAGGGCCAGCGGGGTGAAGTACAGGGCGACCTTGCCGGTCCTCGGGTCGGTCTTGCGCACGGTGAAGCGCTGGCCGTGCAGGTCGGGCGTGACCCGGAAGGTCGTCTTGAACCAGCGCACGACGGCGCTGTTCTGGAAGTCGCCCTCCTCCTCGTCGCCCGAGAGCAGGATCTTCAGGCCGGCGTAGATCAGGAAGGCGGCGAACAGGGAGAGAACCCAGTGCACCTCGTGCACCAGGGCGGCGCCGAGCCCGATCATCAGGCCGCGCAGCACCACGGCCGCCAGGATGCCCCAGAGGAGGACCCGGTGCTGGGCCGCCCGCGGGATGCCCAGGGCCGTGAGGATCATCGCGATGACGAAGACGTTGTCCATCGACAGCGACTTCTCGACCACGAGGCCGGTGACGTACTCCTCGGCGGAAGACGGCCCGAGGTACCACCAGATCCAGCCGCCGAAGGCGAGGCCGAGGGCGAGGTAGAAGCCGGTGAGCAGCAGGCTCTCCCGGACGCCGATCTCGTGGTCCTTGTCGCGGTGGAGGAGCCCGAGGTCGAAGGCGAGCAGGCAGGCGATCAGGACGTGGAACCCGAGCCACATCCACAACGGCTTGCCGAGCCATACGACGGTGAGGACGTCCATCATGTGCGGGACCTGATGCTGATTCCATATGGAAAGCATCGGCTCCGACATCACGGGCGCTGAGGAGCGCCCGCCAGAGGGGCCCGCAGCCGATGGGGCCGACGTAAGGGGTGATCCGGGCGAATCAAGGGCAGAGCGCCCGGCCAGCGCGCGGTCCGGTGACGCTATCCGCTTCCCGTGGCCCCGACGCGACGCGGGCGCGCGTGTCGGGACGACCTCCGGTCCCGGACGGGAACGCGGGGGTTGAGGGAACGCGTCCGGTGCCGCGAGGCCGTCAGGCGGAGGCCTCCGGGGTCTCGGCGGCCATCCTGGGCGACGTGCGCTCGCGCAGGGGCCGCTCCTCCATCAGCGCCAGGAACGTGAAGGCCCCGAGCAGGCCGAGGCAGGCGGCCATGAAGACGTGGCGGAAGGTCAGGGCGAGCTGGGCCGGGTCCGCGCCGCGGATCAGGCTCTCCACGTCGTGGGCCCCTCCCCCCGCCCCGCCCGCGGCGCCGCCGAGCACGATCGTGCCGAAGGCCGCCACGATCAGCGCCCCGCCGAGGGAGCGGAAGAAGTTCATCGCGGCGGTGGCGATGCCGAGCTGGTGCGTCTCCACCGCGTTCTGGATCGAGATGGTCGAGAGCGGGAGGATCGTCCCGATCCCCATGGAGAGCAGCGCGAACAGCACCTCCATGAGCCAGAAGGGCAGCGCCCGGCCCTGCCAGGCGATGGTGGCGCAGCAGGCGAGGCTGACGCACATCATCGCCAGGGGCACGCGCTTGTAGTGCCGGAAATGCAGCATCGACCGGCCCGACAGGGTCGCGCCCGTGACGGTGCCGATCATCAGCGGCACCAGGGCCACCCCGGACTCGCTCGCCGAGAGCCCGATCACCCCTTCGAGGAAGATCGGCACGTAGATGGTGAGCCCGATGAAGGTGCCCATGGCGAAGCACGCCGCCAGCGTCGCGCTGTAGACCACCCGGTCCTTGAGCACCTCCGTGGGGATCAGCGGCTCGGCCGCCGTGGCGAGCCGCGCCGCGAAGCCGCCGCCCAGCACGGCCGCCCCGGCGAGGAGGGCGAGGACCGGTGCGGAGTCCCAGGGGTAGCGCACCCCGCCCCAGCTCAGGGCCAGCAGGAGGGTGACGGAGCCCGCCACCATCAGGGCGGCGCCGGGATAGTCCAGCCGGTGGCGGCGCTCGTGGCGGGGCAGGCGCTTGAGGTTGGCGTTGGTGAGTGCGAAGGCGAGGACGCCGATCGGCAGGTTGATCCAGAAGATCAGCGACCAGTGCAGGTGCTGGGCGAAGAGGCCGCCGAGCAGCGGCCCCGCCACCGAGGCCGTCACGAACACGCCCGCGATCACCACCTGGTAGCGCGCCCGCTCCTTGGGCGACATGATGTCGGCCAGGATGGTCTGCGCCAGGGCGATCAGCCCGCCGCCGCCGACACCCTGGAGACCCCGGGCGAGCGCCAGCGCCACCATCGTGGGCGCGAGCGCGCAGGCGAGCGAGCCGACCACGAAGGTCGCGATGGCGATCAGCAGCATGACCCGCCGGCCGTGGATGTCGCTGAGCTTGCCGTAGAGCGGGGTCACCGCCGTGGAGGCCAGCAGGTAGGCGGTGACGATCCAGGGCAGGTTCGCGGCGTCGCCGAGGTCGAGGCCGATGGTCGGCATAGCGGTCGCCACGATGGTCTGGTCGAGGGCCGCGAGCAGCATCGCGGTCATCAGCCCGTAGACGATGGCGCGGATCTCGCCGGGGCTGAGCGCGGCCTGCGGGGCGGGCCGCGCCTGGGCCTGCGCCTGGGCCTGCGGCTGGATCTCGGTGACGGCGACGGGACTGGCCACGTGTCTGAGAGCCTCTGATCCGGACCGTGCCGGCCGACCGTCCGGGGCGGACGGGGCCTGGGGCGGCATGAGGGGGGCGCGGGCGGGCCGCGGTCGCGGGTCGGTGCACCGGTAACCGCGGCGCCCGGGATCGGGAAGAACGTGCGTTCGGGCGTGTCCGTTTCCTAGCGCAACGCCGGAGGCCGGCCCATGGCGCCCGGCGCCGATCCGACCTTCGCCCTTGACAGAGGGGGCCGGGCTGTCGCTCTCCCGCCCCATGCCGGATGACAGGGACGCAATCGCCATCGTGGGCGGGGGGCCCGCCGGGCTCGCCGCGGCCGAGGTGCTGGGCGAGGCCGGCCGCGCGGTCACGGTCTACGAGCGCATGCCGTCGGTCGCCCGCAAGCTGCTGATCGCCGGGCGCGGCGGCCTCAACATCACCCACGGCGAGGCGCGGGCCGAGTTCCTCGCCCGCTACCATCCGCGCGGCGCCCTCGACGCGGCCATCGCGGCCTTCCCGCCCGACGCGCTCAGGGCGTGGTGCGCGGATCTCGGCGAGCCGACCTTCGTCGGCTCGAGCGGGCGCGTCTTCCCGCGCAGCTTCAAGGCCTCGCCCCTGCTGCGGGCGTGGCTGGCGCGGCTCGACCGCCTCGGCGTCCGGATCCGGACCCGCCACCGGCTCACGGGGATCGCCGGGGGCCTGCGCTTCGAGACCCCGGACGGTCCCCTGGACATCCGGCCGCGCGCCACCCTGCTGGCGCTGGGCGGGGCGAGCTGGCCGCGCCTCGGCTCGGACGGGCGCTGGGTGCCGCTCCTCGAGGGGCTCGGCGTGGCGGTGTCGCCCCTGCGTCCGGCCAATGCCGGCTTCGCGGCGGCGTGGTCCGACCTGTTCCGGGAGCGGTTCTCCGGCGCGCCGCTGAAGCGGGTGGCGCTCACCTGCGCGGGCACCACAATGCGGGGCGAGGCCGTGATCACCGAGGCAGGCCTCGAGGGCGGGGCGGTCTACGCCCTCTCGCGCGTCCTGCGCGAGGCGATCGCGGCCGGGGGCAGCGCGCGGCTCGTCGTGGATCTCCGCCCGGACCTGACCCGGGACGCCCTCGCCCGCCGCCTGTCCGGCGCCCGGCCGGGCGACTCGGCCGCGACCCGGCTGCGCAAGGCCGCGGGCCTCGCGCCCGCGGCGGCGGGGCTGCTGCGCGAGGCGGCCGGCGCCGCCCTCCCGGCGGAGCCCGGGGCCCTCGCCGGGCTGATCAAGGCGGCGCCCGTCACCCTCACCGCCTCCGCGCCGATCGAGCGGGCGATCTCGACGGCGGGCGGCGTCCGGCTCGACGCGCTGGACGGGCGGTCCATGCTGCGCGCCCATCCCGGCCTGTTCCTGGCCGGCGAGATGCTCGACTGGGAGGCGCCGACCGGCGGCTACCTCCTCCAGGGCGCCTTCGCGGGCGGCCGGTCGGCCGCCGCCGGGATGCTCGACTGGCTGCGCGAGACCGGCGGCTGACCCGCCCGGCTCACGGCCGCGTGCAGAACCCGACGATGCCGGTCGCCTCCGCCGGGCAGCTGGCGCCCTCCCCGTCGTAGGTCGGCGCGCCGCCCTTGAGGCAGTGGGCCGTGACCAGCATCTCTCCGGTCCCGCAGGTGATCGCGCAGCCTCCCGGGCAGTCGGACTTGCGCACGGGCCGCAGGCTGGCGGCCTCGCCCTTCGGGCCCGGGCCGCCCTGCGGCCCGATCGGCCCCCGCGAGCCCGGTGCGCCCGGCGGGCCCGAGGCTCCCGTGTCGCCCTTCGGGCCCGGTGCGCCCTGTGGGCCGGCCGCGCCCGTGGCACCGGGCTCCCCCTTCGGGCCGGGCTCGCCCTGGGGACCCGTATCGCCCTTGAGGCCCTGATCCCCCTTGAGACCCTGATCCCCCTTGGGGCCGGTCTCGCCCTTGGCCCCTGTCTCGCCGGGCGGTCCCGCCGCACCCTGGGGACCGGGCGGTCCGGGCGGACCCTCGGGCGCGCAGTTCGCCACGACCGCCTCGCGCTCGTCCGGCTCCGCCTTCAGCGTCACCACGCAGGTCGAGGGCCGGTAGGGCAGCCGGAAGGTGAACCGGCCGCGCCGGTCGGCCTGGATCGAGATGTCGTCGTCCAGCACCACGATCGCGCCGGGCTTGCGCACGGAGCCCGAGATCCTCAGGTCGCCGGCCTCGATCCGCGCGTCGTAGACCATGATCGGCTGGCTCGGGGCCTGCGCGTGGCGGACCCGCGGACGGGCCGGGCGCGCCCGCCCCGTCGCGGGGGCGGACGCGGCCGGATCCGGGGCGGCGGCACCCGGCGGATCCGCCTGCTGGCCGAGCGCCGCGCCCGGCAGGGCGAGCAGGAGCGTCAGGGTGAGGGCTGAGCTGAGGGCTGAGCGCATGCGCGGTCCGGTTCGGCCGCGTCACGCGCGCGGCGTCCGGACATTGGTCTCGCCCTGCGATTGCGGTCAACCGCGACCTCGGACGCCGCGGGGGCGGCCGATTCCACAGGCGTCCACAGCCGTCCACAGGCCAAGCCGCTGCCGCCACGCGCGATTCCGGGACCCCGCGGAAACCGTTTGTGCATGTTCCTGTTATGTTCCTATCGTCCAGCATGACCGGAGCCGATGGAGATGGAGCTGGACCCTGCCGACGAGACCGAGGCGGCGATCGCGCGGGGCGATCCCCGGGCCCGGCTGGCGGTCCTGCGGGCGCGCCTCGCGCCGCCGGATCGCGGCCGGGATCCGGCCCCGGTCCTGCCGCTGGGCGTTCCGGATCTCGACGCGCACCTGCCCGGCGGCGGTCTCGCCCTCGGGCCGCCCCACGAGATCGCGCCGGCCGAGCCCGCGGACGCGATCGCGGCCCTGGGCTTCGCCCTGGCGCTCTGCGCCCGCCAGCTCGCCCGGGAGCCGGGGGAAGCGCTGATCGCCGCCGCGCCCGGCGAGCCCCTGCCCTACGGGCACGGCCTCGCCGGCCTCGGCCTCGACCCCGGCCGCCTGCTGCTGCTGGAAGCCGGCAGCGACGCGGAGGTGTTCCGCGCCCTGGAGGCGGCCCTGCACGCGCGGGCGCTCACGGCCCTGATCGGCCTCCTGCGGGACGGGCTGCCGCTGAAGCCGGGCCGGCGCCTGCAGCTCGCCGCGGAAGGGCCGGCGCCGCCGCTGCTGCTGATCCTGCGGCCGGCGCCGGCCGGTCTGCCCAACGGGGCCGCCACGCGCTGGCGGATCGCCGCCGCCCCGGCGGCGCGGGACCGGTTCGGGACCCTGGACAGGCCGCGCTGGCGGGCGCGGCTCGAGCGCTGCCGCAACGGGCGGGGCGGCGACTGGCTTCTGGAGTGGGACCATGCCGCGCATCGTCTGCATCTGCCTGAGCCACTGGCCGGTGACGCGGCTGCGGCGGGCCGGTCTCGCGCCTGAGCGCGGCCCCCTCGCGGTGGCGGCCGAGGGGTCCGGCGGCCTGCGGCTCGTGGCCCTCGACCCGGAGGCCCGCGCCCTCGGCCTCCGGGTCGGCGAGCCCCTCGGCCGGGTCCGGGCGCGGATCGGCGTGCCGCTCCAGGTCTACCCGGCCGACCCGGAGGCCGACCGGGACGCCCTGCTGCGGCTCTGCCGCTGGGCGAGCGGCTACGCGCCCCACGTGGCGCCGTTCGGGCCGGGCGAGGCGGCGGACGGGCTCTACATCGACGTCGCCGGCGCGAGCCACCTGCGCGGCGGCGAGGCGAACCTCGTCGCGGACCTGGCCGCCCGGCTCGCGCGGAGCCGCGTACCGGCGGGGATCGCGCTGGCCGACACGCCCGGCGCCGCCTTCGCGCTGGCGCGGCAGGGCGGGCCCGATCCGGTCGTGGTGCCGCCGGGCGGGGCCTCGCAGGCCCTGCGGGCCCTCCCGGTGGACGCCCTGCGCCTCGATCCCGGCACGGTCGCGGGCCTGAAGCGGCTCGGCCTGCGCCGGATCGGCGAGCTCGACGCCCTGCCCCGGGGGCCCCTCGCCCGCCGCTTCGGCGCGGCGCTGCTGCTGCGCCTCGACCAGGCCCTGGGCCGCCGGCCCGAGCCGCTGGCGCCCCTGACGGAGGCGGCCGCCTACGCCGCCGCCCGCGGCTTCCTCGACCCGATCGGGCGGCAGTCGGACATCGTCCGGACCGCCCGGGACCTGATGGCGGAGACCGCGCCGCGGCTGGAGCGGGACGGGCTCGGCGCCTGCGCCCTGCGCCTCGGCCTGCACCGGGTCGACGGCGCCCTGCGGGTGATCGATCTCGGCCTGTCCCGCCCCGAGCGCGATCCTGAGCGGGTCGCGGCCCTCGTCGCCCTGCGCCTCGACCGGCTGGGCCCCGCCCTCGACGCCGGCTTCGGCTTCGAGACGGTGGCGCTCGCCGTGACGGTGACCGGCCCCATGCCGGCCCGCCAGACGGATCTCGGCGCGGCGGACCCGGGCGACGGGATCGGGTTCCTGGCCGACGCCCTGGCGCAGCGCCTCGGGCGGGCGCTCCTGCGGCTCGAGCCGCGGGCGAGCCACCTGCCGGAGCGGGCCGACCGGGACCGGGTCTGGGTTGCCGGAATGGGGCACGGACCGTCGACCGATCGAGGCGTCGGCCGGCTACGGGCGCCTCTCCCGCCCCCCGCTCCCGAACGGCAGAGTGGGCCGGATGCGCTCCTTCAGCGTCGGCGTTCAACCGTGATGGCTGAGCCTTCCGGCCCAGCGGCGGAAGAGGAGGCGCGCACCGGCGCGTCCCCCTGGCCCGACCACCTCCCGCCCCGCCCCCTGGTGATCTTCCCCCGCGGCGAGGCCGCCCTCGACGTGCTCTCGACCGTCCCGGAGGGGCCGCCCCGGCGCTTCCGCTGGCGCGCCCGGATCCACCGCGTCGCCCATGCCGAGGGGCCGGAGCGGATCGCCGCCGAATGGTGGCGCGCGCCCGGCGCGGATCGCGATTACTACCGCATCGAGTGCGAGGCCGGGCACCGGCTCTGGCTCTACCGCGACGGCCCGCACGCCCCTGATCGCCCGGCCGCGTGGTACGTCCACGGGCTCTTCGCGTGAGCGGCCCCGCCTACGCCGAGCTCGCCGTCACCACGAACTTCTCCTTCCTGCACGGCGCCTCCCATCCGCAGGACTTCGTCGTGCAGGCGGCGTCCTACGGCCTCGCGGCCATCGGCATCGCCGACCGCAACACCGTGGCCGGCGTGGTCCGGGCGCACGCGGCGGCGCTGGCGCTCGACCAGGAAGGCACACCGATCCGGATCCTGCCGGGGGTGCGCCTCGTCACCGAGGAGGGGTTCGAGGCCGTCACCTACCCGATGGACCGGGGCGCCTGGGGGCGCCTCTGCCGGCTGCTCACCCTGGGCAACCGGCGCGTCCGCAAGGGCGCGTGCCGCTTCTCCTTCGCCGAGATGGTGGAGGCCGCCGAGGGGCAGATGTTCATCGCGATGCCGCCGGCCCGGCGCCTGCCGGAGGGGTTCCGGGCGCGGCTGGAGGCGCTGGCCGCCGCCGCCCCGGGCCGGACCTTCCTGGGTGCGAGCCACACGCGCCGCGGCGACGAGCGGCGGCGCCTCGGGCTGCTCGCCGAGCTGGGCGCGGCCTCCGGCGCCCCGATGGTCGCGGTCTCGGACGCGCTCTACCACCATCCCGAGCGACGCCCGCTGCAGGACGTGGTCACCTGCATCCGCCAAGGCTGCCGGATCGAGGACGCCGGCTACCGGCTGGAGGCCAATGCCGAGCGCCACCTGAAGCCCGCCGCCGAGATGGCGCGGCTGTTCGCCGACCACCCGGAGGCGCTCGCCCGCACCGTCGAGATCGCGCAGGCCTGCGAGTTCAGCCTGTCGCAGCTGCACTACGAGTACCCGGACGAGCCGGTGCCCCCCGGGCGCACGCCGCAGGAATACCTGGAGGAGAAGACCTGGGAGCGGGCGCGCTGGCGCTACGGCGGCGAGGTCCCGGACGGCGTCGCGGCGACGCTGCGCGAGGAGCTGCGGCTCATCGCCAAGATGAAATACGCCCGCTACTTCCTGACCCTGTTCGACGTGGTCGAGTTCGCCCGCGGCCGGGGCATCCTGTGCCAGGGCCGCGGCTCGGCGGCCAATTCCGCCGTGTGCTTCTGCCTCGGCATCACCGCGGTGGACCCGTCGAAGCACCGGCTGCTCTTCGCCCGCTTCATCTCGGAGAACCGCGGCGAGCCCCCCGACATCGACGTCGACTTCGAGCACGAGCGCCGCGAGGAGGTGATCCAGCACCTCTACGCCCGCTACGGCCGGGAGCGGGCCGCCCTCTGCGCCACGGTGATCCACTACCGGCCTCGCATGGCGATCCGCGAGGTCGGCAAGGTCCTGGGCCTGACCGAGGACGTGACCGCGGCGATCGCCGACACGGTCTGGGGCTCCTGGGGCACCGGCATGCCGGACCAGCACGTGCGCGAGGCCGGGCTCGACCCGGAGAACCCGGCGATCCGGCAGGCGCTCGACCTCGCCCACCAGCTGATCGGCTTCCCCCGCCACCTGTCGCAGCATGTCGGCGGCTTCGTGCTGACCCGCGGCCGCCTCGACGAGACCGTGCCGGTGGGCAACGGCGCCATGGCGGACCGCACCTTCATCGAGTGGGACAAGGACGACATCGACGCGATCGGCCTGATGAAGGTCGACGTGCTGGCGCTCGGCATGCTGACCTGCCTCAAGCGCGGCCTCGATTTCCTGGAGAAGGATCACGGCACCTTCTACGAGACGCTGGCCGACCTGCCGCAGGACGATCCCGCGACCTACGCGATGCTGACGAAGGCCGATTCCGTCGGCGTGTTCCAGGTCGAGAGCCGGGCGCAGATGTCGATGCTGCCACGCCTGAAGCCCAGGGAGTTCTACGACCTCGTGGTGCAGGTCGCGATCGTGCGCCCCGGCCCGATCCAGGGTGACATGGTCCATCCCTACCTGCGGCGACGCTCCGGGATCGACCCGGTCGAGTACCCGGCCCCGCACCCGGATCACGGCCCGGCGGACGAGCTGAAGGAGGTCCTGCAGAAGACCTACGGCGTGCCGCTGTTCCAGGAGCACGCCATGCAGATCGCCATCACGGCGGCGGGCTTCACCCCGGCCGAGGCCGATGGGCTGCGCCGGGCGATGGCGACCTTCCGCCACGTCGGGTCGATCGGCGGCTTCGCGGAGAAGTTCGTGGGCGGCATGACCCGCCGGGGCTACCCGCAGGACTTCGCCGAGCGCTGCTTCGCGCAGATCCGCGGCTTCTCGACCTACGGCTTCCCGGAGAGCCACGCGGCGAGCTTCGCGCTCCTCGTCTACGCCTCGGCCTGGATGAAGTGCCGGCACCCCGACGTCTTCCTGGCCGCGATCCTCAACGCCCAGCCCATGGGCTTCTACCAGCCGGCCCAGCTGGTGCGCGACGCCCGGGCCCACGGGGTCGAGGTCCGGGGCGTCTGCGTCAACGCCAGCGACTGGGACTGCACCCTGGAGCCGGCCGGGGATCCGGCGCTGCACGCCGTGCGGATCGGTCTGCGCGTCGTGCGCGGCCTGCCCGAGGCCGCGATGCGCCGGCTCGTGCGGCTGCGCGCCAACGGCTACGCCAGCATTGAGGGCCTGCAGGCGTCCCTCGCCCTGCCCCGCAACGCCCTGGAGCGGCTGGCCGAGGCGGACGCGTTCCGCTCGCTCGGCCTCGACCGGCGCGCCGCCCTGTGGATGGTCCGCACCCTGGAGGGGACGTCATCCCGCAAGGCCGCCAAGGCCGATGCGAGCGAGCGCCGCGCCCATCTCCTCGACGCACCCCTGCCGCTCTTCGCGTGGCACGCCGATGACGGCCTGTTCCGGCACGAGCCGGCGGTGGACCTTCAGCCCCTGGCCCCGTCCGAGACCGTGGCCGAGGATTACGCCGCCACCGGCCTGTCGCTCCAGGGGCACCCGGTCGCGTTCTTCCGGGGGCGGCTCGCCCGGATCGGCGCGATCCCGGCCCGGGCCCATCTCGATCCGGCGCTGCCCCAGGGGGCGCGGGTCACGGTGGCGGGGCTCGTGCTGATCCGCCAGCGGCCCGGCACCGCCAAGGGCGTGGTCTTCCTGACGCTGGAGGACGAGACCGGTATTGCCAACGTGATCGTCTGGAAGACCGTGTTCGAGGCGAACCGCCGGATCGCCATGCAGGCGCGGTTCCTCGCCGTGCGCGGCCGGATCCAGCGGGCGGACGGGGTGGTCCACCTCGTGGCGGAGGGGTTTCGCGACCTCACCGCCGCCCTGCGCGATCTGCGCGAGGCCGGCATGAAGCTGCCGCCCGAGAACACGGATTTCGGCGTGCCCCCGGACCGGCGCGTGTTCCCCAGCCGGGATTTCCACTGAGGCCGGCCCTTCGAGCGGCCCTCGACCAGCCCCTCGACAGGCCCTGCGCCGCGCGTAGAGTGCGGCGATGTCGAGCTTCGCCGTCCCGCGCCTCCTCCTCGCCGCCTGCGCGGCCCTGCCCCTCCTGGCGGAGGCCGCCCGGGCCGACAGCTGCGACGACCTCACCCGCCAGATCGCCGACGCGATCGGCGGCCGGGTCGGCAAGCGCGCCGGCCCCAGCATCGACATCCGCGTGGCCGGCCCGATCAAGTTCGACGTGACCTGCCGGGCCGAGCCGATCGTGCAGGCGACCTCCGCCGAGCCGAGTCCCTCGGCGACCTTCTTCCGCGACCTGTCGGTGGCCTCCGAGATCCTCGTCGGCCAACCGGCCGCGACCGTCGAGCCGATCATCGCCACCGCCTACCGGACCGCGCTGGCGGAGCGGCGCAAGTCGTTCATCCAGCAGAACGGCTGGTCGGCCTCCTGCTACACCGACCCGGGCAGCAGCGCGATGCGGACCCTCTGCTCGGTGGGGCGCATCCCGCCGGGCTGAGGCGGACCTGAGCCGGCAGGATGCGTGGCCTGGGCCCGCTCAGTACTCGATCACGCCGTCGAGCGCGTAGTGCTTCACGGTCTTCCGGTTGGCGATCAGCTCGTCGACCGTCGGCTCGCCCTTGAGGGCGCGGGCGATGGCGAGTTTCGTGGCCTCGTAGTTGGTCCGGTAGAGGTCCTTCTGGTCGAGGTTGTCGTCCTCGGCGCAGCGCTGATCGAGCCAGATCATGATGATCATGCACAGCTCGTCGAGCCCGTCCTTCGGCAGGATGCCCTCGATGATGCAGTCCACGATCGCGTCGCCGGTGGCGGCCTGGACCACGCCGCCGAGGAGCTCGGCATACTCGGCCGTGTGGATCGTGACCTTGGTGGTCATCATCGTGGCCGGGCGCACGAGCTGGTTGAGGTCGCGCACCACGAACATCCGCGTGTGGCCCTGGACCTGCCCCATCATCGACGCGAAGGCCTGACCGACCGGGCCGCGCACCGAGCCGATCAGCACCTCCGGCATGGCGTCGGTGTACTGGCCCTCGGCCGCCAGCACCGTGGCCTCGCCCGTGCGGAACCAGATCTCTTGCATGTTCGAACTCCACCTGATCGGAGCCCGCGGGAGACATCATCGGCGGCCTCGCGTCAATCGCCCCGAGGCCGGCCCCCATCCCGGCCGCCCCTGCCCTCGCCCGCGCCGCGGCGCGGGCGCAGCCCCGTGCCGCCCCGTATCGCCGCGATGCGGCCGCCGGCATCCGCGACGGCGCGCATCTCCACCCCCGCGCGGCCTGTGGCCTTGAGGAACGCGGCCTGTGGCCTTGAGGAACGCGGACAGGCGAGGCAGGGAAGATCGGAGCGCGGCTCCGGGAGCGGTCCCGGGCCTGGCCGTTCCGGTGGGCGCGCGGCGCCGTGCCGGGCATGCGGGAGGAACACGATGGCGGAGAGCACGGACCGGGGCTCCGGCTGGAGCCTTCAGGCGAGCGCCGTGCCCGACGGGGTGCGCCTGGAACTCGCCCTCGCCGACCTCGGCGGTGCGCCGGTCACCGCCGCGATCGTGCTCGACCGGACGGAGGCCCGGGCCTTCGCCCGCGCCCTGCTGGCCGCCGCCGGCGACGCCGCGGAGCGGACCTTCCCGAAGCCGGGCGCCTGAGGACGCGCCGCCGGCCGGTCAGCGCACGCCGAGGCCCGGATTGCGGCCCGGCAGGCGGGGGACCACGGTGCCGCGCTTCTCGATCGGCGCGTCGCAGGCGTAGGCGAACTCGGTCTTCAGCGGATCGAACACGGTCTCGCCGGTGATCCGGCAATCCTCGCGCACGGTCTCGTCGAGATAGGCCCGGGCGGCGGTGCGGAAGCGCTTCACCCGGGTGGCGCCCGGCTCCGGATCGATCCGGACCTCGCTCAGGTTGCAGCCGGTATACTCGCGCAGGGCGTTGGACACGATCAGCATCCGGCGCAGCTGCCGGTTGTCGTAGACCTCGTAGGGCTCCTTGCAGCCGATCGTGACGACCTGGGGAGTGAGCGCCACGTAGTTCCGCGAGATGTAGGAGAATCCGGTGGTGCAGCCGGCGAGGCCGAGGGCGGCGAGGCCGAGGGGCAGCAGAGCTGCGGGTCGTCGCATCCTCGTCATTCCAAGAGGGTCCCAGCCCGCACCCCGGATCCGCCGCCTTCCCGGCGGGGCGCCGCGATGCATTGAAACGGCTCCGCTTGCGCCGTCAATGCGTTTCTCGACCTTCTCCCGCGGGCGCGCCCGCGGCGCGCCGGGCCGAGCGGTGCCGCTCTTGCGGAACACTTGCGGAACGTTTAACCTGTTCGTGATTTGTTTCGGAGACCGTCACGTGGCGGTCCGCCAAGCCGCGAGTCCCCCGTCGATGCTCACGCGCAAGCAGCTGGACCTCCTGCGATTCATCCAGAGCCGGATGCAGGAATGCGGTGTCCCGCCGTCGTTCGACGAGATGAAGGATGCCCTCGATCTCAAGTCGAAATCCGGCATCCACCGGCTGATCACGGCACTCGAGGAGCGCGGCTTCCTCCGGCGCCTCCCGAATCGGGCGCGCGCCATCGAGGTGATCCGGATCCCCGAGAGCCTGACCCAGGCCGCTCCGGCGACTCAGGCCCCCGCCGAGCCGCGCCGCTTCACGCCGAGCGTGGTCGAGGGCGGTAAGTCCAAGCCGCCGCCGGCCCCGGCGAGCACGCGGATGATCGACGAGTCCGGCCGCGCCATCTCGATCCCGGTCATGGGCCGGATCGCGGCCGGTACGCCCGTCTCGGCGATCCAGAACCAGAGCCACGCCATCACCCTGTCGCCGGACTTCGTGGCCGGCGGCGAGCACTACGCCCTCGAGGTGCGCGGCGACTCGATGGTCGAGGCGGGCATCCTGGACGGCGACCTCGTGGTCATCCGCAAGCAGGAGACGGCCAATACCGGCGACATCATCGTGGCGCTGATCGACGACGAGGAGGCGACGCTCAAGCGCCTGCGCCGCCGCGGCTCGTCGATCGCCCTCGAGGCCGCCAACCCGGCCTACGAGACCCGCGTGCTCGGGCCCGACCGGGTCCGGATCCAGGGCCGCCTCGTGAGCCTCGTCCGCCGCTACTGAAGCGGCTCGGCCGGCGCGTCGCCGGGGGCGAGGTCTCCGCCCGGCGCGGCGTCGGCCTCCGGCGTCGCGGCGATCCCGTCCTCCGCGGGGCGGTCGCCCGGCTCCGCGGTGACCGGCCGCGGCGGTCCCGGCCCGTGCCCGGCGGCCGGCCGCCAGGGCACGGCGCGGGCGTCGTCCCGGGCGTAGCGCGCGGCGAAGCCGTCGCCGTCGGTCCGGAGGGCCACGGCCCCGCGGGCGGCGAGGACGCGCCGGTCGATCACCAGCGGCCCCGTGCAGGTGGGCGGCGCCGCGAGGCCCGTGATCAGCACCGCGGCGCGGGCGCAATCCTCCGGGAAGGCCCGCCGGTCCCGGACCAGGGCGACCGCCCGCCCGTCCGGCAGCCGGGCGGTGCAGCCGAGCCGGTCGCAGCGCCCGCTGCCCGACCGGACGATCAGCGCCGCGGGCCGCCGCCCGTCGCCGTCCGCCTTCAGCCACTGCTCGAGGACGAAGCCCGAAGGGCTGCCGAGGGCCGCGAGCCGCCCGTCCGGGCCCCGCACCGCAGCCCCCGCGCCCTGCCGGTCGACGTAGAGGTCGTAGTGGTTGGGCCGGGCCGCGAGGACGAGCCCGAGCAGGACCGGCGGCACGGCGAGCCAGCGCAGGCGCGAGGCCGGCAGCGTCCCCAGCAGCAGGCCGGCGGTCAGCAGGGCCAGCGCCCCGGCGCCGAAGGCCGGCAGCACCAGGACCGCCCGCTCGAACCCGGCGATCCAGTCCGAGATCGCCAGCATCCCGGCCACCGCCTGCCCCATCAGCCACCAGACAGGCCGGTCGAGGGCGAAGGGATAGGCGAGGCAGCCGATCACCGCGGCGGGCATCACCACCAGGGAGACGAGCGGCAGGGTCAGGGCGTTGCCGACGAGGCCGAAGGGCTGGACCGTCTGGAAGTGGTAGGTGGCGAAGGGGGCCGTCGCGACCTGCGCCACCAGGGTCGTGGCCAGGGTCCCGGTGATCGCCGACAGGCCGGTCCCGACGAGCCGCCCGATCCGCCCGGCCCCGGGGCGCACGAGCAGCCGCCCGTCGATCAGCCGCGCGCAGGCGATCAGCCCGGCCACGGCGCCGAAGGACATCTGGAAGCTCGGGCCGAGCAGGCCCTCCGGCTCGCGGGCGAGCGCGATCAGCGCCGCGAGGGCGAGGTTGCGCATCGACAGGGCCGGCCGGTCCACCAGGATCGCGCCGAGCATGATCAGGGTCATGATCAGCGAGCGCTCGGCCGCGATGTCCCAGCCCGAGAAGGCGCAGTAGGCGGTGACGCCGACCATGGCGAAGCCGGCCGCGATCTTCTTGATCGGCCAGAGCAGCGCGCACAGCGGCACCGCGGCGAGGAGCGCCCGCACCAGCCAGAACACCACGCCGGCGGCCAGCACCATGTGGAGGCCCGAGATCGACACCACGTGGTAGATGCCGGCGGCGCGGAGCGCGTCGTTGGTGGCCGGCCCGATGAGGCCGCGCTTGCCCGTCACCAGGGCCGCCGCCACCGCACCCGCCTGGCCGCCGGCGGCCTCCGCGATCCGGCGCGTGAGCCCGTTGCGCGCCGCGTCGAGCGCAGCGGCGAGCCGCAGGCCCAGCGGCGGCGGCCCGGACGGTTCCCGGACGGTGACGGTGCCGATCAGCGAGCCCACCGCGCCGATCCCCTGGAAATAGGCGTCCCGGGCGAAGTCGTAGCCGCCGGGCCGGGCCGCCTCCGGGGGCGGCAGCAGCCGGGCCGTGGCGGCGACGCCGTCCCCGGGACGCGGGATCGGCGCCTTCCGGAACGAGACCCGGACCCGGGCGGGCCGCGCCTCCGGCGCGAGGCCGGCGAAGCTCTCCACCCGGATCACCAGCCGGGCGCCGACCTCGCGCTCGTCCAGGGCCTCGACCGTTCCGACGAGCGGGCCGATCGTGGTGCGGGTGAGGATCGGTGCGGCGACCTGCGAGACCCGCCAGGTCGCCGCCGCGAAGCCGAGGAACGCGGCCGCCACCGCGAGCGCCGCCGCCAGGGCCGCCGGCCGCGCGCCGAGGACGGGGACCGGCGCCAGCGCGAGGGCGGCCGCGATCAGGGGGGCGGCGAGGCTCGGCGCGCCGTCGGCCGCCGCGAAGTAGACCAGGATCCCGCCGCCGAAGGCTACCGCCAGCCAGGGGAACAGCCGGCGCTGCTCGGCCTCGCGGGCGAGGCCGGCGACGACCCAGTCGCGGAGCGCCGGGAGGGCGGCCAGGAGGGCGGCGGGAAGGGCTCGGGCGCGCGGGCCGATCAGCGCGACCGCGCCGTCCGCCCGCCTCGCGCCGATCCGCCGCATCGCCGCCGCCCCGCTCCGCGCGACCTGTCGTCGGGGCCGGGCGATTCTGCGGGCGATTCTTAACGCATCCGCCGGCCCGTGCTACAGCGGGTTCTTCGTGCTACGGGCGCCCTGTCGAGCCCCTCGCCGCTCCGCCGCCCCTTCGCCGTCCGTCGCGCCCCGTCCGCGACCAGCCCCGGAACATACCGGACCGATGTCCTCAGCCGTCGTCACGCGCTTCGCCCCCTCGCCCACGGGTTACCTGCATATCGGCGGGGCCCGCACGGCCTTGTTTAACTGGCTCTACGCCCGCCACACCGGCGGCACGATGCTGCTGCGCATCGAGGACACCGACCGCGAGCGCTCCACCAAGGGGGCGATCGACGCGATCCTCGACGGCCTCTCCTGGCTCGGCCTCGACTGGGACGGCGACGTGGTCTTCCAGTTCGCCCGCGCCGAGCGCCACCGCGCGGTCGCCGAGGAGCTGCTGGCCGCGGGCCGCGCCTATCACTGCTACGCCACCGCCGAGGAGCTCACGCAGATGCGCGAGACCGCCCGCGCGGAGGGGCGCGCCCCGCGCTACGACGGCCGCTGGCGCGACCGCGACCCGTCCGAGGCCCCCGCCGGGGTCAAGCCGGTGATCCGCCTGCGCGCCCCGACCGAGGGCGAGACCGTGGTCGAGGACGCCGTCCAGGGCCGCGTGACCTGGGCCAACAAGGACCTCGACGACCTCGTCCTGCTGCGCTCGGACGGGACGCCGACCTACATGCTCGCCGTCGTGGTCGACGACCACGACATGGGCGTCACGCAGATCATCCGCGGCGACGACCACCTCACCAACGCGGCGCGCCAGAGCCAGATCTTCTCGGCCCTCGGATGGGACATCCCGAGGATGGCGCATATCCCGCTGATCCACGGAGCGGACGGGGCCAAGCTCTCGAAGCGCCACGGCGCGCTCGGCGTCGAGGCCTACCGCGATCTCGGCTACCTGCCGGCGGCCCTGCGCAACTACCTCGTGCGGCTCGGCTGGAGCCACGGCGACCAGGAGGTCTTCTCCACCGACGAGATGGTCGCGGCCTTCGACCTCGGCGCGGTCGGACGCTCCGCGGCGCGGTTCGACTTCGCCAAGCTCGCCAACCTCAACGGCCTCTACATCCGCACCAGCGCCGATTCCGACCTCGTCGCGGCGATCGAGACCATCCTGCCCAACGTCGGGCCGGAGCGCGGCCTGTCGGCGCCGCTGCGGCCCGATCTCAAGGACAAGCTCGTCCAGGCCATGCCGGGCCTGAAGGAGCGGGCCAAGACGCTGATCGAGCTCCTCGACAGCGCCTACTACCTCTACGCCCAGCGGCCCCTGGCGCTCGACGACAAGGCCCGCGCCCTGCTCTCCGACGAGGGGCGCGGCCGCCTCGCCGGGGTGCGGCCGGTGCTCGAGGCGCTGCCCGACTGGAGCGCGACCTCCACCGAGGGCGCGGTGCGGCAGTACGCGGAATCGGCCGGCTGCAAGCTCGGGCAGGTGGCCCAACCCCTGCGCGCGGCGCTCACCGGCCGCACCACCTCCCCGCCCCTGTTCGACGTGATGGCGGTGCTCGGCCGGGAGGAAAGCCTGGCGCGCCTCGGGGATCAGGCGCCGCAGGGCTGAGGGCAGGGACGAGGCGGGGACGAGGCGGCGCTGGGACCGCCGCGCGCGGACCGGGAGCGGACAGGGAACTGCCGGCCCCGACCCGGATTGCGTTGGGTGGAAATCGGTTGGCGGAATTCGCTTGGCGACGGGGGCGGGTTGTCACCGACCCCGTTGCTGCTGCACTGCCGTTTGGGTAACCCATGGCTGTGAGCACCCGCAGCATAATGCGTGTGCTCAGGCCCCCGGGACCGACTCGGGCAGCCCGAGGCCGGCATCCGCCACGTCGCCAGAGAAGGGTCCACGATCCATGAGCGCACCCAGCACCATCACCGTGGACGGCAAGTCGATCGAACTGCCGGTGAAAACCGGCACGATCGGGCCGGACGTGATCGATATCGGCAAGCTCTACGCCCAGACCGGCGCCTTCACCTTCGACCCGGGCTTCACCTCGACGGCCTCGTGCGAGTCGAAGATCACCTACATCGACGGTGACGAGGGCGTGCTGCTCTACCGCGGCTACCCGATCGAGCAGCTCGCCGAGAAGGGCGACTTCCTCGAGACCTGCTACCTGATGCTGTTCGGCGCCCTGCCGACCGCCGCCCAGCGGGCCGATTTCGAGTACCGGGTCACGCGCCACACCATGGTGCACGACCAGATGAACCGGTTCTTCACCGGCTTCCGCCGCGACGCGCACCCGATGGCCGTGATGGTCGCCTCGGTGGGCGCGCTCTCAGCCTTCTACCACGATTCCACCGACATCACGGACGAGAGCCAGCGGCTGATCGCGTCGATCCGCATGATCGCCAAGATGCCGACGCTCGCCGCGATGGCCTACAAGTACTCGATCGGCCAGCCCTTCGTGTACCCGAAGAACGACCTCGACTATACGTCGAACTTCCTGCGCATGTGCTACGCGGTGCCGTGCGAGGAGTACGAGGTGAACCCGGTCTTCGCCCGGGCACTCGACAAGATCTTCATCCTGCACGCCGACCACGAGCAGAACGCCTCGACCTCGACGGTGCGGCTCGCCGGCTCCTCGGGCGCCAACCCCTTCGCCTGCATCGCGGCCGGCATCGCCTGCCTGTGGGGCCCGGCCCATGGCGGCGCCAACGAGGCGGCCCTCAAGATGCTGATGGAGATCGGCACCCCCGAGAATGTCAGCAAGTACGTCGCCAAGGCCAAGGACAAGAACGACCCGTTCCGCCTGATGGGCTTCGGCCACCGCGTCTACAAGAACTACGACCCGCGCGCGCGGATCATGCAGAACACCACGCACCAGGTGCTCAAGGAGCTCGGCAAGACCGACGACCCGCTGCTCCACGTCGCCATGGAGCTGGAGCAGATCGCGCTCAAGGACGAGTACTTCATCGAGAAGAAGCTCTACCCGAACATCGACTTCTACTCGGGCATCACCCTCAAGGCGATGGGCTTCCCCACCGACATGTTCACCGTGCTGTTCGCGGTGGCCCGCACCGTCGGCTGGATCGCCCAGTGGGCCGAGATGATCGAGGACCCGTCGCAGAAGATCGGCCGTCCGCGCCAGCTCTACGTCGGTCCGGCCCAGCGCGACTACGTGGCCGTGGACCAGCGCGGCTGAGGCGGGACCACCTGCCCCGGGAAGCGTCGAGCGGGGCGGCCGAGAGGCCGCCCTTCGCGTTCGCGGAGGTGATCGAACGCCGCCTGCCCGTCCGGCCGCCCTACGACTGGCCGGCGATCCGCGCGTTCCTCGCCAAGCGGGCGATCCCGGGCGTCGAGGCGACGGATCCCGCGGCTTCCTACGCGCGCACGATCAGCGTCGCGGGGCGGCACGGGCTCCTGACGGTGGCACCGGGCGCGGATTGCCTGCACGTCGCGCTGCGCGGCGTCGAGGCGGGGCACGAAGAGGCCGTCGCGGGACGCCTGCGCCGCCTGTTCGACTGCGACGCCGATCCGGCCGCCGTCGCGGCCTGCCTCGGCGGGGACCCGGTCCTGGCCCCGCTCGTCGCGGCGCGGCCGGGTCTGCGCCTGCCGGGGGCCTGGGACCCGTTCGAGACCGGCTGCCGGGCGATCCTCGGCCAGCAGGTCTCGGTGGCGGCCGCGATCGGGCTCGCGGGCAGGTTGGTGGCGGCGTTCGGGACGCCGCTGGCGGAGCCGGCAGGCGGTCTGACCCACGTGTTTCCCGCGCCGACCGATCTGGTCGAGGCGGACGTCGCCCTGGCGCTCAACATGCCGCGGGCCCGCGGCGCGGCGATCCGGGCGCTGGCCGCGGCGGCGCTGGCCGATCCGGACCTGTTCGCCCCGGCGGAGTCGCTCGAGGCCGCGGTGCTGCGCTTCACGGCGATCCGCGGGATCGGTCCCTGGACGGCGCAGTACATCGCCATGCGGGCGCTCAAGCTGCCGGACGCCCTGCCGGTGGGCGATGTCGGGCTGCTGCGGGCGCTGGAGGGGGCCACCGGGCGTCCGAGCCCGGCGGCGCTCCTGGCCCGGGCCGAGGCGTGGCGGCCGTATCGCGCCTACGCGGCGCAGCACCTCTGGGCGGCGGACGAAGCGTCCGCGACGGGGCGATGAGGCGACCGAGAGGTTCATGTTCCGCATCGCCGATATCGGCTAAGCTTGCGGCCGGCCGGGGGGCTCAGGTTCGATGTCGGAAGCGGACAGCGAAGCGCGCGACACGCTTGTTGCGAACGAGCGGATCAAGTTCACGGCCACCTACGCCAACGGCCTCGCGGTCGCGATCTTCGCCGTCGGCGGTTTCGCGCCGTTCATCTCGACTGCCCTGTCGGATCGTCCGCACTTCGCGCCCGTGCTCATCGCCATGGTGGTTTGCTGGATCATGAGTGGCGCCATACATTGGGCTGTGAGGCGCGCATTGCGGAACCTTCGCCCATGACGACAGCTCAGCTTCTACTCCTGCTCGCGGTTCCGATCGGCGGCGGCGTGCTAGCCTTCGGTGCGCTCTGGCTCGCCCAGCGGGCGCATTGAGGACTGGGCCTCCGCACCGCGGGGACCGTTCCAGACACTCCCAATCGCGCCCGCATCTCGAGGGGCGGCGGAGCCGCCTCGAAGGCGGCTCCAGGGATTGCGCGGCTGACCGGAGGTCTCCCCCGAGGCGACTCCTCTCCGGCATCTCAGGATATGGTGGTGGGTCGGGAATCCTTCACCCTCCGCGGCTCCTCACCGTCCGAACCGCTCGAATTTCGGGAAGCTGCGCGCCATCATCAGCCCGACCTCCGCCCGGTGACCGAGCCACTTCTCCAGCACCGAGACGTTGGCGAGCCGGCCTTCGGCCGAGCCGTCCTGCCAGGGCAGGCCGTCGGCGAGCTTGAACACGTGCGCGTCGAGCAGCGTCCCGCTGCGGCAGCGCTGCAGCCGGACCCCCTTGCCGCGGGCGAGCTCCGCCACCTCGGAGACCGGGAAGACCAGCAGCAGCTTCTCGGTGTTCACCACCGCCACGTGATCGCCGTCGGCCGGCACCAGCACGGCGGCCGTGGCGTCGCCGTCGAGGCCGAGCACGCTCTTGCCCTTGCGGGTGTTGGCCACGAGCGCGTCGGCGGGCGCCACGAAGCCGCGTCCGTCCGAGCCGGCGATCAGCAGCTTGGTCTCCGGCCGGTACGGCAGCGCCGCCACGATCTCGGTGCCGTCGTCGAGGTCGGCCATCAGCCGGACCGGGTCGCCGAAGCCGCGGCCGCCCGGCAGCTTCGAGGCCTCGAGCGTGAACACCTTGCCGTTGGTGGCGAGCAGCAGGATCTTCTGGGTCGTCTCGGTCGGGAAGGCGATCTTCAGGGTGTCGTCGCCCTTGAACGCGACGCCCGAGAGATCGGCGACGTGGCCCTTGAGCGCCCGGATCCAGCCCTTGGTCGAGACGATCACGGTGATCGGCTCGCGCTCGACCAGGGCCGCCGTGAAGTCGATGCCGCCGACATCCGGCGGGCTCGCCAGCGTCGTGCGGCGCTTGCCGAGCTTGGTCTCGGGCCCGAAGGTCTTCTTCACCGCGCGGATCTGCGCCTGGATCGCCTTCCACTGCGCCGGCTCGGAGGCGAGCAGGGCGTCGATCTCGGCCTTCTCGGCGGTCAGCGCCTCGAACTCGCGCTTCAGCTCCATCTCCTCCAGCTTGCGCAGGGAGCGCAGGCGGGTGTCGAGGATCGCGTTGGCCTGGAGCTCGGTCAGCTCGAACCGGGCCATGAGGGCGGCCTTCGGCTCGTCCTCCTCGCGGATGATGCGGATCACCTCGTCGAGGTCGAGATAGACGATGAGCAGGCCGCCCAGGATCTCGAGGCGCCGGTCGATCTGGCCGAGGCGGTAGCGCGAGCGGCGCTGCAGGACCACGCGGCGGTGGTCGACCCACTCGCGCAGGCACTCGGCGAGCCCGATCACCTTCGGCACGAGGCCGCCGACCAGGACGTTGAGGTTGAGCGGGATGCGGGTCTCGAGCTCCGTGAGCCGGAACAGCGATTCCATCAGGATCACCGGGTCGACCGTGCGCGAGCGCGGCTCCAGCACCACGCGTACGTCCTCGGCCGACTCGTCGCGCACGTCGGCGAGCAGCGGCAGCTTCTTCTCCTGCAGCAGCTCGGCCATCTTCTCGATGAGCCGGCCCTTCGGGATGCCGTAGGGGATCTCGGTGACGACGATGTTCCAGGTGCCGCGGCCGAGATCCTCCTTGGCCCAGCGGGCGCGGACCCGGAAGGCGCCCCGCCCGGTCCGGTAGGCCTCGGCGATCGACTCGGCCGAATCGACGAGGATGCCGCCGGTCGGGAAGTCCGGGCCCTGGACGAACTTGGCGAGCTGCCCCGAGGTCGCCTCGGGATGGTTGATCAGGTAGAGCGCCGCGTCGCACAGCTCGGCGGCGTTGTGCGGCGGGATCGAGGTCGCCATGCCGACCGCGATGCCCTGGCTGCCGTTGGCGAGCAGGTTCGGGAAGGCCGCCGGCAGGACGATCGGCTCCTCCTTCTCGCCGTTGTAGGACGGGCGGAAGTCGACCGTGTCCTCGTCGATCCCGTCGAGCAGGAGGCGCGCGACCTCGGTGAGCCGCGCCTCGGTGTAGCGGTAGGCCGCGGGACCGTCGCCGTCGATGTTGCCGAAATTGCCCTGGCCGTCGACCAGGGGGTAGCGCTGGGCGAAGTCCTGGGAGAGCCGGACGAGCGCGTCGTAGATCGCCTGGTCGCCGTGGGGGTGGAAGTCGCCCATCACGTCGCCGACGATCTTGGCGCACTTCTTGTGCGCGGTGGTCGGGTCGAGGCGCAGCAGCCGCATCCCGTACAGGATGCGCCGGTGCACGGGCTTCAGCCCGTCGCGGGCATCCGGCAGGGCCCGGTGCATGATCGTGGAGAGCGCGTAGGCGAGGTAGCGCTCCTCCAGCGCGGATTTCAGCTCGACGCTCTCGATCCCGTCGCCGGACGGCGGCTCGAAGGGCTGGCCCATGACGGCTCCTCACTACAACGTCTTCACCGCGCGCCGTCATTCCGGGGCCGCGCAGCGGGGCCCGGAATCCAGAGCCGCCGACGTCCCGCGCGTGCGCGCGGACGGTGGTTCTGGATTCCGGGCGCGCCTTCGGCACCCGGAACGACGACGGGGTATCAAGAACAGAACACGAACATTACCCGGCCTCGCGGCCGAGCGCAACGAATCGCGCCCGCTCCTCGGGCGGCCCGAGGCCGCGGGGGCCCCAGACGTGCCGGTCGAGGAAGTATCCCGTCAAGGTAAACCCTTGGGCAACGCCGTCGGGACCCGGGGAACCGCCCGCGTGCAGGAAGGTCGGGAGCGCCAGGAGACGGTCCCGGTAGGGCTCGCCGGCCGAGGCGCTGACCGCCCGGCCGCTCTTCGGCGACACGTAGGCCAGGGCGTCGTTGCCGCCGGTGGCCGCGCAGGCGGTGAGGTCGAGGCCGAAGCCGAGTTCCGACAGGATCGCCAGCTCGAACCGCACCATCAGGGGCGGGGCGATGGCGGGGTCGTCGAGGTGCTCGACCAGGATCCCCGCCGCCGCGTAGAGCGCCGGATGCGGGTCGCGCTCGGGGAGGAGCCGCAGCAGCGCGGCCATGTGGTTCATGCCGTAGAGGGCGAGGCTCGATCCGATCAGCCGCGAGACCTGTGACTCGAGGGGCTCGACCGCGTAGGCGCCGAGACCCTCGTCGAGGCGCGCCCGCCACGTCACGCGGACCCGGTTCCCGGCCTGCAGCACGGGCTGCATCCGGCGCGAGCGCCCACCGTGCACGAGGCCGAGATGGCGCCCGTGGGCCTCGGTCATGGCCTCGAGGATGACGCCGGTCTCCCCGTGCCGGCGCAGGCCGAGCACCAGGGCGTCGTCGGTCCACTGCATCGAACGTCGCGTCTTCGTGTGAGAGATCGGGTGAGAGGCGCGCTCCGCGCCTGTCTCTCATATAGGGGGCCGCGGCCGCCGGCGCTGCCCCGCGCGGTCCCAGCCTCGGGCAACCTTGGCCGGGTAGCGATGACCGATGCCGCTCCGCGCCGCCCTCGCCGCCCTGCTGGTCCTCCTCGCCGCCGGCGCGCAGGCCGCGCCGCGCGCACCGAAGCCCGCCGCCGAGCCCGCCGCCGAGCCCGCCGCCGAGGCCGACCCCTCCCCGGCCCTCCTCCGGCGGATCGCCGCCCTGGCGCTGAGGCAGGTCGATTTCGGCGCGGTCTCGCTGCTGCCGGTGCGGTTCGCGGGCAGCCGGATCGCCGGGCCAATCGCCGAGGGGGGCGGGGTGATCTACTGCGTGTCGGGCCGGATGTACGGCCGGACCTTCGGCAAGCCCGAGCGTCCGAGGGTGGCGCTGCGCTACGACAACGACCGGCTCACGGTGCTCGACGACGACGAGGTCTGCACCGGACACCGCACCCGGCCCTTCCCCGAACTCGACGCGCTGGGCAACAAGCCGTGAGGCCCGGGCGTTGAGGGCCCATGCCCGCCGCGTCCGTCCGCAATCTCGACCTCAGCCTCGACCTGATCGCCCGCGCCCATTCCGTCCCGATCCCCGACGACCCGAGCGCGCTCGAGGTTCTGTCGGACGCCGAGTTGCGCCCGGGGCTCGACGCGATCGTCGCCGGGCGCGAGGGCAGCGACCTCTGGGTCTTCGCCTACGGCTCGCTGATGTGGAACCCGGAATTCCCGGTGGCCGAGCGCCGGATCGGGACGGTGCGCGGCTTCCACCGCCGCTTCTGCCTGCTCCAGCGGCGGTTCCGCGGCACGCCGGAACGGCCGGGCTTCGTCCTGGCGCTGGACCGCGGCGGCCTGTGCCGGGGCGTGGCCTTCCGCCTGCCCGGCATGGAGATCCGCGAGGCGCTGATGCCGGTCTGGCGCCGCGAGATGCGCGGCCGCGGCTACGTCGCCCGCTGGCTGCCGGTCGCCACCGAGGCCGGGACCGTCCCGGCCCTGACCTTCCTGGCGAACCGCGCCAGCGACCGCTACGCCGGACGCCTCTCGGATTCCGAGATCGCCGAGAAGATCGCCGCGGCCTGCGGCCACAAAGGGCCGAGCGCCGAGTACCTGTTCCGGACCGTGGAGGCCTGCGAGCGCCTCGGCATCCGCGACCGCCACCTCTGGAGCCTCCAGGCCCTCGTGGCCGCGCGCCTCAGGGCCTGCGCGCCCGGGGGGTGAGACCGTCTCCTGTCGAGCGCGTCGGTGCAGCCGCGCTCGCGAGGACGGTCGCGTCGACCGGGCAGCGGTTCAGATCCAGGCCCGCTTGGTCGCGACCACGAGGCGCCCGCCGCCGTGCTCCGCGTCCGGATTGCGCGGCTCCCGGATGCCGGGGGCGCGGCCGGTGGTGACGTAGACGAGGAGAGTGAGGACGAGCAGGATCTTCGTGCGCATGGCGACGCTCAAGGTTGAGCGTCGGTGCATAGGAACGATCGGTTTTTGCCGAGTTGCTGCGGTGCACGCGGGCGCGTCGGCGGCCGATTCCCTGCGGACGTGGTGAACGGAGGGTTGCGATGCGGCCGCGATCGTCTATGCCGCCGGCCCGTGATGTCCACAGGCGGAGGATAGGATGCGGCTCCGGATCGGCGTGGCCCTGGCGGTGGTCGTCATCGCCGCCGTTGCTCTGCTTGCCGGGCCGCTGAGCCGCGGCGACAGCCTGTCCGACATCCTGACCGGCCGGACCCCCCTGCTCGCCGGCAGCGCCCGGGCGCCCGGCGGCAGCGCGGACTTGAGCGGCACCGCGACCCTCGCGGCGGACCAGCGGCCGGCGACCCTGCACGTCGCCTGCGATCCGGGCGGCACCGGCCTGTCGGCGGCGCTGACCGTGCCGCGCTTCGCCGAACTGGCGCCGCGCTTCGATTTCGCGGGCCTCGAAGGGGCCGACAGCGAGAAGCCCCTGACCGGCCTCCTGGTCTCCAGCGCCGGCAGCGTGCGCTCCGTGCGCATGCCGGTCCGCGGCGCCGCGACCGGGGCCGATGCGGGCTTCACGCTGACGGTGGCGGGCGCGCGCCGCGGCGAGGATCCGCTGCGCGGGGTCGCCCTGGCCCTCGTCCAGCCCGGGACGAAGCTGACCTGGACGCAGGCGAGTCCGCGCGGCGAGGACGCGACCCTGACGGCCACGTTCACGGTGGCGGAGGCCGACGCCGCCGCGCTGAAGGGCGCCCTGAGCGGCTGCCTCGCGGCGCCGTTCTAGGGTCGCGATCGCGGCGGTCGGCCACCCCGGCCCGTTCGTCGTGGCCGCAGCGCACCGGAGCCGGTCAACCGGCGTGGCTGATCCCCTCGATGGCGCGAATGCGCGGCACGGCGAAGTCGGTGAACGCGCGGACGACCGGGCGCATGTGGCGGACGGACGGGTAGACCAGATAGGCGTCCGTCGAGCGCACCTCGTACGCGGGCAGGACGCGGACGAGGTGGCCGGCCGCCAAGTCCTCGGCGACCAGCAGGTGCTGGACCGGGCCCATGTACCGTCCCGCGCGCAGTTCGGCCAACAGCACCTCCGCGCTGTTGGTCCGCAGGGCCGGGCGGACGGCGAGGCTCAGCGTCTCGCGCCCGTGCTGGAGTACGAGCGTGTTCCGGTCGTCCAGGGCCGACGTGGTCGTCACGAGGGCCCGGTCGGCGATCTGCCCGGGCGCGTCGATGCCGCCGGCCCGCGCCAAGTATGCCGGGGCGGCGACCAGGATGCGGCGCACCCAGCCGAGCCGCCGCGTCACGACGTCCTGCCCGTGGGGCCGGCCGTAGCGGAGCGCGAGGTCGTAATCCTCGTAGACGAGGTCGATCAGCCGGTTGTCCAGCACGAGATCGACCGTGACCCGCGGATTCTCGGCCTGGAACGCCGCCACGATCCGGTGCAGATGGGCCGCCCCGATGCAGGCGGGCGCGTGCAGCCGCAGCCGGCCTTCGATGCGGCCGGCCTCGGTGCGGGCATCTTCCAGGGCGGCGTCGATCGTGGCGAGCGCGGGCTGACAGGCCGCGTAGAGCCGCTGGCCCTGCTGGGTCGGACGCACCAGCCGGGCGGACCGTTCGAGGAGCCGCGCACCGACCTGGGCCTCCAGATTGCGCAGATGCTTGCTGATCGCCGGCTGCGACACCGCGAGGTCGCGTGCGGCCGCGGTCATCGAGCCGCGCTCGACGGTCCGGAGGAACGCGCGCAGGGCCAGCGTCAGATCCATGGATGCCATCCGGTTATGGGTGTGATCACCCCATAGCCGATGGACGGGGCGGCCGCGTGGCGGTTCTGTGCGTCGTCGCCAGACCTTGGAGCGCAGCATCGATGTTTCCGACCCGCCGCAGCCTGCTCGCCGGCACGCCCCTGCTCGTCGCCGGCTGCGTCACCCGCGAGCCGCGCCCCGTCGCCACGCTGCGCCCGCCCGTCGACCCGGCCTACACGGCCCTCTACGCCGCGCTCGACGGCGAGCCCTTCCCCGTGCCGGCGGTGGACCTGTCCGCGATAGACCCGCGCTTCCTGCGCCGGGAGGTGGCCTACGCCACGGCCGAGCCGCCGGGCACGATCGTGGTCGATCCTTCGGCGTGCTACGCCTATTGCGTGCGCGAGGGCGGGCGCGCCATCCGCTACGGCGTGGGCGTCGGGCGCGATGAGGCGTTCAACTTCCGAGGCGCGGCCGTCATCGCCCGCAAGGCCGAATGGCCGCGCTGGACGCCGACCCAGGCCATGATCAAGCGGGAGCCCGAGCGCTACGGGCCCTATGCCGGCGGCCTGCCCGGCGGGGCCGGCAATCCGCTCGGTCCGCGGGCGCTCTACCTCTATCGGGACGGAGGCGACACGCTCTACCGCCTGCACGGCACCACGGAGCCGCAGACCATCGGCACGATGGTGTCGTCGGGCTGCGTGCGGTTCCTGAACCAGGACATCATCGACCTGTACGCCCGCGTGCCGGTGGGGAGCCGGGCGGTGGTGCTGGCGGCCAGCGGGACGGCGGCGAGCTGAGGGCCTCGACGGGCACGCACCTACAATTCCCGGCGACAGAACTCACAAAAGCCTACCCGTCCGTGCGAGCGGAGCAACCCCGTGTCGCGCGCCCTCATCGAGCGTGGCGCGTCCCTGGATCGCTTCGCTCCGCTCGCGAAGACGGCGCGGGCCGACCGAACCCACAGGCGCTTGGTATCAGCCGCCCCTCAGCTCACCTCCACCTGGACCACCCCGGGCACGGTCCGGAGCTGGCCGGCGAGCGCCGGGCTCGCCTGGAACTTGCCCGGCAGCCGGATCTCCACCTCGCGCTCGCCGCCGTCGAGCTTGAGGATCAGCGAGACCTCGCTCTCGCCCCGCATCGACAGGCGCTGCTGCACGGGCGCGACGCCGCGCGGGTCGCTCAGATGGATGCGGATGCCCTTCTGGTGGCGGGCGACCGCTTGGTCGAGGGGTTCCGCGGTGAGGATGCGGGCGCGCACGTCCTCGCCCTCCAGGTTCGCCTGGAGCTGGAGGACCAGCGGTCGGCCCGGTTCCAGGATGTCGCGGTACTGGCCGAGCCCCTCGGAGAAGATGATCGCCTCGAAATGCGCGGTCCGGTCCGACAGGGTGACGATGCCCATCTTGTTGCCGGTCTTGGTCCGCCGCTCCGCCCGGTCGAGCACGGAGGCCGCCACGCGGCCGACGCTCGACGTCCCGGCCCGCACGGCGCGGCAGAAATCCGTCCAGCTCTGCACCCGCAGCTTGTCCAAGAGGTCGCCGTACTCATCCAGCGGATGGCCCGAGATGAAGAACCCGATCGCCGCGTACTCGCGCTTGAGCGTGTCGGCCATCGGCCAGATCTCGTGCGGCGGGATCCGCAGGGACACGTCGTCCGCCACCACGCCGCCGAACATGTCGGTGACGCCGGCCGATTCCGCCTCCGCCGCGCTGGCGGCGAGCTTCATCATCGGCTCCACCGCCGCGAAGGCGCGCGCGCGGTCGGGCTCGATGCAGTCGAGCGCCCCGGCCTGGACGAGGCTCTCCAGGGTGCGCTTGTTGATCATCCGCGGGTTCAGCCGGCGGGCGAGGCAGGCGAGGTCCTTGAACGGCCGGTCGCCGCGGGCCTCCACCAGCGCCCGCACCGCCTCGCGGCCGACGCCCTTGATGGCGGCCAGCGCGTAGAAGATCTTGCCGTCGCGCACCGCGAACACCTCGCCGGAGGTGTTGATCGAGGGCGGCTCGACCGTGATCTTCAGGCGCTGCGCGTCCTGGCGGAATTCGGCCAGCTTGTCGGTGTTGTCGATGTCGAGGGTCATGGCGGCGGCCAGGAACTCGACGGGGAAGTTCGCCTTCAGGTAGGCGGTCTGGTAGGTCAGCAGCGCGTAGGCCGCCGCGTGGCTCTTGTTGAAGCCGTAATCGGCGAACTTGGCGAGCAGGTCGAAGATCTCGTTGGCCTTGGCCTTGGTCAGCCCGCGCTCGGTGCAGCCCTTAAGGAACCGGTCGCGCTGCGCGTCCATCTCGGCGCGGATCTTCTTGCCCATGGCGCGCCGGAGCATGTCGGCCTCGCCGAGCGAGTAGCCGGCGAGCACCTTGGCGATCTCCATCACCTGTTCCTGGTAGACGATGATGCCGAAGGTCTCCTTCAGCATCGGCTCCAGCTTCGGATCCGGGTACCAGGACGCCTCGTTGCCGGCGTCGCGGCCGAGCTTGCGCTCGCAATAGACCGGGATGTTGGCCATCGGGCCCGGCCGGTAGAGCGCCACCAGGGCGATGATGTCCTCCAGCCGGTCGGCCTGCATCTCGCAGAGCGCCTTGCGCATGCCGGCCGATTCCACCTGGAACACGCCGACCGTCTCGCCCCGGCCCATCGGCCCGTAGGTGTTCGGGTCGTCGAGCGGCAGCGAGGCGAGGTCGATGTCGATGCCGCGCTGCTTCAGCAGATCGGTGCAGCACCGCAGCATCGTCAGGGTCTTGAGGCCCAGGAAGTCGAACTTCACCAGCCCCGCCTGCTCGACCCACTTCATGTTGAACTGGGTGACCCGCATGCCGGTCTTCGGGTCCCGGTAGAGCGGGACCAGCTCCTCGAGCGGCCGATCGCCGATCACCACGCCGGCGGCGTGGGTCGAGGCGTGCCGGTGCAGGCCTTCGAGCTTCTTGGAGATGTCGATGAGGCGGCCGACGATCGGCTCCTCCTCCATGGCCTGCTGGAGCTTGGGCTCGCCCTCGATGGCCTGGGCGAGCGTCACCGGGTTGGCGGGGTTCTGCGGCACGAGCTTGGTCAGCTTGTCGACCTGCCCGTAGGGCATCTCCAGGACGCGGCCGACGTCGCGCAGCACGCCGCGGGCGAGCAGCGTGCCGAAGGTGATGATCTGCCCGACCTGCCCCTCGCCGTAGCGCTGCTGCACGTAGCGGATCACCCGCTCGCGGCCTTCGACGCAGAAGTCGATGTCGAAATCCGGCATCGAGACGCGCTCGGGGTTGAGGAAGCGCTCGAACAGCAGGCCGAACCGGAGCGGGTCGAGGTCGGTGATGAGCAGCGACCACGCCACCAGCGAGCCGGCGCCCGAGCCGCGGCCCGGACCGACCGGGATGTCGTGGTCCTTGGCCCACTTGATGAAGTCGGAGACGATCAGGAAGTAGCCCGGGAACTTCATCTTGACGATGACGTCGAGCTCGAATTCGAGGCGCTTGCGGTAATCCTCCTCGGAGAAGCCCGGCGCCGTGCCGTGCTGCTTCAGGCGCAGCTCCAGCCCGGCCTCGGCCTGCCGGCGCAGCTCGGTCGGCTCGTCGGCCGAGACCGCCCGCGCGCCCGCGTCGGACGCCTCCGCCAGGGCCTCCGCCATGGGCGGCGTCTCGCCGGCCGCCACGGCGCCGAAATTCGGCAGGATCGGCTTGCGGGTCCGCGCACGGACGGCGCAGCGCATGGCGATCTCGACCGTCGCCTGGAGCGCGTCCGGCAGGTCGCGGAACAGCTCGGCCATCTCGGCCCGGGTCTTGAAGGCGTGGCTCGGCGTCAGGCGGCGGCGGCGCTCATCCGAGACGAGGCGGCCCTCCGCGATGGCGAGCAGCGCGTCGTGGGCGTCGTAGTCGTCGGGCTTGGCGAAGTAGGGCTCGTTCGTCGCCACGATCCCGAGGCCGTGGCGGCCGGCGAGGTCGAGGAGCGCGGTCTCGATCCGCGCCTCCTCGGACTGGCCGTGGCGCTGGATCTCCACGTAGAGCCGGTCCTCGCCGAACGTCTCCTTCAGGCGCTTCAGGCGGTTGAGGGCGAGCTCCGGCCGGCCCGCCCGGAAGGCCGCGTCGAGGGGGCCCGCCATCCCGCCGGTGAGCGCGATCAGCCCCTCGGAGGCGCCCGCGAGCGCTCCGGCATCGAGGCGCGGCGCCTCGCCGAGGGCCGTGTCGAAATAGGCGCGGCTCGCCAGCCGCAGCAGGTTGGCGTAGCCGGACTCGTCCTGGGCGAGGAGCACGACGCCGTGGCTGGTCGGCGCCTGGCGCTGGTGCGGGTCCGCGGCCTCGAACGCCACAGAGAGCTGCACGCCGGCGATCGGCTGGACGCCCTCCCCGGCCGCCTTCTCGGAGAATTCCAGCGCGCCGAACAGGTTGTTGGTGTCGGTCAGGGCCAGGGCCGGCTGCCTGTCGGCGACCGCCGCCTTGATCAGGGAGCCGACCTTCAGCGCCCCTTCGAGCAGGGAATAGGACGAGTGGACGTGGAGGTGGACGAATCCGACCTCCTTGAGCTGGCGTGGCATGGCCGACCTTGTTCCGGGGTCGGGCAGCATCCCCGCTCGCCGGCCTCAAGTCGACGTGCGCCGCGCCGCCGCCGGACGATATCCACCGGTCGTGCCCCGGAAGCACCAGTTCGGCCCGGCCCTGTGGACAATCGGCGCCTACGGGGCGATCGCCTGTGCATAACCCGTCCGCGGACGGAACCGGGCAGTCTTCGGAAAAATCCGGCTAACGAACCGGTGCCAAGGCTATCGCCCAGGCGCCCACCGCCGCGAACAGCATCCCGAACGCCATGAACTCGACCATTCCGGTCAGGATCACCCGCTTCAGCATCGACCTGCCTCCTGTGTTCCGGCCCTAGTATGTTCATGTTTTGTTCTATGGAAAGGGTCTGCGGATCACAGGGTGGCCCCGTTTCTTCGACAGGGTAAAAAGTGTCTTGATGCGGATCGGGCGGGCTGGCATGCCCCCGCCTTCGAGACGAGCTCGTCACTGGCTGGGGAGTTCGAAGGAGCAAGCCATTCCCGAGCACCGGACGGTCGAACGGTTCGACGTCGCCCTCGTGGCCGTCGGCACACACGGCGATGTGCTTCCGTTCATCGCGCTGGGGCACGAGCTCCTGAAGCGCGGCCACGGCGTCTCGCTGGCGGCCCCGGCCCCGTTCGAGGCGATGGCCCGCCGGGCCGGCCTCGCCTTCCAGCCCCTGGGCACGGTCGCCGATTACGAGGCGGTGATCCGCCAGCCGGATCTGTGGCACCCGCAGCAGGGGTTCCGCCCGATGTTCGATTACGCCCTGCGGGTGGCCGAGCCGGCCTGCCTGTGGCTCGGCGCGACCCGCGCCCGGGGGATCGACCTGCGGGTGGTCGCCTCGCCGCTGGGCTGGGGGGCGCGGCTCGCGCAGGACCTCTACGATCTGCCGACCGCGACGCTGCACGTCATGCCGTTCCTGATCGAGAGCCGGTACGATCCGCCGCGCCTGCCGGGCCTGCCGCTGCCGCGCGTCCTGCCGGCCGCCCTGCGGGCCTACGTGAATCTCGGCGTCGACAAAGTGGCGGTCGGCCCGTTCACCCTCCCGCCGCTGAACGCCCTGCGGGCGCGTCTCGGCCTCGATCCGGTCTACCGGCTGCGGCACTGGTGGAACAGCCCGACCGGCATGCTCCTGATGTTCCCCGACTGGTACGCGGAGCCGCAGGCCGACTGGCCGGGCCAGGCCGTGCAGCTCGGCTTCCCGCTGGTCGACCGCTTCGGCGACGTGGCGTCCATGCCGCCGGAGCTGGAAGCGTTCCTCGAGGCGGGCGACCCGCCGATCGTGTTCACCTACGGCTCGGCCATGCGCCAGGGCGCCGGCTTCTTCGACACCGCGGTGCGGCTGTGCCGGCGCATGGGCCGGCGCGGCGTCCTGCTCGCCCCGCAGGGGGGGCAGATCCCGAAGCCGCTGCCGGCCGGGATCATCCACCTGCCCTACGCCCCTCTGAGCGCCCTGCTGCCGCGCAGCGCGGCGCTGGTCCACCACGGCGGCGTCGGCACGGTGGCGCAGGCGCTGGCCGCGGGCGTCCCGCAGCTGGTGGTGCCCGTGGCCTTCGACCATTTCGACGAGGGGCGGCGGCTGAAGGATCGGGATCTCGGCGCCACCCTGAGCCGCCGCGCCTTCCGGCCCGCGCGGGCGGCGCGGGTCCTCGGCCGGCTGCTCGCCGACCCCGCGGTGACGCGGGCCTGCGCGGCGGCCCGGGCGCGGATGGCGGACGGCCGCGACGCCGTCCTCGACGCCTGCGACTACGTCGAGCGGCTGACGGCCGCCGAGTCCGGTCCCGGCCCGTCCCGCGCGTCCTGACCCGCCGGCTGCCCGAACGCGGGGGGCGCCCCCTCCGACGGAAGCGGCGCCCTTTCGATTACTGCCCGAGCAGCGCGGTGGCCGAACCGACGAACGTCATGAGCAGGCCGCTCACGAAGGCGCCGATCATGACGTAGGAGAGAGCCTTGAGCTTCATCCGTCCTCGCGTCGGCTCAGCAGCGGTAGCCGCCGGAGGTCTGGCCGTACTGCTTCACCGGCCGGGTCTGCTGGTCGGCGTTGCCCTCGGCGGCCGAGCTCAGCGGGCAGCCGACGTAGTTGGGATTGTCGTGGACCCCCAGTCCGAGCGAGCCCGTGGTCTCGACCTCGTAGGGAGCGAGGCCCGTCCAGCGGGCGCCGTTCGCCGCCAGAGCGGACGAGATCGGGGCAACGCCAAGGACAAGTGCGGTGACGGCTGCGGCGATACGGGTATTCATGGTCAGGCTCCAGAGATAACGCAGTACAGGCCGGTTGTTCGGCTCTGTTTTGTCTTGCGTGATCATAAGATAGGGGCCCGGTGTCTTCCGCGACGTGACGCGTCGCACGCGGCGCGACGGATTAAAGATCGCGTGCACTTGCGTGGCTCGGAGGTCCGCGGCCCGGCTGGCGTCGCGGGCCGGGAGCGATGCGCCCTGTGGTTGATCGAGGCTGCCGGGGCGCGGCGTGCAAGGGGCGCGCCGCCGCGCGTGCCGTCGCTGCGCCGGCACACGGGAGACCTGCTCAGCGGGTGGCCCGCTCAGTCGAGCTGCGTGATCAGCCCGTCCCGGATGGTGACCCGCCGATCCATGCGGGCGGCCAATTCCAGGTTGTGGGTCGCGACCAGGGCGGCGAGCCCCGAGGCGCGGACCAGGGCCATCAGGATCGAGAAGACGTGGCCCGCCGTCCCGGGATCGAGGTTGCCGGTCGGCTCGTCGGCGAGCAGCAGCCGCGGGCCGTTGGCCACCGCCCGGGCGATGGCGACGCGCTGCTGCTCGCCTCCCGACAGCTCCGCCGGACGGTGCGGCAGCCGCTCCTTGAGGCCGAGGAAGCTCAGGAGTTCCGTGGCGCGGGCCTTCGCCTCCGGGGCCTTCAGGCCGCGGATGAGCTGGGGCATCACCACGTTCTCCAGCGCCGAGAACTCCGGCAGCAGGTGGTGGAACTGGTAGACGAAACCCATCTCCTCGCGCCGCAGGCGCGTGCGCTCGGAATCCGCCATCGCGGCCGTGGGCTGACCGCCGATATAGATCTCGCCCCCGTCCGGCCGCTCCAGCAGGCCGGCGAGGTGCAGCAGGGTCGACTTGCCGGCTCCCGACGGCGCCACCAGCGCGACCAACTCCCCCGGCCAGATCGCGAGGTCGGCCCCGCGCAGGATCTCGAGGGCACCCTCGGCCTGGGCGTAGCGCCGCTCGACGCGGGAGAAGAACAGCGCCGGCACCGGCTGGTCGCCGGCGGTCTGGCTCGAATCGCTCATCGGATGCGGCCCGTCAGCCGTAGCGGAGGGCCTGCACCGGATCGAGCCGGGCGGCGCGCCAGGAGGGATACAGCGTCGCCGCGAGCGACAGCAGCAGGGAGGTGATCACCACGGCGGTGATCTCCTTCGGGTTCATCTGGGCCGGGATCTCGGCGAGGAACCGCACCGTCGGGTCCCATGCGCCCGGAAACAGCACGTGCTGGATCGGCTTGATGTTCAGCGTGATCAGGACGCCGAGGCCGAGCCCGCTGAGCGTCCCGACGACGCCGATCAGCGCGCCGTTGATCAGGAACACCCGCATGATCGTGCCCGGCGTCGCCCCCATGGTGCGCAGGATCGCGATGTCGCTCGACTTGTCGCGCACCAGCAGGATCAGGCCGGAGACGATGTTGAGGGTCGCCACCACGACGATCAGGCTGAGGATCAGGAACATGACGTTCCGCTCAACCTCCAGGGCCCCGAAGAAGGTCCGGTTGCGCTGGCGCCAGTCGGTGAGCAGGATCGGGCGCTCGGCCGCCATCTCCAGGGGCTCGCGCATGTCGCCGACATGGTCGGGATCGTCGACGTAGATCTCGATCATGCTCACGTCGCCGTCCTTGTTGAAGAACGCCTGGGCCTCGGCCAGCGGCATGAACACGAAGGTCTGGTCGAACTCGGTCATGCCGACCTCGAACACCGCCTTGACCGTATAGCTCTTGGTGCGCGGCGCCGTCCCGAAGGGCGTCGACGAGCCCTTGGGCGTGACCAGCGTGATCGTGTCGCCGGCCTGCAGGCCCAGCGTGTCGGCGAGCCGCCGCCCGATCAGCACGCCGGTGCCGTCGTCGAAACCTTCGAGGGTGCCGCCGCGGATCGCCGAGGACACGGCCGCCAGCGCGTCGAGGTCGGCCGCCCGCACGCCGCGGATGATGACGCCGGATCCGCCGTACTGCGACGAGGCGAAGGCCTGGCCCTCGACCAGCGGCACCGCGGCGCGCACGCCCGCCACCTTCGACAGCCGGTCCGACAGGTCGGTCCAGTCGTTGAACGGCCGGTCGATGGGCGTCGCGAACAGGTGGCCGTTGATGCCGACGATCTTCGACAGCAGTTCCGCGCGGAAGCCGTTCATCACCGACAGGACGATGATCAGCGTGGCGACGCCGAGCGCGATGCCGAGCACCGAGAAGAACGCCACCACCGAGACGCCGCCGCCCCGGCGCCGGGCGCGCAGGTAGCGGCCGGCGAGGATCCACTCGAACGGCGCGAAGGGCGCGGTGCCCTGGCGGAACGAGGCCGCGAAGGAGGCCGCGAACGAGGCCGCGAAGGTCCGAACCCGGTCCAGCTTCGCTGAGGCGGCCATCGGCACGCCTCAGACGCGCCGGATGCGTGCCAGCAGATCGACGGTCGCGAGGCTCTCGCGCTCGCCGCCGGCACGCCGCTTCAGCTCGACCTTGCCCTCCGCCAGGCCCTTGGGCCCGACGATCACCTGCCAGGGCAGGCCGATCAGGTCGGCGGTGGCGAACTTCGCGCCGGGACGCTCGTCGCGGTCGTCGTAGAGCACCGACAGGCCGGCGGTCTCGAGGTCGGACTGGATCTGCGCGCAGGCGGCGTCGGTGGCCGCGTCCCCGACCTTGAGGTTGATCAGCGCGACGTCGAACGGCGCCACCGAGTCCGGCCAGATGATCCCGGCCTCGTCGTGGCTGGCCTCGACGATGGCGGCGACCAGCCGGCTCGGCCCGATGCCGTAGGAGCCCATATGGACCGGCCGCTCGATCCCGTCCGGACCGGCGACCTTGGCGCCCATCGGCTCGGAATACTTGGTGCCGAAGTAGAAGATGTGCCCGACCTCGATGCCGCGGGCCGCCATGCGGTTGTCCTCCGGAACCTCCGCGAAGGCCGCCGGCTCGTGCATCTCCTCGGTGGCCGCGTAGTGCGAGGTCCAGGCATCGACGATGCCCTGGAGGGCGGCGACGTCGTCGAAATCGACGGTCGCTGGCGGGATGTCGAAGTCGAGATAGGCCTTGTCGCAGAAGACCTCGCTCTCGCCGGTCTTGGCCAGGATGATGAACTCGTGGGACAGGTCGCCGCCGATCGGGCCGGTATCGGCGCGCATCGGGATCGCCTTCAGGCCGAGGCCCGCGAAGGTGCGCAGGTACGCCACGAACATCCGGTTGTAGGCGTGGCGCGCGCCGGCCTGGTCGAAATCGAACGAGTAGGCGTCCTTCATCAGGAACTCGCGCGAGCGCATCGTGCCGAAGCGCGGCCGCACCTCGTCGCGGAACTTCCACGAGATCTGGTAGAGGTTCTTGGGCAGGTCCTTGTAGGAGCGCACGCTCGCCCGGAAGATCTCGGTGACCATCTCCTCGGCTGTGGGGCCGTAGAGCATCTCGCGGTCGTGCCGGTCCTTTAGGCGCAGCATCTCCTTGCCGTAGGCGTCGTAGCGGCCGGATTCCCGCCACAGCTCGGCGGACTGCACCGTCGGCATCAGGATCTCGACGGCGCCGGACCGGTCCTGCTCCCGCCGGATCACCGCGCAGACGCGCTCCAGAACCCGCAGGCCCAGCGGCAACCAGGCGTAGATGCCGGCGGCTTCCTGGCGGACCAGGCCGGCGCGCAGCATCAGCCGGTGCGAGACGATCTCGGCTTCCTTGGGCGTCTCGCGCAAGGTCGGCATGAAGTAGCGGGAGAGACGCATGTCGTCAGAGTCTTGGAAGAGGATCGGCCGGGAGGAGCCGCGGCGCGCCGGCACACAACACGCCGGAGACGCAAATTACAAGCACTGCGCGACCACGGCGGGGCGTAATCGCGGCGAACCGGAGGCGGCGGCCCGGCCGCGCTGAGGCCGCTGCCTAGGCGGAAAGCGGTATGCCCATTTGCCGGCAAGAAAGCGCAGATTTTTCTCGCAGACCCGGTGACAACACGAATTGTTGTTCCTATAAGCGTCCGGCGATGTTTGCGACGCCCGGAAGAGGTGGCGCAAGGTCCGAGTCTCGGGAGGAAAAGCGACCGCCCCGCAGCCAATGCGAGGGATATTTCAAGGTCGAGCCAGTGAAGCTTGAAAGCAAGGCCTCGGGCCTTGCTTTTTTTATTCTTGGGTCCGGTCGGCGCGGCCGTGTCGAACCACCCGCTAGGCCCGCGCCCATCTGGTTTCGGGCGGTGGCCCGCCGCGGCGGCGCTTCCCGGATCGCCGCTCCAAGCCGTCCTAGAGCCCGGTCAGCGGGAACACCGCCAGGGCGATGAGGAAGGCCGCGCCCGCGACCAGCGTCGTCCAGATCGCCTTCTCGCGCAGTCGCGGCGCCGCCGGCGCCCCGGGATCCTGGCCCGGCACCACGTGGCTGGGCCGCGTCTCCGGCTGGTTGCGCAGGGGCAGGACCGCGAAGAGCAGCGTCCACCAGACCACGAAGTAGAGGGCGATCGCCCCGCCCACCGTCAGCTTGAACAGGCTCACCGCCGCCGCCACGAAGGCGGCGATCAGGACGGTGATCGCCGCCAGGGTCACCGGCGTCGAGCGGGCCAGCGCGTTCATCATCCGGCTCACACCTGCTCCAGCTCGACCAGGGTGCCGAGGAAGTCCTTGGGGTGCAGGAACAGGACCGGCTTGCCGTGCGCGCCGATCCGCGGCTCGCCGGTGCCGAGCACCCGGGCGCCCTGCGCCTTGAGCTGATCGCGGGCGGCCAGGATGTCGTCGACCTCGTAGCAGACGTGGTGGATGCCGCCGCCCGGGTTGCGGGCCACGAAGGACTCGATCGGCGAGCCCTCGCCCAGGGGGGACATCAGCTCGATCTTGCTGTTCGGCAGCTCGACGAACACGACGGTGACGCCGTGCTCGGGCTGCGGCAGGGGCGCGGTGATCGTCGCGCCCAGCGTGTCGCGGTAGACCGCGCAGGCGGCGTCGAGATCCTGCACGGCGATAGCCACGTGGTTGAGACGGCCGATCATGGTGTTTCCTCCCCAGCATGCTGGCTCCCTGACCGGGAGCTTCGTTTGTTCCCGGGGCCGGCTCCGCCCGTACACCCGGACGCGACCTGCCCCCTCTCCCGCGCGGGAGAGGGGATTCGCGCCGCCTCCGGCAGCCGATCTGTAAAGGTCGGCTGCCGCGCGGCCCCGCAGGTTACAGCGCCCCGGGATCGGCAGCCAGCCTCACACCTCCACCACCTGCACGTGGCAGGCCGGCTTCTTGCCCCACACCTCGTTGACCGCGGTGCGCACCGCCCGGTCGACCGTCTTCTCGACGCTCTCCGAGTCCTTGAGCTTGCCACGCGACATCCCCGACAGGGTGCGGGAGACGGCGTCCACCACGGTCTCGATCAGCGGCTCGCCGGACCGGCCGCGGTTCGGCAGGCCGATGATGTCCACCGCCGGCTCACCGAGCACGACGCCGTCCTCGTCGATAGCGATCGCCACCGAGACCAGGCCGGCCTGCATCAGCTTGCGCCGCTCAGGGATCGCCCGGTCCTTCTCGTCGATCAGGACGTCGCCGTCCTTGAACAGGCGGCCGGCCTTCACGTGGTCGATCACCTCGGGCTTGCCGGGGCTCAGGCGGATCAGGCTGCCGTTGCGGGCCTTGACCACGTTCTGCACGCCCTGCGCCCGCGCGAAGCGGGCGTGCTCGTCGAGGTGCAGGGCCTCACCGTGGACCGGGATCGCGGTGCCCGGGCGGGTCCATCGGTACATCTCGACCATCTCGTCCCGGCGCGGGTGGCCGGAGACGTGGACGAGGTCGGTGCGGTCGGTGATCACCTCGACGCCCTGCTCGATCAGGTCGTTGATGATCGAGCCGACATCGCGCTCGTTGCCCGGGATGGCGCGCGAGGAGAAGATCACCTGGTCACCGGCGGTGAGGCTGATATCCGGGTGGTCGCGGCGGGAGACGCGGGCGAGCGCCGCCCGCGGCTCGCCCTGTGAGCCGGTGAGCAGCGCGACGACGCGCTCCCGCGGCAGGCTCTTCCACGAATCGGAGCGGCGGAACTCGGGCAGGCCGTCGAGGTAGCCGCACTCGCGGGCGACGTCGATCACCCGGTCCATGGCGCGGCCGACCGCGATGACCTCGCGCCCGCAGGCGGCGGCGGCCTCGGCGACCGCGCGGATGCGCGCCACGTTGGACGCGAAGGTCGTCACGGCGACCCGGTGCGGCGCGTCCGCGATCAGCGTCTTCAGCGTCTCGGCGACGGTCTTCTCGCTCGGCGAGAAGCCCTCGCGCACGACGTTGGTCGAGTCGCAGACGATGGCGAGGACGCCCTCGTCCCCGAGCGCCGTGAACGCCTCCGGCGACGTCACCGAGCCGGCCACCGGGGTCGGGTCGATCTTCCAGTCGCCAGTGTGGAGGACGAGGCCCGCCGCGGTGCGGATGGCGATGGCGTTCGATTCCGGGATGGAGTGCGAGACCGGCACGTACTCGAGCTCGAACGGCCCGATGGTCACGCGCCGCCCGGGCTTCACCTCCCGCAGCTCGACCTTCGGGGCGCCGGGCTCGGACAGGCGCCGGGTCTCCAGCAGGTTCTTGGCGAAGCGGGTCGCGTAGACCGGCGCCTTGAGCCGGGGCCACAGCTCCGAGATCGCCCCGATATGGTCCTCGTGTGCGTGGGTGATGAAGATCCCCAGCAGGTCCTTGCGCCGCTCCTCGATGAAGGAGAGGTCGGGGAACATCAGATCGACGCCCGGCATCTGCTCCTCGCCGGCGAAGCCCATGCCGCAATCGACCATGATCCACTTCCGGCCCTTCTCCGGGCCGAACCCGTAGAGCGCCGCGTTCATCCCGATCTCGCCCACGCCGCCGAGCGGCAGGAAGACCAGCTCCTCCTGTCCCTTAACCATCTGTCGTCGTCCAAACTCAGGCCGCCGTCGCGGCCGATCCGAAATGCACCTCGCCCGCCGTCACGGTATGCCGGTTCCCGTCGGGGGCGAGGATCACGAGCCGCCCCCCCTCGTCGATCGTCTCGAACACGCCCCGCAGGATGTGACCGCCGCTGTGCACCGCGATCTCCGATCCGAGACCCGCGGCCCGCGCGAGCCAGGCCGCGCGCAGGTCAGCGAAATTCCGTCCCCGGTCCCAGGCGCGCGCCCGCGCGGCCATCCGGTCCGAGAGATGTTCCAGTAGCGCCTCGGCGCCGCACGCGTAACCCACCGCCGCCAAGCTCGCGGCCCCGAGGCCCTCCGGCGCCGCCGCGACGTTCACGCCGAAGCCGATGACCGCGGCACGCCGCCCGCCCGGGAGCGTCTCCGCCTCCAGGAGCAGGCCGGCGAGCTTCGCCCCGCCGAGCAGCACGTCGTTCGGCCATTTGAGCTGAAAAGATCGGGCCCCGGCGCCGGATCCGGTATCCGGCAGGGTGCCGCAGGCCGCCTCCAGCGCCTCGATCAGGGCGAGGCCGGCCACGAAGCCCAACTCGGCGAGGTGGTCCGGCGCGACCCCGGCGACCGGCCAGAGCACGCTCGCCGCGAGGTTGCCGGGGAGCGAGGACCAGCTGTTGCCCCGCCGACCGCGGCCCGCCTCCTGGCGGTGCGTCACCACCCAGAGCGGGCCTGTCTCGCCGGCGCGCGCGCGCGCCACGGCCTCCGTGTTGGTGGAGCCGAGGGTGTCGTGGACGTGCAGGCGGTGGCCCTCGGCGCGCGCCGAGGGCCCGAGTCGGTAGGTCAAGGCCGTCCTAGAACAGCGACTTCGCGGCCCGGCCGGCGGCGCCGACCAGCGGCCCGGGCAGCAGGAAGAACAGCACCACCACGACGCTCGACAGGGCGAGCACGATGCGCAGGCCCGGGGCCATCGCCTCGTACGGCTCCTTCGGCTCGTCGAAGTACATGATCCGCACGACGCGCAGGTAGTAGTAGGCGCCCACCACGCTGGTCACCACGCCGATCACCGCCAGCGTCACGAGACCCGCCTTGATGGCGGCGGCGAAGACGTAGAACTTCGCGAAGAACCCGGCGAGCGGCGGGATGCCGGCCAGCGAGAACATCATCGCGGCGAGGCAGAAGGCGAGCCACGGATGGGTCCGCGACAGGCCCGACAGGTCCTCGATCTTCTCGAACATCACGTCCCGGCGCCGGAGCGACAGGATGATCGCGAAGGTGCCGAGCGTCATCGCGAGGTAGATGATCATGTAGGTGACGAGCCCGCTGATCCCCTCCTCCGAGCCGGAGGCCAGGCCGATCAGCGCGTAGCCGATATTGCCGATCGACGAGTAGGCCATCAGGCGCTTGATCGAGGTCTGGCCGATCGCCGCGAACGAACCGAGCGCCATCGACGCGATCGAGACGAAGATGAAGATCTGCTGCCAGATCGCCGTCACGTCCGGCATCGCGCCGATGAAGACCCGCACGGTCATCGCCACGGCGGCCATCTTGGGCGCCGAGGCGAAGAAGGCCGTCACCGGGGTCGGCGAGCCCTCGTAGACGTCGGGCGTCCACATGTGGAACGGCACGGCCGCCAGCTTGAAGCACACGCCGGCCGCCAGGAACACGATGCCCAGCACGATGCCGAACCCGGCATTCTCGTTGAGCGCCGAGACGATGCCGGGGAACGAGACCGTGCCGGTGAAGCCGTAGACCAGCGAGGCGCCGTAGAGCAGCATGCCGGAGGAGAGCGCGCCGAGCACGAAGTACTTGAGGCCGGCCTCGGTGGACTTCACGTCGTCGCGGTGGAAGGCGGCGATCACGTAGGCGGCGAGGGACTGCAGCTCCAGGCCCAGGTAGAGCGCGATCAGGTCGTTGGCCGAGACCATGACCATCATGCCGATGGTGCAGAGCACGATCAGGACCGGGAACTCGAACCGGTCGATGCGCTCGCGCTTGAAGAAGTCGTGCGCCAGCAGGATCGTCGCCGAGGATCCGAGCAGCACCAGCGACTTCATCACCTTGGCGAAGGAATCGGACACGAACGCGCCCGACAGGGTCGTGACCCGGCCGTGAACCGGCTGCGAGATCACCACCGACAGGGCGACGAGGAGCAGGGCGAGGGCGCCGATGCTCACGGTCTCGGCGGAGCGGTCGCCGCGCCACGCGCCGTAGAGGATCAGGCCCATGACGCCGACGCCGAGGATCAGCTCGGGCATGAGCGGCGCCAGCGAGGGCAGGACGGAGTGGACGGTTGTCATGGTGTCCGCCTCAGCGCGGGATCGGCAGCGCCGCGGCGGCCGTCTGGGTGTTCGAGAGCGCGGTCTTGATGCTCGCCATCAGCGCGTCGGTCGAGGGCGCGAACACGTCGAGCACGGGGGCCGGGTGAACGCCGTAGTAGATCGTCAGGACGACCAGCGGCGCCAGGATGATCTTCTCGCGGGTGTCGAGATCCAGGATGCCCTGGAGATTCGGCTTCTCCAGCTTCCCGTAGATCACCCGGGCGTAGAGCCAGAGGGCGTAGGCCGCCGACAGGATGATGCCGAAGGTCGAGAAGAACGCCACGTTCGGGTTCGCCTTGAAGGCGCCGAGCATGGCCAGGAACTCGCCGACGAAGCCCGAGGTGCCCGGCAGGCCGACATTGGCCATCGTGAACACCATCATGGCCACTGCGTAGAGCGGCATCCGCTTCACGAGGCCGCCATAGGCCGAGATCTCGCGGGTGTGCATCCGGTCGTAGACGACGCCGACGCAGAGGAAGAGCGCCCCCGACACGATCCCGTGGGAGATCATCAGGAACAGCGCGCCCTGGATGCCCTGCTCGTTCAGGGTGAACAGGCCCAGCGTCACGAAGCCCATATGGGCCACCGACGAGTAGGCGATCAGCTTCTTGATGTCGGTCTGCATCATCGCGGTGAGCGACGTGAAGATGATCGCGATCACCGACAGCGCGAAGACGAACGGCGCGAAGTCGTGGCTCGCCACCGGCAGCATCGGCAGCGAGATCCGGATGAAGCCGTAGCCGCCCATCTTCAGGAGGATGCCCGCCAGGATCACCGAGCCGGCGGTGGGCGCCTCCACGTGGGCGTCGGGCAGCCAGGTGTGGACCGGCCACATCGGCATCTTCACCGCGAAGGAGGCGAAGAAGGCGAGCCACAGCCAGGTCTGCATCTGCACCGGGAAGCGGTACTGCAGCAGGGTCGGGATGTCGGTGGTGCCGGCCTGCCAGTACATCGCCATCACGGCGAGCAGCATCAGCACCGAGCCGAGCAGGGTGTAGAGGAAGAACTTGAAGCTGGCGTAGACCCGGCGCGCGCCGCCCCAGATGCCGATGATCAGGAACATCGGGATCAGGCCGGCCTCGAAGAACAGGTAGAACAGCACTAGGTCGAGGGCGGCGAAGACGCCGATCATCGTCGTCTCGAGGACGAGGAAGGCGACGAAGTACTCCTTTACCCGGAAGTGGATCGAGTGCCACGAGGCGCCGATGCAGAACGGCATCAGGAACGTGGTCAGCAGGATCAGCGGCATCGAGAAGCCGTCGACGCCGAGCTTGAACCGGATCGTCTCGGTGAGCCACGCGTGGCTCTCCACGAGCTGGAAGCTCGACGAGGCGGTGTCGTAGCGGCTCCACGCCACCAGGGAGAGCAGGAAGGTGACGATCGTGGTGGCGAGCGCGGCCCAGCGGCTGTTGCGAGCGACCGACTCCTCGTCGCCGTTCAGCGTGAGGATGAAGGCCGCGCCGCAGAGCGGCACGATCAGCAGGCCGGAGAGGATGCCGAGGCCGAGCATGTCAGTGTGCACCCTTGGGCAGGCCGGACATCAGGTACCAGCTGATCAGGCCGGCGACGCCGATGAGCATGACGAAGGCGTAGTGGTAGACGTAGCCGGTCTGGAGACGGACCACGCCGCGGGTCACGTCCACGACGCGCGCCGCGATCCCGTTCGGCCCGAGGCCGTCGATGATCCGGCCGTCGCCCTGCTTCCAGAGGAACAGGCCGAAATCCTTGGCCGGGCGGACGAAGATCCGGTCGTAGATCTCGTCGAAGTACCATTTGTTGAGCAGGAACCGGTACAGCGACGGCTGCTGCGCGGCGAGCGCGCCCGGCAGTTCCGGCCGGCGGATGTACATCCAGTAGGCCACGACGAAGCCGAGGATCAGCATGATCAGCGGCGAGTACGAGACCAGCGCCGGGACGTCGTGGATCTCGTGCATGATGTGGTTGTTCGGGCCGTGCGCCAGGGCGTGGCCCCAGAACGCCTCCATCCCCTTGCCGATGAAGCGATTGTGGAAGATGATCCCGGCGAACAGCGCGCCGAAGGCGAGCACCGCGAGCGGGATCGTCATCACCAGCGGGCTCTCGTGGGGCGTGTGGTCGCCGTGGTGGCCGTGTCCGTGGTGGTCGTCGGCGACGAGGTCGCTCTTGTGGGCCGGCTCGATGTCGTGGCCCTTGTCGTCGTGGGCGACGCCCTCGGTGTGCCCGGGCGCGCCGTCGGCCTCGTGGGCCATGGTCGCGTGGGCCGTAGTCGCGTGGGCGATCGCGGGCGCGTGGTGCTGGTCTTGGGCGGCGTGGGCGCCCCAGCGGGCCGGGCCCTCGAAGGTCATGAAGAACAGGCGCCAGGAGTAGAACGAGGTGAAGAACGCCGCCACCACGGTGCACAGGAAGGCGAGCGTGTGCCCGGGGCGGGTCGAGGCGTAGGCCGCCTCGATGATCGCGTCCTTCGAGTAGTAGCCGGCCGTGTAGGGGAAGCCGATCAGCGCGAGCGAACCGATCGCCATCATGGCGCTGGTGTAGGGGATGTACCGGCGCAGGCCGCCCATGTTCCGCATGTCCTGCTCGTGGTGCATCGCGTGGATGACCGAGCCGGCGCCGAGGAACAGCAGCGCCTTGAAGAAGGCGTGGGTGAACAAATGGAACACGCCGGCCGCGTAGGCGCCGACGCCGAGCGCCACGAACATGTAGCCGAGCTGCGAGCAGGTCGAATAGGCGATCACCCGCTTGATGTCGTTCTGCACGAGGCCGATCGTGGCCGCGAACAGGGACGTGATGCCGCCGATCACCGTCACGACGATCAGCGCGTTCGGCGCCTCCTCGAAGAGCGGCGACAGGCGGGCGACCATGAACACGCCGGCGGTCACCATGGTGGCGGCGTGGATCAGCGCCGAGACCGGAGTCGGGCCCTCCATGGCGTCGGGCAGCCACGTGTGCAGCAGGAACTGCGCCGACTTGCCCATGGCGCCCATGAACAGCAGCAGGCAGGCCAGCGTCAGGGCGTTCCAGTCGTAGCCGAGGAGGTGGAAGCTGAGCGTCTTGATCGCGTCGACCTTGCCGAAGACGGCGTCGAACGCCACCGAGCCGGTCAGCACGAAGACCAGGAAGATGCCGAGCGAGAAGCCGAAATCGCCGACGCGGTTGACGATGAACGCCTTCATGGCGGCGGCGTTGGCCGAGGGCTTCTCGTACCAGAAGCCGATCAGCAGGTACGAGGCGAGGCCCACGCCTTCCCAGCCGAAGAACATCTGGACGAGGTTGTCGGCGGTCACCAGCATCAGCATGGCGAAGGTGAACAGCGACAGGTAGGCGAAGAAGCGCGGCCGGTGCGGATCCTCCTCCATGTAGCCCACGGAGTAGAGGTGCACGAGGGTCGAGACGGTGGTCACGACGACCAGCATCACCCGGGTCAGGGTGTCGACCTTGAAGGCCCAGTCGACCTGGAGGTCGCCGGCCGCGAACCATGACGCCACCTGCACGCGCTCGGCCGGCCCGCCGTCGATGAACACGCCCCAGGCGATCAGCACCGTGAAGGCGAGGAAGGACGTGGTGATGTACTCACAGGCCCGCGCCCCGATGTACCGGCCGAACAGGCCGGCGATCAGGAAGCCGATGAGCGGGAAGAAGACGATCGCGTGATACATCGCTCTCTTGCAGTCCGTCCTCCGGGCCGGCCGCGAAGCGGCGGCGTCCGGATGTCACTCGGGGCGCGCGAAGGGGAAGGCCCTAGCCCTTCATCATGCTGACGTCTTCCACCGCGATCGAGCCGCGGTTGCGGAAGAACACCACCAGGATGGCGAGGCCGATCGCCGATTCGGCGGCCGCGACGGTCAGCACGAACAGGGCGAAGACCTGTCCGGTGATGTCGTTCAGCTGCGTCGAGAAGGCGACGAGGTTGATGTTGACCGAGAGCAGGATCAGCTCGACCGACATCAGGATGACGATGATGTTCTTGCGGTTGATGAAGATGCCGAGCACGCCGAGCGTGAACAGGATCGCCGCGACGGTGAGGTAGTGGCTCAGGCCGATCATCGTTCGATTCCTCCGGCTCTCATCAGCGCGCGCATCAGACCTCGACACCCTGGCGCGAGGGGACCTTGCGGGTCTCGACCGCCATGGCCTGGGTGCGGGCGTTCTGGACCGCGATGTTCTGGCGCTTGACGCCCGGCCGGTCGCGCAGCGTCAGCACGATGGCGCCGATCATGGCGACCAGCAGGATCAGGCCGGCGAGCTGGAAGAAGTAGGCGTAGTCCGTGTAGATCACGCGGCCCAGCGCCTGGGCGTTGGTGAGGTTCTCGGCCGAGGCGACGTTGCCGAGCGGGGCCTGGACGAGGCCCGGGTCGATGCTCCACGAGCCGACGACCAGCAGGATCTCGACCAGGAAGATCGCGCCGATCAGGGCGCCGATCGGGAGATACTGCTGGAAGCCCTGGCGCAGCTCGGCGAAATCGACGTCGAGCATCATCACCACGAACAGGAACAGCACCGCGACCGCGCCGACGTAGACGACCACGAGGATCATCGCGAGGAACTCGGCGCCCATCAGGACGAACAGTCCGGCGGCGTTCACGAAGGCGAGGATCAGGAACAGCACCGAGGCGACGGGATTGCGCGAGGCGATCACCATGAAGCCCGACGCGACCGTGATGCTCGCGAACAGATAGAAGAAGGCGGCTGCTGCGGTCATGCGCTGATCGGGATCGGCCGCCGGAGCGGCCCCTTCTGCCGTGCGTGGAGACGGTCCGCGGCGGGCGGCCCGTCTATAGAACCCGGTCGACGGGGGCACAACAGCGCCCCCGGCATGGCTCTAGAGCATCCCACCGGAACCGGGAACCGGTGCGACGCTCTAGGGCCTTGTTTTCGCGTCATCTTCTGCCGGGCACCGGCGACCGGTGCCCGGGACGACGGCTCAGCGATACGGCGCGTCCATCGCGATGTTGCGGGCGATCTCGCGCTCCCAGCGGTCACCGTTCAGCAGGAGCTTCTGCTTGTCGTAGAGAAGCTCCTCGCGGGTCTCCACCGAGAACTCGAAGTTCGGCCCTTCCACGATGGCGTCCACCGGGCAGGCCTCCTGGCACATGCCGCAGTAGATGCACTTCACCATGTCGATGTCGTAGCGCGTCGTGCGGCGGGTGCCGTCGTTGCGCCGGGGGCCCGCCTCGATGGTGATCGCCTGCGCCGGGCAGATCGCCTCGCAGAGCTTGCACGCGATGCAGCGCTCCTCGCCGTTCGGGTAGCGGCGCAGCGCGTGCTCGCCCCGGAAGCGCGGACCGCGATGGCCCATCTCGAAGGGGTAGTTGATCGTGGCCTTCGGCTTGAAGAAGTAGCGCATGCCGAGGATCATCCCGGACACGAACTCCTTCAGGAGGAGGCTCTTGGCGACCTGATCGAGCTTCATGCCCGGATCTCCGATGCGAAGGGGGGCTCAGGCGCCCGGCGCGAGGCCGGTCAGCTTGAGCACGAAGGCGACGACGACGACCGAGATCAGGGAGATCGGCAGGAAGACCTTCCAGCCGAGACGCATGAGCTGGTCGTAGCGGTAGCGGGGCACGATGGACTTCACCATCGCGAACAGGAAGAACAGGAAGCTGGCCTTCAGGGTGAACCAGATCACGCCCGGCACCCAGGTGAAGGGCGCGAACGGGATCGGGGACAGCCAGCCGCCCAGGAACAGAATGGTCCCGAGGGCGCACATGCTCATGATGGCGACGTACTCGCCGAGCATGAACAGCAGGTACGGCGTCGAGGAGTACTCGACCATGTAGCCGGCCACGAGCTCCGACTCCGCCTCCGGCAGGTCGAAGGGCGGGCGGTTGGTCTCGGCGAGCGCCGAGACGAAGAACACCACGAACATCGGGAACAGCCACAGCCAGTACCAGCCGAACAGGCCGAGGCTGGTGTCCTGCGCCATCACGATGCGCGAGAGGTTGAGCGAGCCGGCGCAGAGCAGCACGCAGATGATCACGAAGCCGAGCGAGACCTCGTAGGAGATCATCTGGGCCGCCGAGCGCAGGGCGCCGAGGAAGGCGTATTTCGAGTTCGACGCCCATCCGCCCATGATGACGCCGTACACGCCGAGCGACGAGATCGCGAAGATGTAGGTGATGCCGACGTTGATGTCGGCGATCGCCCAGCCGTCCGCGAGCGGGATCACCGCCCAGCTCGACAGGGCGAGCATCGCGAAGACCAGCGGCGCCAGCAGGTAGATCGCCTTGTTGGCGCCCGCCGGGATCACCGGCTCCTTGATCACGAACTTGATCAGGTCGGCGAAGGACTGGAACAGGCCGAACGGCCCGACCACGTTCGGGCCGCGCCGGAGCTGCACGGCAGCCCAGATCTTCCGGTCGGCGAGCAGCGCGTAGGCGATGAAGACGAGCAGTGCCGAGAGCAGCACGAAGCTCTTCAGCACGATCAGGAGCACGGTCCCGAGGATTTCGAGCGGCGTCATCGGTCTTGAGCTCCTACTCGGCCGCCGCGAGGGGCCGCGCCTCGGCGGCGCGCTCCCGGGCGAGGCGCGAGCACTCCGCGAGGATCCGCGAGGCGCGGGCGATCGGGTTGGTGAGGTAGAAGTCGGTCACGGGCGACGCGAAGGCCAGGCCGGTCGCGGCGCCGCCGATGCCGGCGAGCCGGTCGACCGCCTCGGTCACGTTGCCCGGCTCGACGGCGCCGACCGCCGCCAGATGCGGGTGGGCGGCGTAGAGCGCGCGGCGCAGCGCGGTCAGCGAGTCGAACGGCAGGCGCTTGCCCAGCACGTCCGAGAGCGCGCGCAGGATCGCCCAGTCCTCGCGGGCGTCGCCCGGCGGGAAGGCGGCGCGGTTGCCCATCTGGACCCGGCCCTCGGTGTTCACCCAGGTCGCCGACTTCTCGCTGTAGGCGGCCCCCGGCAGGATCACGTCGGCGCGGGCGGCGCCGCGGTCGCCGTGGCTGCCCTGGTAGACCACGAAGGCGCCCGGGGCGACGTCGCGCTCGTCGGCGCCGAGGTTGAATAGGACGTCGAGCGCGCCCGGCTCCAGCATCTGCGCGAAGGTCAGGCCGCCCTCCCCCGGCACGAAGCCGAGATCGAGCGCGCCGACCCGGGCCGCGGCCGTGTGCAGCACGCCGAAGCCGTTCCCCTCGGCCGAGACCGCGCCGATCTCCTTCGCGAGGGAGGCGGCAGCGGCCAGGATGCCCGGTGCAGCATCGGCGCCGACGATCACGAGCGGCGCCTTCGCCTCCTTGAGGATCTCGAGGAAGCTGTGCTCGCCGCGGGCGAGCGCCGCGAGCGAGTCGGGGCCGGCGCCGATGTAGTGGCTCGGGTAGGTCAGGTCGACCGGCTCGCCGATCACGCCCACCGCCAGCGGGGCCATGCGCCAGCGCTTGCGGATACGGACGTTCAGCAGCGAGGCCTCGGTGCGCGGGTTGGCACCGACGATCAGGATCGCGTCCGCCGCCTCGATGCCCGGGATGGTCGGGTTGAAGATGTAGGAGGCGCGGCCGAGCGCCGGGTCGAGGCCGGCGTCGGTCTGGCGGCAGTCGAGGTTCGGCGAGCCGAGGCTCCTGATCAGCTCACGGAGCGCGAAGATCTCCTCGACGCCCGCGAGGTCGCCGACGATGGCGCCGACGCGCTTCGGATCCGCGCCCTTCACCTTGGCGGCGGTGGCCTGGAACGCCTCACCCCAGGAGGCGGGCCGCAGCCGGCCGTTCTCGCGCAGGTAGGGCCGGTCGAGGCGCTGCATCCGCAGCCCGTCGATGTGGTAGCGGGTCTTGTCGGAGATCCACTCCTCGTTGATCTCCTCGCTGATCCGCGGCTCGATCTGCATGACCTCGCGGCCGCGTGTGTCGATGCGGATCGAGGAGCCGACCGCGTCCATCACGTCGACCGACTCGGTCTTGTTCAGCTCCCACGGCCGGACGTTGTAGCTCTGCGGCCGGTGCACGAGGGCGCCCACGGGGCAGAGGTCGGCGACGTTGCCCTGGAGCTCCGAGGCCATCGACTGCTCGAGGTAGCTGGTGATCTCCATGTCCTCGCCGCGGCCGATCGCGCCGAGGTCGGGCACGCCCGCCACCTCGGCGAGGAAGCGCACGCAGCGGGTGCAGTGGATGCAGCGGTTCATCGCGGTCCGCACCAGCGGACCGATATGCTTCTCCTCGACCGCGCGCTTGTTCTCCGTGTAGCGGGTCGAATCGACCCCGTAGGCCATGGCCTGGTCCTGCAGGTCGCAGTGGCCGCCCTGGTCGCAGATCGGGCAGTCGAGCGGGTGGTTGATGAGGAGGAACTCCATCACCCCCTCGCGGGCCTTCTTGGTGCCTTGCGAGCGCGTCAGCACCTCAGGCGGCTCGCCGTTCGGGCCGGGGCGGCAATCCTTCACCGCGTAGGCGCAGGAGGCCACGGGCTTCGGCGCACCCTTCAGCTCGACGAGGCACATGCGGCAATTGCCGGCGATCGACAGGCGCTCGTGGAAGCAGAAGCGCGGGATCTCGGCCCCCGCGGCCTCGCAGGCCTGGAGCAGCGTGTAATCGGCGGGGACGTCGACCTCGGTGCCGTCGACGAGGATTTTTGTCATCGGATCGTCTCGTAAACTGGCCCAAACGCGCGAGGCCGGATCCCACCCACGCCCTCATCCTGAGGTGCGAGGCGCAGCCGAGCCTCGAAGGAGATGTCCAGCCCGCCTCGCGACCTCTGGAGAACTCCTTCGAGGCCCGCTGACGCAGGCACCTCAGGATAAGGCTGTGGGTTGGACACCGGCATAGCGCCCTTACTCGGCGGCCATCGGCACAGGCTCGCTGTGCGGGTTGGCGGTGTAGCGGTCGATGCGCTTCTCGATCTCGGGGCGGAAGTGCCGGATCAGGCCCTGGATCGGCCAGGCCGCCGCGTCGCCCAGCGCGCAAATCGTGTGACCTTCGATCTGCTTGGTGACCTCGAACAGCATGTCGATCTCGCGCTTCTGCGCGCGGCCCTCGGTCATGCGCTGCATGACGCGCCACATCCAGCCGGTGCCCTCGCGGCAGGGCGTGCACTGGCCGCAGGATTCGTGCTTGTAGAAGTACGAGATCCGGGTGATCGCCGCGACGATGTCGGTGGACTTGTCGAGCACGATCACCGCCGCGGTGCCGAGGCCGGAGCCCAGGTTGCGCAGGGTGTCGAAGTCCATCTTGGCGTCGACGATCTGCTCGGCCGGCACCAGCGGCACCGACGAGCCGCCCGGGATCGAGCACAGCAGGTTGTCCCAGCCGCCGCGCATGCCGCCGCAATGGCGGTCGATGAGCTCGCGGAAGGTGATGCCGAGCTCCTCCTCGACGTTGCACGGCTTGTTCACGTGCCCGGAGACGCAGAAGAGCTTGGTGCCGGTGTTGTTCTTGCCGCCGAGGCCGGCGAACCACGCGCCGCCCCGGCGCAGGATCGTGCCGGCGACCGCGATCGACTCGACGTTGTTCACGGTCGTGGGGCAGCCGTAGAGGCCCATATTGGCCGGGAACGGCGGCTTCAGCCGCGGCATGCCCTTCTTGCCCTCGAGGCTCTCGATGAGCGCCGTCTCCTCGCCGCAGATATAGGCGCCGGCGCCGTGGTGGACGTAGATGTCGAACGGGTAGTCGTGGACGTTCGACTGGCCGACGAGGCGGGCCGCGTAGGCCTCGTCCACGGCCTTCTGGAGGGCGTGCTTCTCGGCGACGTACTCGCCGCGGATGTAGATGTAGCAGGCATGCGCGCTCATCGCGAAGCAGGCCAGCATGCAGCCCTCGATCAGGAGATGCGGGTCGTGCCGCATGATCTCCCGGTCCTTGCAGGTGCCCGGCTCCGACTCGTCGGCGTTGACCACGAGGTAGTGCGGGCGCCCGTCGGACTTCTTGGGCATGAACGACCATTTGAGGCCGGTGGGGAAGCCCGCGCCGCCGCGGCCGCGCAGGCCGGAGGCTTTCATCTCCTCGATGATCCAGTCGCGGCCCTGCTCCAGCAGGAACTTGGTCCCGTCCCACGCGCCGCGCTTCTTGGCGGCCTCCAGGCCCGGCGAGTGCAGGCCGTAGAGGTTGGTGAAGATGCGATCCTGATCCGACAGCATGTCAGGTCCTCACTGAGCCGGCGCCGACAGGGCCTTGGCCTGCCCCACCCAGTTCTCCCGGTCGATGCGACCCGGGAACGCGAGGTAGGTGCCGACCCAGGCGATCTCGTCGCGGGACCAGGCGGCGATCTGGTCGAAATGGTAGATGCCGAGCCCGTTCAGGCGCTGGCTGTTACCCGGGCCGATGCCCTTGATGCGCGTCAGCTCGTCCGGCTTGCCGGCGCGGGCGGCCTCCAGCCCCGGCGGCCGCTTGCCCACGGCGTCGGCCTTCTGCTCGGGGCTCGCGTCCTTCGGCAGGGCCGCGAGCGCGCCGGCGATGCGCGCCTCCTCGGTCTCGGCCGCCACCTCGCCCTCGCTGGCGCCGGAGGCCTCCGGCTGCTGCGGGACGGCGTCGCGGTTCGGCACCGCCTGGTGGCCCTGCTCGCCGGCGGCGGGCTCGCCCTCGGCGACGCGCTTGGCCGGCGTGTCGAGCACGTCCGCGTCGCCCGGCCGGGCGGCGCCGTGCTTGGCGGTGGAGCGGCCGCGCTCGGCCGCGTCGGCGCGATCCTCGGGCTTCACCGGGCTCTCGCCGTTGGCGGCGCGCTGGGCCGGGGCGTCGCTCACGGGACGCTCGACCGGGCGGCCGGCGTCGGGCCGGGCCGGCTTCGGGTTCTCGGCGGCCTGCTGCGTGCTGGACGCGGCTTCACCGGTCTGGGCGGCCGGTTCCTCCGCCTTGCCGGCCTCCTCGAAGCGCTTGCGCCACGCGCCGACCCGCGAGCCGTCGAACAGCGTCGGGTCGGTGAGGGTGTTCACGGCGTCCTGGGGCTCGGACGAGACGCGCCCGGTCTGGGAGCCGACCTTCACGGGCCGACCGGCGGCGAGGTCGTCCATCAGCTGGCCGAGGGACTCGGGCGTCAGGTCCTCGTAGTAATCCTGGTTGATCTGCACCATCGGCGCGTTGCAGCAGGCGCCGAGGCACTCGACCTCGAGCCACGAGAAATTGCCGTCGGCCGAGACGTGGCCGGCCGGGCCCAGACGGGCCTGGAGCATCTCCTTGAGGCCGCGCGCGCCGCAGGAATCGCACGGGACCGTGCCGCAGACCTGGATCCAGAAGCGGCCCACGGGCTCGAGGGCGAACATCGTGTAGAAGGTCGCGACCTCCAGCACGCGGATGTTCGGCATGCCGAGCTCGGCCGCCACCGCCTCGATGGCCGCCCGCGGCAGCCAGCCGCCGTTCTGCTCCTGCGCCCGCCACAGGAGCGAGATCACCGCCGAGGCCTGGCGGCCCTCCGGGTACTTGGCGATCTGGGTCTTGGCCCACTCGGCATTCTCGGGGGAGAACGCGAAGCTCTCGGGCTGCTCCGAGGCCGGGGCGAGTCTGCGGTTTGCCATCGCTTCTGTCTTACCGATCCACTTCGCCGAATACGATGTCGAGCGTGCCGAGCACGCAGGACACGTCGGCTAAGAGGTGCCCGCGGCACATCCAGTCCATCGCCTGCAGGTGCGCGAAGCCCGGCGCGCGGATCTTGCAGCGATACGGCTTGTTGGTCCCGTCGGACACCAGGTACACGCCGAACTCGCCCTTCGGCGCCTCGACCGCGGCGTAGACTTCGCCCTCGGGTACGTGGAAGCCCTCGGTGTAGAGCTTGAAGTGGTGGATGAGCGCCTCCATCGAGCGCTTCATCTCCCGGCGCGGCGGCGGCGCGAACTTGCCGTCGACGGAGGCGATCGGCCCCTGGCCGGCGGGCTCGCGCAGCTTGGCGACGCACTGCTTCATGATGCGCACGGATTCGCGCATCTCCTCCATGCGGATCACCTGGCGATCGTAGGTGTCGCCGTTCTTCCCGACGGGGATGTCGAACTCCATCTCCTCGTAGCACTCGTAGGGCTGCGCCTTGCGCAGGTCCCACGGGATGCCCGAGCCGCGCACCATCACGCCCGAGAAGCCCCACTCCATCGCCTCGTCGACCGACACGATGCCGATATCGACGTTGCGCTGCTTGAAGATGCGGTTGGCCATGACGAGGTCGTCGAGGTCCTGGACGACCTGCAGGAACGGGTCGCAGAACGCGTCGATGTCGTCGATGAGCTTCGGCGGCAGGTCCTGGTGGACGCCCCCGGGCCGGAAATAGTTGGCGTGGAGCCGGGCGCCGGAGGCCCGCTCGTAGAAGATCATCAGCTTCTCGCGCTCCTCGAAGCCCCAGAGCGGGGGCGTGAGGGCGCCGACGTCCATCGCCTGCGTGGTGACGTTGAGCAGGTGCGACAGCAGGCGGCCGATCTCGCAGAACAGCACACGGATCAGCTGCGCGCGGCGCGGCACCTCGATCCCGGCGAGCTTCTCGATCGCCAGGCAGAAGGCGTGCTCCTGGTTCATCGGCGACACGTAGTCGAGCCGGTCGAAATAGGGCGTCGCCTGCAGGTAGGTCTTGTACTCGATCAGCTTCTCGGTGCCGCGGTGGAGCAGCCCGATATGCGGGTCGACCCGCTCGACCACCTCGCCGTCGAGTTCCAGCACGAGGCGCAGCACGCCGTGCGCCGCCGGGTGCTGCGGGCCGAAGTTGATCGCGAAGTTGCGGATGTTGTGTTCGGTCACGGACGCTCTCCGCGGCTCAAGCCGACGTCTTCTCGTCGCCGGGGAGCACGTAGTCGGTGCCTTCCCACGGGGACAAGAAGTCGAAGTTCCGGAATTCCTGCGTCAGCTGCACCGGCTCGTAGACGACCCGCGCCTGGTCCTGGTCGTAGCGGACCTCGACGAAGCCGGTGAGCGGGAAGTCCTTGCGCAGGGGGTGCCCCTCGAAGCCGTAATCGGTGAGCAGGCGGCGCAGGTCGGGATGGCCCGAGAACAGGATCCCGTAGAGGTCGTAGGTCTCGCGCTCGTACCAGTTGGCCGCCGGGAAGACCTCGATCACGGAGGGGACCGGCGTCACCTCGTCGGTCTGCACCTTCACCCGGATGCGCAGGTTATGGCGCAGGGAGAGCAGGTGGTAGACCACGTCGAAGCGCTTCTCGCGCTGCGGGTAGTCCACGCCGCATATGTCGATGAAGTTGCGGAACGCGCAGGCCGGATCGTCGCGCAGGTAGGTCAGCGCGTAGACGATGTCGGAGGCCTGGACCACCAGCGTCAGCTCGCCGAACGCGACGGTGTGGGACACGACCGCCGGGCCGAGGGCGCCGAGGACACGCTCGGCCAGGGCCGAGACCGCGTCGTCGCCGTAGGCCGGCTGGGTGTGGGGCAGGATCGAGATGCCGTTCGTCATGGCCGCTCCTCAGCGCTCGATCGTGCCGGTCCGGCGGATCTTCTTCTGCAGCAGCAGCACGCCGTAGAGCAGCGCCTCGGCGGTGGGCGGGCAGCCGGGCACGTAGATGTCCACCGGCACCACCCGGTCGCAGCCGCGCACCACCGAGTAGGAATAGTGGTAGTAGCCGCCGCCGTTGGCGCAGGAGCCCATGGAGATGACGTAGCGCGGCTCCGGCATCTGGTCGTAGACTTTGCGCAAAGCCGGGGCCATCTTGTTGGTGAGCGTGCCGGCGACGATCATCACGTCGGACTGGCGCGGCGAGCCGCGGGGTGCGAAGCCGAATCGCTCGCAATCGTAGCGCGGCATCGACATCTGCATCATCTCGACCGCGCAGCAGGCGAGACCGAAGGTCATCCACATCAGCGAGCCCGTGCGGGCCCAGTTGATCAGCTCGTCCGTGGTGGTGAGCAGGAAGCCCCGGTCGGCGAGCTCGTCGCTGATCGACAGGAAGGTCGGGTCGTCCGCGCCGATCGGGCGGCCGGTGTTGGGATCGATGATCCCCTTCGGCTGGGGCGCGATCGCGGGGGCGCGGTTGGTGTCGGTGATCAGGGCCATCGGCGACTCAAGAATTCTGTGCGGGCGGCGAGCGGCGGGAGATCAATCCCATTCGAGGGCGCCCTTGCGCCACTCGTAGACGAAACCGACGGTCAGCACGCCCAGGAAGACGATCATCGACCAGAAGCCGAACCAGCCCAGGTCCCCGAAGGTGATCGCCCAGGGGAAGAGGAACGCGACCTCGAGGTCGAAGATGATGAACAGGATGGCGACGAGGTAGAAGCGCACGTCGAACTTCATGCGGGCGTCGTCGAACGCGTTGAAGCCGCACTCGTAGGCCGAGAGCTTCTCCGGATCGGGGCTCTTGAAGGCCACCAGGAACGGCACGACCAGGAGCGCCGTGGCGATGAACAGCGCCACGCCGATGAACACGATGAGCGGCAGGTAATCCGCCAACAATCCGGTCATGCCAGGGCCTCGCGAGACGAGTGAAACCGCGGTGCGACGCCGACCCGGATCCGCCCGTGGAATTGTTCTTATGCCAGGATGCGCGCGGCCGGAGGCTTAGTCGAGCCGCCGGCCCGTGACAATGGCTTGTCGCGTCGCACAAAGCGCGCTGTCAGCCATCCTGTCGGTCGTCCTGTCGGTCATGTCCGAGATGGGCTTGCGCGGCGCCGGCGCAACACGACGGAAGCGCGCAGGCCCGAGTCGGGGGGCTGGTATGCCTGCGGCGGCGGTCGCGGATCGTGGCGGATGCGAATCCGTGCGGGACGCGCTTGACAGGGCACCGGGCGCCCCATAAACCCCGCCCCGTCGCCGGGCGAAACGCCCCTTCGAAGCGACCACGCCGTGCGGGCGTAGCTCAGTTGGTTAGAGTGCCGGCCTGTCACGCCGGAGGTCGCGGGTTCGAGCCCCGTCGCCCGCGCCACGTCCCCCCGATATCACCATCAGAATTCGTCTCGCGGTGCACCGTGCCGATGCGCAGTCCCGCGTGCCCGAGCGGGGACGGGTGATGGCTCGGCCGAGCGGTCAGGCCACCTTCGACGATTCGGGGGAAGGACCCGGTGGAGCGACCGCGCCCGGCCGCGTCCCGCGCAGGCTGAGGGCGATACCCGTCAGGATCAGGCCTCCCCCGGCCAGGATGTCGGCGCTCAGCGGTTCGCCCAGGACGAGATGCGTGCTCAGGATGCCGGCCACCGGCACCAGCAGGGCGAAGGGGGTCACGGCAGCCGCCGGGTAGCGGGTCAGGAGCCCGTTCCAGAGGCCGAAGGCGAGGAGCGTCGTCGGGTAGGCCTGGAACGCGACCGATCCGATCGCCCCCCAGCTCGGATGCGCCAGCGCCGTGAGCGCCCCGGGCCCCTCGATGATCAGCGACAGGATGAGCAGGGGCGGCGTTGTGGCGAGGCTGCTCCAGACCATCAGCGCCAGGCGGTCGACCCGGCCGATCCGCTTCGCGACGACGTTCGCGCTGGCCCAGGACAGGGCCGCACCGACGACGAGGATCAGCGGGCCGAGCGGGGCGCCTCCGCCCCGCCCGAGCGCCACCGCGGCGACGCCGAGGAGCGCGATGCTGCCGCCCAGGATCTGTCGTCGGCGCGGGCGCTCCCCCTGCAGCGCCCAGGCGAGCGCCACGGTGAACGGGACCTGGACCTGGATCAGGAGCGACGACAGCCCGGCCGGCATGCCGAGGCGGATCGCCGTCATGAGCAGCCCGAACTGGCCGACCCCGAGGGCAAGGCCGAACCCCGCCACCAGGGCGACGGGGGCCCGGGGCGGCCGGATCACCAGCGCCGCCGGCAGCGCCGCGAAGCCGAAGCGCAGGGCGCACAGCATCAGCGGCGGCACCGTCTCCAGGCCGACCTTGATGGCCACGAAGGCCAGCCCGAGGATCGTGACCACCAGGATTGCGGCGAGCCCGTCGCGCAGCGTCATGCGCGCACCCTACGCCGCACGCCGCCGCGTCACCACCGCATCACCAAGGCCGCACGGCCGCCCGGGCGTGGCGTCGCTCGTCGCGCCGGCCGACCAGCAGGTGGATCGCGTCGCCCGTGCCGGGCACGCAGGCATCGGCCACGTCCTGCCGCGTCAGGCCGATATCCTTCAGTTCCCGGTCCGACAGGGTCGACAGGCGCTGGAGAACGCGCCGGTTCATCGCCGCCCGCGACAGGCCCGCGCGCACCTCGGCGGCGACCGTCAGCACGGGCCCGGCCATCCGGGCGAGCCATCCGCCGCGCGATCTGATCCGGGATCCGATCCGGGTTTCCAGGGCGGCGGTCTCTGTCAGGCACTGAGTCATGGATCCCCTCCTCCATCGTTCCGGGGCGTCGCGATCCTGGCGGGCGGGGGCTGGCGGCGACAGGAACACTTCGGTACGGTTCGGAAGAATTGTCCGGACGAAAGAGCAGTACGGATGGCGGTCGCAGTCGGAAGCCCCGGGACGCGCGTCGAGGCCGTGGTCGGCGAGATCCGCGAGCGGATCGCGGCGCGGCGGCTGGTCCCGGGCGTGCGGATCCCCTCGGTCCGGGCCTTCGCGGAGACGATGGGCGTCTCGAAATCCACCGTCGTGGAGGCCTACGAGCGCCTCGCCGCCGAGGGCGCGGTGGTGCCGCGGCCGGGCTCGGGCTTCTACGTCGCCGGCAAGACCCGGCCGCTCTCGCTCCAGGCGATGGGGCCGCGGCTCGACCGGATCGTCGACCCGCTCTGGATCACCCGGCAGGCGCAGCAGGCCGGCTCCGACCAGCTGAAGCCCGGGGCCGGCTGGCTGCCCGATTCCTGGATGCCCCACGAGGCGATCCGCCGGGGCCTGCGCCGGGTGGCCCGGGCCGACCTCGCCGAGATGACCAACTATGACCGGCCCCTGGGCTACGAGCCCCTGCGCCACCAGATCGCCCGCAAGGTCGGCGAGAAGGGCGTCGGCGCCGAGCCCGACCAGATCGTGCTGGTCGAATCGGCCACGCAGGCGCTGGACCTCGTCTGCCGGTTCCTGCTCCAGCCCGGCGACACCGTGCTGGTCGACGATCCCTGCTACTTCAACTTCCTGGCGCTGCTGCGCGCGCAGCGCGTGGCGGTGGTCGGCGTGCCGATCACGCCGGAGGGGCCGGACCTGCAAGCGCTCGCGACCCTGCTGGAGCAGCACCGGCCGCGCTTCTACCTGACCAACGCCGCCCTCCAGAATCCGACCGGGGCGAGCCTCGCGCCGACCGTGGCGCACCGGCTCCTCAAGCTGTGCGAGGCGCACGACACGCTCATCGTCGAGGACGAGATCTTCGGCGACCTCGAGCCCGAGGCCGCCCCGCGGCTCGCCGGCTTCGACGGGCTGGAGCGGGTGATCCAGATCGGCAGCTTCTCCAAGACCCTGTCGGCGGCCGCGCGCTGCGGCTGGATCGCGCTCCGGGCCGACTGGGTCGAGCCGCTGGTCGACCTCAAGCTCGCCCTCAGCCTCGGCAACGGCCACATCACGGCCGCGCTGGTGCACGCGCTGATCACCGAGGGCGCCTACCGGCGGCACCTCGCCGAGACCCGCCGCCGGCTCGCCGGCGCGATGGTGCAGGCGTCCGCGGAGCTGCGCGCCTGCGGACTCGAGACCTGGGCGCAGCCGCGAGGCGGCTTCTTCCTGTGGATGCGCCTTCCGGACGGGCGCGACGGCGCCGACGTCGCCCGCCGGGCGCTGGCCCGCGGCATGGTGCTGGCGCCCGGGACCTCGTTCAGCCTGTCGGATGCGTGGAACGGCTACATGCGCTTCAACGTGGCCCACTGCGCCGATCCGCGGATCCGGCCGATCCTGCGGGTGGCGCTGGGCTGAGGGGCGCGGTCAGGCCGGCAGCCGCAACTCCGCCCGCAGGCCGCCGAGATCCGACCGCCCGAGGCTCAGGCCGCCGCCGTACAGCTCGGCGAGCTCCAGGGTGATCGGCAGCCCGAAGCCGTGGCCCGGCACGCCCTCGTCGAGGCGCCGGCCCCGGGCCATGACGGCGGAGGCCGCCGCCGGGTCGAGGCCGGGCCCGTCATCCTCCACGACCACGGCCACCGCGCCGTCGCGCGCCGTCGCGGAGACCCGCACGCGGCCGCGGCACCAGCGGCAGGCATTGTCCACGAGGTTGCCGAGCATCTCGTCGAGATCCTGGCCCTCGCAGGAGACCGAAAGCGTCTCCGGGACGTCGAGGTCGATCGCCGCGCCCTTCTCGGCGTGGATCCGGGCCAGCGCCGCGCGCAGGTCCGACAGCCGGGGCGCCAGGGCCGTGCGGCCCCGGGCCGAGCCCGCCAGGGCGGCGGCCCGGGCGCGCCGGAGGTGGTGGCGCACCCGCCGGTCCATGTCGTCCACCTGCCGGCGCAGGGCGCCGTCCGGGTCGCGGGCGGGCTCGGCGAGGGCCATCGACAGGGTGGCGAGCGGCGTCTTGAGGGCGTGGGCGAGGTTGGCGACGTGGCCGCGGGCGCGCTCCAGGTTCTGCGCGTTCTGGTCGAGGAGCGCGTTGAGTTCCGCCACCATCGGCGCGATCTCGGCCGGCTGGTCCGCCGGCACGCGCTCGCGCCGCCCCGCCCGGACCGACGCGAGGTCCGCGCGCAGGCGCGTCAGCGGCGCGAGGCCCAGGCGCACCTGGAAGGCCAGGCCCGCGACCAGGCACAGGCCGAGGATGCCGAGCGCCAGGGCGAGGCTCGTCAGCGCCTCGCGCAGCGGCCCGCGCAGCTCCCCCTCCGGCGCCGCCACCACGATCGTCGCCGGCTCGGGCCCGGGCACGGCCAGCACGCGGGCGACGAGGGGCTCGCCGCGCGGCCCCGTGCCCGAGGCCGGGTGCGGCCGGCCCGGATCGTCGTCCGGTCCGGGATCGGACAGGCGGATGTCCCCGCCCCGCAGGGAGCCGGATCGGATCGTCCCGGCGCCGCGGCGCACCTCCCAGGCCCAGCCGGGGCCGGGCCGGTCGAAGGGCGGCGCGTCGAGATCCTGCGGGAGGACGCCGGCCTCGAGCCCGGCCCGCAGGGCGGTGATCTGCGCGTCGAGCCGGCCGTCGAGCTGCCCGCGCACGAAGCGGTGCAGGATCACCCCGATGGCGAGGCCCGCCACCACCAGGGCCGCCAGCACCAGCACCAGGGCCGACGCGAGCAGCCGTGTGCGGAGCGAGCGGCGCCGCGCCGTCGCCACCATCAGGCGGGCTCCGCGTGCAGGCGGTAGCCGTGGCCGCGCACGCTCTCGATCCGCGCCGGCGCGATCTTCCGGCGCAGGCGCGTGATGATCACCTCGACGGAGTTCGAATCGACGTCGGCGTCGCCCTCGTAGACCCGCTCGATCAGGTGCGGGCGCGGCACCACGGTCTCGCGGTTCAGCATCAGGCAGGACAGGACCCGCCATTCCAGGCCGGTGAGCTTGAGCGGCAGGCCCTCGTGCTCGAAGGCGCCGAGACCCGGATCGAAGCTGAGGGGACCGCAGGTGATCCGGCTCGCTCCCCCGCCCTGGGACCGGCGCACGAGGGCGCGGAGGCGGATCACCAGCTCCTCCACGCGCACCGGTTTCACGAGATAGTCGTCCGCCCCCGCCTTGAAGGCCGCGACCTTGTCGCTCCAGCCGTCCCGGGCGGTGAGCACCAGCACCGGCAGGGTCCGGCCGGCCCCGCGCCAGGCCCGCAGCACCGAGACGCCGTCGCCCTTCGGCAGGCCGAGATCGAGCACGACGGCGTCGTAGCCCTCGGTCTCGCCGAGATGCTGGGCGTCCTCGCCGGTGGCGGCGTGGTCGAGCACGAAGTTCTCGGCGCGCAGGACCTTGGCGACCTCCGCCGCGAGGGCGGCGTCGTCCTCCACCAGCAGGATCTTCACCGGTCTCACCTCCCCGTCTGGACCGCGGCGGCCGGCCGATTTCGCCCGCTGCCGCGGGCACTTAGGGCCGTGGTCTCACGTCGGCTCCCGGGACGGCCGCCCGGGCGCCGACCTGTCGGCCCGCATCAACGCCCGCTGCCAAGCCTCTGAACCCGCACGGGTTCCGCACGGAGCGCTCTAGGGCGGCGCGTTTAACCGGGCCTGAACCGCGCGGTTCAGACCGGATTGCCGGCGCCTCCCTAGGAAGGGGCATCGGATCGAGCCGATCCGGACCCTTCAGAGGATGAGATCATGAGCGACGACAAGACCATCGACGGGACCGCGCGGGAAGTCCGCGAGACCGAGGCCGCCAAGCCGGCGTCGCGGGCGGTGCCGCGGCGGACCTGGGTGGTGGGCGCGGTGGCGCTGCCGCTGGCCCTGGGCGCCGTCGGCCTGTCCCTGGCGCAGGGAACGCCGTTCCAGCCGACGCCGGTCGCGCCGGTGGCGATCCAGGCCCTGGCCCCCTCCGGCGCGACCGCCATCAAGGGCGAGGTCGCGGAGATCTTCGGCAACAAGTTCGTGGTGCAGGACGGGACCGGGCGGGCCCTCGTGGAGACGGGCCGCGAGGGCGAGGGCGGCGGCCTCGTCGCCAAGGGCGAGACCGTGACGGTGCAGGGCCGCTTCGAGACCGGCTTCCTGCACGCCCGGGTCCTGACCCACGGGGACGGGCGCACGCTGCTGCTCGGGCCGGCCGGCGGCCCTCCGACCGGCAGCCTGGACTGGGCCAAGGACCGGCTCGGTCTCGGGCCGAAGCCCGACATGGCCGCCCTGATCGCCTCGGTCCAGGCGGCGGGCTACGGCGACGTGCGGGTCACGGGTCGCGGGCCGCGCCACGTCGAGGTGGCCGCGAAGGACCGGGACGGCCGCGAGCACCGGCTCCATGTCGGCTTCGACGGCCAGGTGCGCGAGCGCCCGGCGCCGGGGCTGCCGCCGCTCTGAGCGGCGCCCGGGCGGGGCGCGGCGTGCAACCCTTCCGCGCCTGCCGCGTCCTCCTGTCTATCGCCGGACAGGAGGTGCGCGCCGTGGAGCCGATGAAGCCGATGGAACCCATGAAGCCCATGGAGCCCATAAAGCCCATGAAACCGATGAAGGGCGCGGAGCCCTGGTGGCCGAAGGATCTCGGCGAGCCCGCGACCAGCGGCGCGCAGAACGGGATGAAGTACGCGTTCTTCCCGGACAAGCGCCGCCTCCTCGTCGACCGCGACGGGCAGGTCTCGACCTACGACAGCGGCGACCACCGGATCGGCGGCGTCGCGCAGGCGGACGGGGCGGCCAAGACCCTGACCTTCACCGACCAGGACGGCGAGGTCGACCTGGGCTCCCTGAAGAAGCTCGACTGAGCCCGACGTGGACAGGCCGGGACGGCGCGCTTAAGCCCGGCCCGACCATGCGAGCCGTCCCGCCAGACCCCGCGATGCCATGCGCGCGCTGATCGACCTCGTCCGCGCCATGCGGTCGGCCGACCGGCGCCGGCTCGCCCTGATCGCCCTCGGCCTCGCGGCGGCGGCGCTGCTCGAGGTGGTGGGCGTCGCCTCGGTGATCCCGTTCCTGACGCTGGTCGGGGACCCGTCGGCGGCGACCCGGATCCCCTATCTGGCCCAGGCCCGGAGCGCCCTCGGACTGACCGACGAGCGCGGCTTCCTGCTGGTGACCGGCGGCGCGGCGCTCGCGGCGATCCTCGTCACCGCGCTGGTGAATGCCGGGCTGACCTACGCGCAGCTCCGGTTCACGCACCTGGCCGGCTACAGCCTCAGCCGGCGGCTGCTGTTCCGCTACCTCGACCGGGAGCGGCTGTTCTTCGCGACGGCCAACAGCGCCGAGCTCGCCAAGAACGTGCTGTCCGAGACCGACCGGCTGGTGATCGGCGCGCTGACGCCCGCCACGGTGCTCGCCTCGCGGGCGAGCTCGGCGCTCGCGGTGATCGCCTTCCTGCTGGCCTACGCGCCGCAGCTCGCGCTGATCCTGGGGGGCGGCTTCGGCGGCCTCTATGTCGGGATCTACCTCGTGATGCGCGCCCGGCTGGCGCGGCTGGGCGGCCGCACCGTCGCCGACAACGAGGCCCGCTTCCGGATCGTGCAGGAGACCTTCGGGGCGCTCACCGAGCTGAAGCTCTACGGGCGCGCGGAGGCGTTCGCGTCGCGGTTCGACGCCCCGGCCCGGGCCTACGCCCTCGCCACCGCGGCGAGCCAGCTCACCGGCCAGATGCCGCGCTTCGTCATCGAGGCCCTGGCCTTCGGCGGGGTGATCGTGGTGGTGCTGTTCGCGCTCGCCCAGGGGCTCGACGTCGCCGGGATCCTGCCGCTGCTCGGCCTGTTCGCCTTCGCGGGCTACCGCATGCTGCCGGCCTTCCAGAACATCTTCACCTCGGTGGCGCTGATGCGCTTCACCCTGCCGGCGGTGCGGGTGATCGTCGACGAGCTCGCCGACGAGCGCGCATCCCGGCCCCGCACCGCGGAGCGGCTGCCCTTCGCGCGAGCGATCCGTCTCGAGGGCCTCGGCTTCGACTACGGCACCGGCCGTCCGGCCCTCGCCGGGATCGACCTGACGATCCCGGTCAACGCTACGGTCGGCCTTGCCGGGCGCACCGGCTCGGGCAAGTCGACGCTGGCGGGCCTGATCCTCGGCGTGCTGAGCCCGACCGCCGGACGGATCACCGTGGACGGTCGGCCCCTCGATGCCGGCACCCTGCCCGCGTGGCAGAACCGGATCGGCTACGTCCCGCAGGAGGTGTTCCTGGTGGACGGGACCGTGGCGGAGAACATCGCGCTGGGCCTCGACGCGCCGGACCTCGCCGCCGTCGAGCGGGCGGCGCGGCTCGCCGGCGCCCACGACTTCGTCGCCGCCCTGCCGCACGGCTACGCCGAGCGGGTCGGCGAGCGCGGGGCGCGGCTGTCCGGCGGCCAGCGCCAGCGCGTCGGCATCGCCCGGGCGCTCTACCACGATCCGGACGTCATCGTCTTCGACGAAGCGACCTCGGCCCTCGACGACGAGACGCAGGCGGCCGTGATGCGGGCGCTGCGCGCGCTCTCGGGCCGGCGGACGCTGATCCTGATCGCCCACCGCCTCTCGACCCTGGAGGGCGCCGACGCGGTCCACGTCCTGGAGGCCGGCCGGATCGTCGCTTCCGGGCCGCCCGAGACGGTCCTGCCGGGGCTCGGAACGGCGGCCTGAGCAACCGCGCGCCGGGGCCTTGCGTCCGGCCCCGCCTCCGTTACCTCGGCTCACCGAGGCAGACCGGGAGAGCACCGTGACCACGCGCATCGAGCTGACCGCACCGGACGGCACCACCGCGACGCTCGCGACTGACGGGGCCGAGCCGGTCTCGTGGCGGGTCGGCGGGACCGAGTATCTCTGGAGCGGCGATCCCGAGCACTGGAACCGCCACGCGCCCTGGCTCTTCCCGGTGGTCGGCGCCTCGGCGGGCGGGCACGTGACGGTCGGGTCCGAGCGCTACCCGATGGCCCAGCACGGCTTCGCCCGGGACCTGCCCTTCGCGGTGGTCGACCGGAGCGCCGACGCGTTGACCCTGCGCCTGACCGACGGGCCCGAGACGCGGGCGCACTACCCGTTCGCGTTCCGGCTCGACATCGCCGCGCGGGTCCGCCCGGCGGGGCTCGACCTCGACGTGACCGTCGCCAATCCCGGCGCCGCCCCCCTGCCCTACGCCCTCGGCTTCCACCCGGCCTTCCCGTGGCCCTTCGCGGGCGGCACCCGCGCCCGCGACGGCGGCTACGCGGTCGCCTTCGAGGAGGCGGAGCGGCCCTTCGCCCCCCAGGTCGGCCCGGGCGGCCTGCTGCTGCGCGACGAGCAGCCGATCCCCCTCGCCGGGGACACGCTGTCCCTCGATCCGGCGCTCTTCACCGAGGCCTTCGTGTTCCGGAACGCCCGCAGCCGCTGGATGCGCTTCACCGGCCCCGGACGATCGATCCGCATGGAGATGGCGGATTTCCCCCACCTGGCGGTCTGGACCAAGCCGACCGCACCCTTCCTGTCGCTGGAGTGCTGGACCGGCTACGCCGACTGGTCGGACTTCGCGGGCGACCTCGCCGCGCGCGATTCGCAGCGTCTGCTCGCCCCGGGCGCCGCGGCGCGCCACGGCGTCCGCCTGACGCTGGAGACCTAGCCCTTGCGGATCTGGGTGGCGCGGCCCGAGCCGGGAGCGACGCGGACCGGGGCGGCCCTGGCCGAACTCGGCCACGCGCCGCTGGTGGCGCCCGTCCTGGCCGTACGGCCGACCGCGGCGGCCCCGCCCATGGGACCCTTCGCCGCGCTGCTTCTGACCAGCGCCAACGCGGTTCCAGCGATCCGCGACGCCCAGGCCCTGCTCGGCCTCCCGGTCTTCGCCGTCGGCGCGCGGACGGCCGCCCTGGCCCGCGCGGCCGGTCTCGGCCCCGTCCGGGAGGGGCCCGGCGACGCCGCGGGCCTCGCCGGCTTGGTGGCGGCGACGCTGCCGCCCGGCCAGTCGCTCCTCCACGCGACGGGAGCCGAGCGCAAGCCGGAACCGGCGGCGACGCTCACGGCCGCCGGATTCCGGGTCACGGCCTTCGTGGCGTACCGGGCCGAACCGCTGGACCGCCTGCCGCCGGCGGTCGGCCGCGAACTCGCCGGGAACCGCCTCGAGGCAGCCCTTCACTATTCCCGGCGCAGCGCCGCCGTCGCCCTTGCCCTCGCGGATGGATCGGAGCACGGCGGAGCTTTCCGCCGGCTGAGGCATTACTGCCTATCGCCGGATGTTGCGGCACCCCTGGAAGCGGCCGGTGTTCCGGTCCATTTCGTCGCGGCACGGCCGCGCGAAGCGGACCTGCTCGGCGCCCTGACAGGGCGACCGGGCTAACCGCGCGGTGACAGGGAGGCCGGGCCGCCGTATCTCGCCCTCGCGCCCGGCGCCGCCGCGGTGCTAGGGGGGCGCGGCGACGCCGAAGAGTTGGAGGACTTGCCCGTGACGCCACCACCCAGCGACGCCGACAAGCCCGGCCCCGGCGGCCGGAAGCCGGACGCCGCGCCCGGCAAGCCCGGGCAGTCCAGCCCGCCCGGTGGCGCGTCCCGACCGGCCGCGACGTCGGCGTCCACAGCCTCCACGTCGGCCTCGACGTCCGCTTCCACGTCCGCTTCCACGTCGGCCTCGATGTCGGCCTCCACCTCTTCCACCGCCGCCGGCGGCGTGCGGGGGCCGCAGGGATCCGCGTCCGGAACGCCGCCCAGGCCCGCGACCGACCCGGTCGTGACCGCCAAGCCCGGCACGACCGATCCGAAGGCCGACGCCGGCAAGCCGGTCTCCGGGGCCGACAGCCTGAAGCCGTCGACTGGCCCGGCCGCCCAGTCGGCCGGTGCGAAGCCCGATCCCGTGACGGCGGGCGCCGCGTCGTCGGTCTCCGACGGCAGGACCGGAGCGTCCCCCTCGTCGTCGTCGACGGCCTCCACCGCCGCGTCCGGGATGTCCGGCGCGAAGATCGATCCGAAGGCCGCGCAGCCCGGACCCGGCCCGCAGGGCGGTCCCCGTCCGGGGGGAGGCGCACCCGGCGCCGCGGGCCCGGCGGCGGCCAGCGCGGTGACGGCCGGCCCGATCATCGACCTGAAGGCCAAGCGGATCCCGGATCCGCCGGCCGCCGGCAAGGAGCCGGGCAAGGACGCTTCCAAGGACGCTTCCAGGGATACTTCCAAGGACGCCTCCAGGGACGGCAAGGAGCCGCCGAAGGGCCCGATCCCCGCGGTGGCCGCCGTCGATCCCAGCAGGAGCGCCGCCGCGCCCGCCGGCCGGGCCCGGGCCGGGTTCGGCTCGCTCGCGGCCGCGGGGCTGCTCGGCGGCGTGATCGGCGCCGGCTTGCTGTTCGGCGCCGAGAAGGCCGGGATCGGTCCCGACCCGCGCCTGAGCGCCCTGGATCAGAGGCTCTCCGGCCAGCTCGCGTCCCTCGACAAGCGTCTCGACGGGCTGGCCCCGCGCGACGCCGTGACGGCGCTCGACAAGCGCGTCGCCGCCGCCGAGGCGAGCGCCAAGCAGGCCCTGGACAAGTCCGGTGCGGCGCCCGCGTCCACCGCCGACGGGCAAGCGGCCGGTCAGGCCTCCGGTCAGGCCCCCGCCGTGCCGCCGGATCTCGTCGCCCGCCTCGACAGCCTCGACCAGCGCGTCGCGGCCCTGCAGGAGGAGCCGGGTCAGGAGCCCGGCCGCGACCAACCGGCCGATTCGAAGCTCGGCGTGGTCCAGGACAACGCGAAGCAGATAGCCGACCTCGAGACCCGCCTGAAGGCGGTGGAGGATGGCGGCGCCAACAAGGGCGCGGCCGAGGAGGCCGCCCGGAAGGTCGCGGCGCTGCAGAGCGAGGTGGAGCAGAAGACCAAGGCGAACTCCGAGGCCGACGCAGCCCTGGGGCAGCGCCTCGACGCGCTGCAGCAGGCCGTCGACGCGCGGGTGAAGGCCGCGACCGAGGCGGTCCAGGCGGCGACCCAGGCGAGCCGCACCGCCGCCGAGGCCGGACAGGCCCAGGCCGCGGAGGCCGCGAAGGCGGTCGACCGGCGGCTGCAGGAGCAGGCCGACCAGATCGCCGCCCTGGACAAGAGCGTCGCGCAGCGCGCCGAGGCCAGCACCGTCCAGGCGGCGCTCCGGGTCGTCGTCGCCGACCGCGTGGCGGCCGCCCTGGAATCCGGGACGAGCTACGCCGAGCCGCTCGCGACCCTCCGCAAGCTCGATCCGGGGACCGACGCGCAAGCCAAGGCCCTGGCGCCCTTCGCCGACGGCGGTGCTCCCTCGGCTGGGGATCTTGCCGACACGTTCCGGCCGATCGCCGAGCGGATCGCGGCCAAGCGGCAGGCGCAGCGGGCCAAGAGTGCGGCCGAGACCGGCGATTTCCGCACCAAGCTCCTCAGCATGGCCGACGGTCTCGTGCAGATCCGCAAGGCCGACGCACCCGCTCCCGAGGCCGCGGACGATCCGGAGAGCAAGGTCCAGGCGGCCCTCGACCGCGGCGACCTGCCGGCGGCCTCGGCGGCCTTCGCGGCGCTCCCGGCCGAGGCCCAGGAGCAGGCCGGGGATTTCGGCGCCAAGCTCAAGGCCCGGGCCGAGGCCGAGCAGGCCGTGCGCGCGCTGCTCGATGGCGCCTTCAAGGCCCTGCCGGTCGGCGCCGCCCAGCCGGCCCAGGCTGCCCCCGGGCGCTAGGCCGGTGAGGGCCCCGATCCGCGCGCTGCGCGGCCGCACCATCTCCGAGCGGGCGCGCAGGCGCCCCGCTCCTCCCGCACCCCGCGACGGCCGCCAGCCGGCCGCCGACAGGAGATACTGACCCCATGTGGCGCGCCCTCGCCTTCCTGGCCCTGCTCGCACTCGCCGCCTTCGGGGCGGTCTGGATCGCCGACAGGCCCGGCACCGTCACCGTCGTCTGGAACGGCTACCAGATCGGCACCAGCCTCGCGGTCGCCCTCGTCGGCGTGATCGCGGCGGCGATCGTCCTAGGCGTCCTCTGGGCGATCGTGCGCGGTGTCATCGGCCTGCCCGAGGCCCTGGTCCGCGGCTCGGCCGAGCGGCGCCGGACCAAGGGCCTCTCGGCCCTTTCCCGCGGCATGGTGGCGGTGGGCTCGGGCGATCCCCTGGCGGCCCGCCGCTTCGCGGGCGACGCCGAGCGGCTCCTCGGCACCGAGCCGCTGACCCTGCTGCTGAAGGCGCAGGCGGCGCAGATCTCCGGCGACCGGGACGCGGCCGAGAGCGCCTTCCAGCGCATGGTCGACGATCCCGAGACCCGGGTCCTGGGCCTGCGCGGCCTGTTCGTCGAGGCCCGGCGCCGCGAGGACGAGACGGCCGCCCGCGCCTACGCCACCGAGGCCGCCCGCCTCGCCCCGAGCGTGACCTGGGCCAACGAGGCCCTTCTGGAGGCGCAGAGCGCCGACGGCGACTGGGCGGCCGCCCTGGAGACGATCGAGCGCCGCTCGTCCCTCGGACTGATCGACAAGGCCGCGGCCCGACGCCAGCGGGCGGTGCTCCTCACCGCCATCGCTGGCGAGCGCGAGGCCGGCGAGCCGGAAATCGCCACGGAGCGGGCCCTGCAGGCGGTCAAGCTCGCCCCCGACCTCGTGCCGGCGGCCTGCATCGCCGGCCGCCTCCTCGCCCGTCGCGGCGACGTCAAGAAGGCCGCCCGGATCGTCGAGGCGGCCTGGAAGGCCAATCCCCATCCCGACCTCGCGAAGGTCTATCTGGGCCTGCGTCCCGGCGATTCGGTCCGCGACCGCCTCGCCCGCGCCGAAGTCCTGGCGAAGCTGTCGGTCTGGGACCCCGAATCCCGCCTCGCCCTGGGCCAGGCCGCCCTCGACGCGCGGGACTACAAGCGGGCCCGCGAGGCCGTGAAGCCCCTGCTCTCCGACCGTCCGACCGCCCGGGCCTGCCTGATGATGGCGGCCATCGAGGAGGCCGAGCACGGGGCCGCCTCCGGTCAGGCCCGCGAGTGGCTGGCCCGGGCCGCCCGCGCCCCGCGCGACCGCGTGTGGATCGCCGACGGCATCGCCACCGATATCTGGGCGCCGGTCTCGCCGGTGACCGGGCGCCTCGACGCCTTCGCGTGGCGCGAGCCCCCGAACACGCTCGGTGCCGCGCCCGCGGTGGAGCCGGAGGCGGATGCCGCCGGCACGGCCCTCGTGCCGGCGGCCCCGAACGCCGCGGCGCCGGGCGCCAGACCGCTCGCCTCATCGGTCCCCGTGTCGCCTCCGACCGTGTCCCCCGCCGCCGCGACTGCTCCGGTCCCGTCGCCGACACCCGCGTCGACCTCCGCGTCGGCCCAGGCCGCGTCCTCGGCCTCGGTCGCGTCCGCGGCGTCGACCTCCACCGGCCCGATCCCGACCGTCCTTCCGGCGAAGGCGAGCGCCTCGAAGGCGGCCGGTGCCGACCCGGTCTCGGCCGGGATGGCGTCGGCGGCGCTGCCGCCTTCCGGCTCGGGTGAGCGGCCGGTTCGTCGGATCGGGTGACCGGTTTCACGGCGCGCCGGCCGTCCGAGCGCGAGATGACAGGAGCGCCGCGGGGTCACGGACACGCCGGGGCGTTCGACTATTGCAAGTTGAATGAGCCGGCGCGCCGTGTAGCTTGTCGTGAGCTGCCGACCGAGGATCCGATCATCCCCCAGCCCGCTCACAGCCCGCGCGCGCCGTCGATCTGGTCGGATCGGAGGGGCGTCCCGCGTCGCCGGGTGCGCCCGTGACCGTCCTCGAGGAGGACGGCGAGCCGCGGCGGCAGGTCGGGGCCCTGCCGTTCCGGCACGGGCGGGACGGCAAGACCAAGATCCTGCTGGTGACCTCCCGGGAGAGCCGCCGCTGGGTCATCCCCAAGGGATGGCCGATGAAGGGTCGCAAGCCGTTCGAGGCGGCCGCGCGGGAGGCCTACGAGGAGGCCGGCCTGCGCGGTGCGGTCGGCAAGCGGCCGATCGGGCTGTACCTCTACCAGAAGCGTCTGAGGAACCTCGACACCGTCCTGTGCCAGGTGAAGGTGTTTCCGCTGGAGGTGCGCAAGCAGCTCAAGCATTTCCCGGAGGCGCGCCAGCGGGAACTCCGATGGTTCACCCCGTCGGACGCCGCCGAGGCCGTGTCCGAGCCCGGGCTCGCCGCCCTGATCCGGGCCGCATCGCGCACCTAAAACGGCGCGGAAGCGCAACACGGCGTTGCCAACCCGGCGGCGATCCGTTATGGCCCCACTCGGCCGGACGGAGACGCCCTCGCGGGAGCGCCCCGGTCACCTGCTGCGGTAGCTCAGTGGTAGAGCACTTCATTGGTAATGAAGAGGTCGAGAGTTCAATCCTCTCTCGCAGCACCAGAAACCTTCCCGATCTCGCAATCAGTTCGGACGATGCTAACGGTTCCCTAGCGGAACCCGTCGCAGACTGAGGATCGCGTCGGCTGCCCGGCCGACACCATCCGCTGAAGGGGACGCGCGGACGTGAACTCGACAGCCCTGTTCACCATGCTGGGCCTCGTCATCGGATGGGCGGTCCTGGCCGGCGCGGCCCTGATCACCGGGCGGGTCGCCACCTTCGCGTTCCTGATCCTGACGCTGATCGCCCTCTACCTCTACGTGCCGTGGGTGCGGCTGCGGGCGAGCGGGATCGACGGGTCCAGCCGGCCGGTCCGGTTCTGGACCAACGTCGCCATGCTGGCCGTCAGCCTCGCCGCCTGCCTCGCCTTCGGGATCATGCTCGCCCGGCGCACCGGGCTCCTGTAGGCGCTCGTAGAGCGGCGCGTTCCGCGGCCGCGCCGCGCGCGCCCGGCGATCCCGAGAGAACTGTCCCCTGTCCGACCACCGAGCGCGCTCACGCGGCGCATCGCGGGCAGAGAAAGGGGCCGCTGATCCGGTCATTCGCGGCGCCCCCTTAACATGGGTGAAGCGCCCTTAACTTACATTGTGTAATTCTGGCCGGTTAGGCGCGGCCCTGATCGTGGATTTTCACGACAATACCCTGGCGCGGCGCGGGAAAATGCGTTCGGTCAAATATTGATCGTTATAAAATTCGCGAAAGATCGAACCGTGGTCCCGAGGCGGGGTTGGACAGAGTGCAAGGCGCGATGCTCCCACGGAGTACCGGGCCGACGGCCGATCGTGCGGTGGGCTTGAGCACGCCGTGCCTCTCGCGAGGGACAGACATCATGTACTATCACGACAAGCGGCTTCAGTACCCGGTCAAGGTCGACAGTCCCGACCCGATCTACGCCCGCATGCTCCAGCAGGCGATTGGCGGCATCGAGGGCGAGATCCGGGTCGCCTTCCAGTACTTCTTCCAGGCCTGGGGGAACCGCGCCCCGACGACCAAGTACCGCGACATGCTGCTCAATACGGCCACCGAGGAGATCGGCCATATCGAGATGCTCGCGACTGCGGTGGCGCTGAACCTCGAGAACGCCCCTACCAAGGTCCAGGAGGCCGGCGCGGCCGACGCGATCGTCGGTGCCGTGATGGGCGGCGAGAACCCGCGCCACATCGCCGAGGGCATGCTGCACAAGACGCTGCTGTCGACCGGCATGGCCGCCTTCCCGGGTAATTCTGACGGCCAGTCCTTCGACATGAGCCACATCTACGCCAGCGGCAACATCGCGGCCGACATGTACTGCAATGTCGCCGCCGAGAGCACCGGGCGCGTCCTAGCGGTGCGGCTCTACAACGCCACCAACGATGCGGGCATGCGCGACATGTGGAGCTTCCTCATCGCCCGGGACACGATGCACCAGCAGCAATGGCTGGCGGTGATCGAGGAACTCGGCGGCCACGCCGGAACGCTGCCGATCCCGAACTCCTTCCCGCAGGAGAAGGAGAACCAGAAGTTCAACTACAACTTCTTCTCCACGTCGGCGGACGGTTCGCCGCCGCCGGCCGGGCGCTGGACCCAGGGCCCGTCGCTCGACGGCAAGGGCGAGTTCAGCGTCGTCCAGAACCAGCCGATGGGCGAGGAGCCGGTGCTCGGCCCGGCCCGGCCCGACAGCGGTGCCGAGAGCCAGCAGATCGGCTGATCCGCCGGCCGGGACGGCTCACCCGAGGTCGCGGCGCTCCGGTGCGCCGCGACCCGCGCGCGGACGGGAACAGGTGGCTCGCAGGACGGTGACACGCGGCACGCTCGTCGACGGTCGTGTCTGCCTCGCCCGGACCGACGCGGAGCGCGCCCCGCTGGTCCGGCGACTGGCGCGGATCGAGGGTCAGGTTCGAGGATTGCGGGCGATGGTCGAGGCCGACAGGCACTGCCTCGACGAGATCCAGCAGATCCGGGCCGCCACCGCGGCATTGCGCGAGGTCGGCCTCCTGATCATCGACCAGCACGTCGCCGCGGGGCTCCGCCTCGCGGCGCGCGATCCGGACCGGGAGGCGGTCATGGCGGACCTCCTCCGGGTTCTGCGGGCGGCCATGGCGGAGGCCGGATAGGCGCGGGCGGCCGGCCCGCACCCCCCGGCGCCCACGCTCAGTGCTTGGTCAGCGTCTCGACGACGGTGCCTGGCCCGATGCGCGCCGAGAAACGGGCCAGCCGGCTGCGGCTGGGCTCCTCGAGACCGCCGGCATGCGCGAAGGTCGTCAGGGCGATGCCGACGAGGAACCGGGCCTCCTCGACGGTCACGGCCCGGCCGCTCAGGGTGCTGGCCGCGCCCCGAACGGCGAGGACGGCCTCCTGGAAGGCGGGATCGTCCTCGAGATCCGAGAGCCGGGTCATGGGCGCGATCCCGCGGTCGAGAGCGTCCTGCGGCCGCCCCGCTCGGGGCGGGCATTCGCAGCAGCGAGATCTTCGCGTGCGCTGCCGCAGATACGGCCGTGCGGCGAACAGTTTTCCGGTGCGTATGACCTCATCGAACTCCCTCTTTCCGTCGACATCTCTGTCGCGATTGTCGCGGATGCCAGCATATATTGATCCGAAGATGTGCCGATCCGCTGATCTATGTTGCGGCGGATGCGGCGTATTCAGCGATTAATGGCGCCACGCGATTTTTCGTACCCTTCAGGTGATCGGCTATCATGCTCGAACTCTCGCTCGACGCTGATACAATCGACGCGCAGGGCCCCCGGCTCCCCGACAGCGTGCAGTATCACCTCGGCCATCTGCTCGCGGCGACCTACGCGCAGGACAACGTCGAGCCGACCATCGCGGATCGCTTCGCCGAACTGCTGAGGCTGCTCGACGGCGCCTTCGGCCGGGCGCAGGACGGGCGCGAGAAGGCGTTCCAGGCCTCGCTCCTCGCCCTGGTGCCGAACCTGCAGCGCTTCGCCCGCTCGCTCCTGCGCAGCCATGTCGGTGCCGACGACCTCCTGCAGAACACGCTCCTCCGGGCCTGGCGCTCGCGCGCGAGCTTCGCGCCGGGCACGAACCTGGAAGCGTGGCTGTTCACCATCATGCGCAACCAGTTCTACAACGAGCACCGCAAGCGTGGGCGCGAGGTGCAGGACGAGGACGGCGCGCAGGCGGAGCGGATGGTCTCGCTGCCCGAGCAGGGCGGCCATCTCGACCTGAGCGACGTCCAGGCCGCCCTCGACCGCCTGGCGCCGCCGATGCGGCAGGCGCTGGTGCTCGTGGCGATCGAGAACCTCACTTACGAGGAGACCGCCGCCGTCATGCAGTGCCGCATCGGCACGGTGAAGAGCCGGGTATGGCGGGCCCGGACGCAACTCGCCGAGATGCTGGGCTACACCGGCCTCGAGGTCGGCAGCGACGACATCATGCTGGCCGCCGCGGGACCGAAGGGCCGGAAATCCACCGCTGTCTCGTGACGGCGACCGGCGGACGGGGTCGCTAGGGACCCGCCTCTGCGCGTAGGGTCGATCCCCGATCCCGGGCTCGAGGAGCCGCCGTTCCCCATGTCGCCGCTCCCCATGCTGCCGCGCGCCGTGATCGCCGCTGCCGTCGTGTTCGGCCTCGCCCTTTCGTCGGCGGCGGTGGCGGCGCGGACCGCACCGGGACCCGCAGCGCGGGCCTGGCTCTCCGACCTCGTCACGCGGATCGATGCCGCGGACCGCGCCGGGACGCGGCCGGCCGTGGCCGCGGAACCGTGGTCGTCCACGTGCAGATCGCCGCGGACGGTGCGGTTCAGGGCGCGGAGATCGAGGAGAGCTCGGGCTCGGTGAAGCTCGATCACCGGGCGCTCCGCGCCGTGCAGGGCATCAGTCCGGCGCCCGCGCCGCCTGCCGCACTCCTGGGTGTGGACGGGATCGTCGATCTCAGCATCCCGGTCGCGCTCGGCCACTGAGCGCGCGCCGAGTATGCGTCTGCCGGCCCGACCCCAATCCCGGCGGCGCCGCCGGACCGGTCAGCGGCTCGGGCCGGTATCGGCGCTGATATAGGCCCCGACGAGATAGCCGGCCTGGAGGGCGGTGAGGTAGGCGAAGAGCAGCAGCACCTTCTCGGTGTCGAGCTGGGCCCAGACGAAGATCGAGAGGGCCAGCCACCCGAGGGTGACCAGCATCGAGCTGGCCATCAGAACCGATGCCCGATACCGCCAGCCCTCCCATATGCCCACCGCGAAAAGCAGGGCCGCAACCAGCAACGGGCCATCTCCTTCCGCGCGAACAGATAAAATTTACGCGCTAAACCTCTGGTATTTCGAAGATTTTCGACCGCGCGCCCGACATTCGGGGGGGAGTTTTAATTTTCCATTAACTCGGCCCGTCCGCTGGGGCCGTCCGTCATAGAACGACCCGGTCACGGTCCGAGTCCAGCAACGCCTCAACTCCGCGCCGGCCGCTCGGCGGGCCGGGGATGCAGAATGCGAGCCAGGCAGCAGGCGGCGCCGACCGGCAGTTTCACCGGCGATCCATCATTGACGAGATCGATAATGAAAATCGATAGCATCTGTTTGGATCATGTTGCTCTGCAGCGTAAATATCCCCTCGAAGCCGGGGATGCCCCGGACAACGAGAGGACTTCAGATCATGACCGTTCGCACCATCGTTCTCGCCGCCCTCGCTGCCGTTCCGATGATCGGGGCCGCCCGCGCCGACGAGAGCATCGCGCTGACGCCGCCGCTCTATCGCGAGCAGGCGCGTCCCACGGCCGCCGTGCGGCCGGCCTCCGAGCTGGCCACGACGCCGCGTCTCGTCCCGGCGAGCCCGGCCTCGCGCCGGGTCGTCGCCACCGCGGTCCCGGCCCGCTGAGGCGGGGCGTGTCCGCGATCCGGCGTCACCGGGCCATCCGGTGGCGCCGGCCGCAGCGCCGGCCCGGTACGAAGCGTCAGCCTACCTGTCAGGCCGGGCAGGGTTTTCCCCCCGGCAGAACCACCTCGCTCTGCCCGTTGTAGATCTCGCCGCCGCGCACCGGCCAGATCTTCTTGTACCGGAAGGTCCACCGCGTCAGGTTCGAGAGGACCGGGAAGATCGGGTGGTAGGTCATCGTGACTTCCGACACGACGAAGCGGTCGCCGTTCCGGGTCATCCCGGCGGGCGGTGCGCCGAGCGAGGAGCCCGCTGTGCGGGCCTGTCCGTTGGACTCGGCGCTCGAGCAGACCTTGGTCGCCGCCGAGCTGCCGTCGCTGTAGGTGCCCGCCGCCGTGAGCACGATGCTCGCCCGGCTCACGTCGTAGGGGTTGGAGATCGCGCTCGTCGCGGCGAAGACCGGCTTGAGGTCGGCGTAGCTGCCGCGCGAGATCAGGTCCGCCATCGTGGCCGCCGCGTTGTCGAGCCGCTTCCCGATCATGTAGGCGCGGGGCAGCTCGATCGACCCCATCAGGATCAGCAGCAGGATCGGGGCGATCACGCTGAACTCGATCGCGCTCACGCCCTCCCGGTCGCCGATCAGGCGGATCAGGCGGGCGCGCAGGCGACCGCTCAGCACGGCTTGGGCTCGTAATCCTCGGCCCGGAAGATCTCGGTCGTGACCAGCAGCTGAGTCTTGTCGGCCATGATCCGGCCGGTGAAATCGAGCATCTGGAACAGCCGCATCACCGGCACGGCGACCCGGACCGTGACGGTGTCGCCGCCCTGCGGGCACTCGAAGCGCTGGCCGAAGCCCTGCGTCCAGGTCTTCGTGGTCTTGTCGAACGGCTCCGCCGGCTGCGAGGTCGAGAACGAGGGCGTCCGGGAGACGTCGAGGCGCAGGTCGGCGCAGGGGAACAGCGCCGAGGGGCCGGTGCAGACGATCCTGCGGAGGCGCTCGCTCGGATCGCTGCCGTCGGACCCGTCCTGGAAGGTGCCGGTTCGCAGCTGCCGGACACTCCGGTCGACCGCGATATCCAGCGTCTGCTGCTCGATGGCGATGACGCCGGATTCCGCCACGACGCCCAGGAGAGCCAGGAACGGCGCGGCCAGGAGCGCGAACTCCACCGCTGAGGCGCCGGTCCGGTGGCCGGCGAACCGTCGGACGCGTCCGGCCGTGCCGGCGCGGCCCTCGGTCCCGCCCGGACGGCGGACGGTCGCGACGCGCCGAAAGATGCCCATCATGCCAAACGAACTCTGCAGGTTCGTGCCTGCGGCCGTCCGGCCGTAGAGGCGCGGACAGAAATAACCCTATGATGAGGCCGTTTAAAAACGGTTCAAATCTGGGTAGAAATTGCGGGTTCAGCAAGATTTTGCGGCCGCGATCTGTGATGAGGACGCAAATTCACCCTGAGGTTGTGTGCCGTTGTGTTCATTCGGCGGCAGGCCGGTGAGGCGATCAGTCGTCGAGACCGTGCCGGGCATTGTGCGGCCGCATATAGAAGTTGTTCACAGCTAAAGGCGGCTCTATCGCGTGGCGATAGCTTCGCGGTGCTCGGACGCCACGGATTTTTAGGAGCTGTGCCTTAGGCCAACGGTTCGGTGGCCGGTGCCGCCGCAGCCGCCGATCCGGTCCCGCCCTGGGAGACGCGTCCATTTCCCTGTTCTGGAGAGTGCTCCGCGCCGGCCCGCGGGCCCTGACGGACCGGTCGGGCTCGGTCGCCCTGACCTTCGGCCTGAGCGCCGTGGTGCTGCTCGGCCTGACCGGGGGCGGCATCGATTACGCCCGCCTCGCCTCGCGGCGCAGCCAGCTCCAGAACGCGGCCGATGCCGGAGTCCTCGCGGCCGGCAACTACCTCAAGCTCGCCGTCTCGACCTCGGCGGCGGCCAAGAGCATCGTGGTCGACACAGTCCACGCCCAGGCGGCGCCGCGGCCCGAGAGTCCCTACGCCCTCCGGGTCGACGTGGCGGACGACAAGACCAGCGTCGCCACGACGGTCGACGAGACCGTCAAGCTCGCTTTCGGCGGCTTCGTCGGGGTGCCCACCGTCAAGGTCTCGGTCCGCTCGACGGTCCGCGTCGTCGGCAAGATGCGCCTGTGCCTCCTGACGCTGGACCCGCTCGCCGCCGGCGCGTTCGAGCTGGAGAAGAGCGCCGAGGTGACCGCCCAGGATTGCTCGCTCTACAGCAACTCGCAGAGCCCGCGCGGCATGGTCGGCAAGGACAGCGCCTATGCCCGGGCGCAGACGATCTGCACGGCGGGCGGCTTCGACGGCGCCCGCGCGAATTTCGCGCCGCCGCCGCAGACGGGTTGCCCGCCGATCCAGGACCCCCTGAAGGACCGGGCAGCGCCGCCGGTCGGCGCGTGCACGGCGATCCCGTCCTCGGCGAACAGCAAGCGCGACACCTCCGGCAACATCGTCGACCAGAGCGTCACCCTCGATCCGGGCACCTATTGCGGCGGCCTGTACATCACCAAGAACGCCTCCGTGACGCTGCGCGCCGGCATCTACGTGATGAAGGACGGCCCGCTCATCGTCGACAAGAATGCCGCCATGACGGGGACCGACGTCGCCTTCTACTTCACCGGCAACAAGGGCGGTCTGCTCTTCGACAAGAAGACCACGATCAGCCTGTCGGCGCCGACCACCGGCCCCATGGCCGGCCTGCTGATGATGGAAGAGCGCACGGTCAGCGATCCCGTCGACCCCGCGGCGATCCTCGCCGGCCTGGTGGACCAGATCGTCACGCCGCTGCTGCCCGGGCCGCCGCCACCGTCGCCGACCCCGCCGCCGCTGGCGGCGACCAAGCCCATGCGGACCTACCGCATCATCAGCGACAACGCGCGGACCATGCTGGGGACGCTCTACCTGCCGGCCGGCCGCGTGGTGATCGACGCCGACAAGCCCGTCGCCGACCAGTCGGCCTACACGGTGATCGTGGCCCAGCAGGTCAACCTGTACCAGGGCCCGAACCTCTATCTGAACGCCAATTACGACGGGACCAGCGTGCCGGTGCCGAAGGGGGTCGGACCCCTCTCGGGCAAGCTGCTGCTGTCCCAGTAGGGAGGACGCGATGCGGATCCTGCGTCGACTACTCGTCGCCTGGGAGTGACACGGTGCTCGCGCTGATCCTCGACGATTCCGAGATGAACAACCTGCTGATCACGCAGGCGCTCAAGCCCGTGGCCGACTGCGAGCCGGTCGCCTTCACGTGTCCCGTGACGGCGCTCGACTTCCTGCGGGCGCATGTCGACCGGATCGGGGTCGTCGTCACCGACTACGACATGCCCGGCCTGACGGGCCTCGAGGTGATCGCGGCGGCGCGGGCGGTCCCGGGCTTCGCGCACGTGCCGATCGTGATGGTGACGAGCCTCGACCAGCGCAGTCTGCGCCACGAGGCCCTGCGCGCGGGCGCGACCGACTTCCTCGGCAAGCCCTGCGATCCCGTGGAGATCCAGGCCCGCATCACCAACCTGATGAAGATCAGCGCGGCCCACCGGCAGGAGCAGGACCGGGCCGCGTGGCTCGCCCGCGAGGTCGCGGCGGCGGTCGCCGTCATCGAGGCGCGGGAGCGCGAGATCATCGCCCTGCTGATGCGGGCCGCCGAGCACCGCGACACCGATACCGGCGACCACATCGCCCGGGTGGCCGGCTACGTGGGCGTCATCGCCCGGAACCTCGGCTTCGGCCCGGAGGAGATCCGGATCCTGAAGCTCGCCTCCACGATGCACGACGTCGGCAAGATCGGCGTGCCCGACGCGATCCTGCTCAAGCCCGGACCGCTCTCCGCCGAGGAGCGCGCCGAGATGGAGAAGCACGCCGAGCGCGGCCGGCGGATCCTGGAGGGCAGCACCTCCGACGTCGTGCGGCTCGCCGCCGAGATCGCCGAGAGCCACCACGAGCGCTGGGACGGCACCGGCTACCCGAAGGGCCTGCGCGGCGAGGGGATCCCGCTCTCGGGCCGCATCGTGGCTGTGGCGGACGTGTTCGACGCCCTGGTGACCGAGCGGCCCTACAAGGCGGCCTGGCCGCTCGAGCGGGCGCGGGCCTTCGTGGCGGACCAAGCCGGCCGCCACTTCGACCCGCGCTGCGTCGAGGCGTTCCTCGCGGGCTGGGACACGGTGGCGCGGACCTGCCTGCGCGCCGCCGCCTGATCCGCTCCCCGGTACCGTCGCCCTACCGCCCCTCCCCGTCCCTCCCCGCGATCGGGCCCGACCGGGCCACCTGAAGGAGCCGAGCGTGCATCTCGCGTGGCTGAGGCCGAGGCGCTCCCTGGCGGGCCGGCTGGCTCTGGCGGTGACCGGCGCCGTCACGGCGGCGCTCGTCCTGGCAGCGGCCCTGTCGGTCTGGCGCGAGGTCGCCCGCTACGCCGCCGACAAGCAGGCGGCGCTGGAGGCCGTCGCGCAGGTCTTCGCGCATGGCGGCGCCCGGGCCACCGCGGCGGGCGACGCCGACGGGGCGGACGCGTCGCTGCGGGCGATCGGCAAGGTGCCGTCCATCGTCTACGGGGCGATCGAGCGTCCGGACGGGTCCGTGCTCGCCGAGCAGGGGATCGGCCTGCGCCTGACCCGGGACGCCGCCCAGGACGGCGCGGACCTGTCGCTCCTGCACCTGCTCGCCACCCGCAGCCTCCAGGCGACCGCGCCGATCGTGGAGAACGGGGTCCCGGTCGGCCGGGTCGTGCTGATCGGCGAGACCGACGACATCCTCGGCCATCTCTGGGCCGCTGCGCAGAACGCCGCGCTGGCGGCGCTGCTCGCCGTCGCGATCGGCGTCGGCGTGTCGCTCTACCTGCAGAGCAGCGTCACGCGCCCGCTCGCCGCCCTCGCCCGCACCATGGAGGCAGTCCGCCTGCGCCACGACTACGCGCAGCGCGCGCCCGTGGCCGGCGACGACGAGGTCGGCGCGCTGGCGCGGACCTTCAACGACCTGCTCTCCGCGGTGAATGAGCGCGATCACCGCCTCGCCGCCCACAGCGCCCACCTCGAGGCGGAGGTCAGCGCCCGGACGGCCGACCTGAGCGAGGCCAAGCAGGCCGCCGACGCCGCCAACGCCGCCAAGTCGGCCTTCCTGGCCACGATGAGCCACGAGATCCGGACCCCGATGAACGGCGTCCTGGTCATGGCCGAGCTGCTGGCGGGGTCCGACCTGCCGGCGCGCCAGCGCCGCTACGCCGAGGTCATCGCCCGGTCCGGCCGGTCGCTCCTGGCGATCATCAACGACATCCTCGACTTCGCGAAGGTCGAGGCGGGCAAGCTCGAGCTCGAGCGCGTGCCCGTGAGCCCCGCCGAACTCGCCGACACCGCGGTGACGCTCTTCGCCGAGCGGGCCCGGACGGCCGGGCTCGACCTCGCGGCCGAGGTCGGGCCGGAGGTGCCGCGGGCGATCCTCGGCGACCCGGTCCGCCTCGGGCAGGTGCTGAGCAACTTCGTGTCGAACGCGCTGAAGTTCACCCAGGCCGGCCACGTCGCCGTCCGGATGACAGTCGATGCCGCCGACGGGTGCCTCGTGATCGCCGTCTCCGACACCGGGATCGGCATCCCGCAGGACAAGCTGGCGACGATCTTCTCGGCCTTCTCGCAGGCCGACCAGTCGACGACCCGCCGGTTCGGCGGCACCGGCCTCGGGCTCTCGATCGCCCAGCAGATCGTCGCCGCGATGGGCGGCACCGTGGCGGTGACGAGCCACGTCGGCGCGGGCTCGACCTTCTCGGCGCGCATCCCCGTCACGGTCGCCGAGCCGGCCCGCCCGGTCCGGCGCCGCGACGCGGTGCCGGCCGCGATCGCGCTCGACACGGCCGGTCCCGCCACCCGCGCCGCCCTCGCGGCCGGCCTGCGCGCGGCCGGCTTCGCGCCGGTCGCGCCGGGGAGCGCCGCCGACCACTGGATCGGCGACGCGGCCGCCCTCGTGGCGGCGGGCCGCCGGCCGGACCGGGCCGTGCGGGTGCTCGCGGTCGCGGGACCGGGCGACGGCGCGGCCGACGCGGCGCTCCGCGCCGGTCTCGCCGACGCGGTGCTGCGCTGGCCGGTGACCCAGGCGGAGTGGCAGCCCGTCCTGGCAGCGCTGGCCGCGGGCGACGCCCTCGCCGCGGCCGCCTCCCCGGCCTCGCCCGCCGGCACAGACGAGGCGCTCCCACGATTCCCGGCCGCGCGGGTGCTCGTCGCCGACGACAGCGCGGTCAACCGCGAGGTGGCCCTCGAGGCGCTGGCCCGCTGCGACGTGACCGATGTCGTGACCGTCGAGGACGGGGCCGCGGCGGTGGCGGCCGCCGAGACGCAACGCTTCGACCTGATCCTGATGGACGGCAGCATGCCGGTCCTGGACGGCTTCGCGGCCGCGCGGCGGATCCGGCAGCGCGAGGCGGCCACCGGCGGGCGCGTCCCGATCGTCGCCCTCACGGCGCACGTCCTCGGCGAGGCCGCCGACGCCGCGGCGGCGGCCGGCATGGACGGGACGCTCCTGAAGCCCTTCACGCTGCGGCAGCTCGCCGACCTGCTGCAGGCGCAGGTCCCGGCGCTCCGCGTCGCGCCGGCTGCCGCCGCGGCGCATACCGTGACGCCGGCCCCGGTCGCTCCGCTCGCCGCGCCGGCCGTCGCGAACGCCGCCGACGACCTCATCGACGCCGAGGTGATCGACGGGCTGCTCGGCCTCGGAGATGGCGCCTTCCTCGACCGCGTCCTCGACCTGTATCGGGCGCAGGGCCCGGTGGCGCTCGCCGGTCTGAGAGCCGCCCTCGCCGCCTCCGACCAGCCGGCGATCGCCCGGGCCGCGCACAGCCTCAAGTCGATGAGCGCGAATGTCGGCGCGCGCGTCCTCGTGGCGCGGCTGCGCGTCATCGAGGAGGACGCGCGGAACGCGGCCTGCGTCGAGCGGGCGGACGCGTGCGACGCCCTGGACAGCCTGCTAGCCGCGACGATCCGCGGCCTCGAGGAGCGGACGCGGTCCCGGGCGGCGGCCGCCTAGGATCGTCGCGAGCGGCCCCGGAGTCCGTCGACCCGGCCTATTGAGGCGTTCAGGAAAAGTATTCCATCGGGAGACCGCCCGATTTCGCAGACCTGCCCTGCGATTCGGCATCTGGCATGCCAGCAGGGTCCGCCGTACGGTTGCGCTTCCTCCCAAGCACTCCCTCAGCCCGCCCGGTTCGCCGCGGCGGGCTTTTTCGTCGGCGCTGCCGGCGGGCCGCGGACCGTCCCGACCGCGTCCGCGCGCCGACGCGGCTCGGGATCAGGTGATGAGCATGCGGCGGGTGAACATCGCGGCCGCGAACAGCACGGCGGCGCCGGCGGTGATGATGCTCGTCATCAGGATGCGGCGCGGCTCGGTCGAGGATCCGGCCTTGATGGGCTCGACGATCGGCACCAGGGCCACGACCTGCTGCTGGGCCACGATGCGGGCCCGGTCATAGGCCAGCTGCACGTCGCGGTGATACTTCTCAGCATTCTCGCGCTCGTGCTCGAGATCCTCGAACCGCGTGAGCGCGTCCGAGAGGCGCCGCTTCTCGGTCGGCGCGGTGCCGGCCAGCTGCTGCTGGACCCGCGCGATGTTCGCATCGAGATCGCCGATCTGCTGCTTCAGGTCGACGATGCTGCGGGATTGCGGGCCGAGGTCCCGCTGGAGCACCGCCAGCTGGACGGCGAGCTTGGTGCGCGTCTCCCGCAGTTCCGAGACCGACTTGATGGTGGCGGTGTTCGACTTGATGACGTCGAGCACGCCCTCGCGGTTGCGCAGCTCGTTCAGGGCGGCGTTGGCCTTGGCCTCGCGCTCCTCCGCGAGCTTCAGGACGCGCGTGCTCACGTCGAGGGCGTCCTTCCGGGACGGCAGGCTGAGGTCGTTCAGCATCCGCTCCGTATCCGTCATGACCGCCTTGGTGATGGCGAGCGACTCGTCGGGATCGAAGGCCTCGACGGTCAGCGACATGATGCCGGACGCCGATTCGACGTCGACGTCGACCCGGCGGCGCCAGTACCGCAGGAACTTCTCGACCGGCTTCTCCGGGTTGAAGCGGGAGAACATGTCGATGTCGTCCCGACCGAACCACGCGCGGATCGGGAGTTCCGCCGCGACCGCTTCGACCATGGGCCGGCTGTGGATGTATTCCTGCGCGATGAGCGTTTCCTGGGCGACGGTCGCCTTGATCACACCGGCATTCGTGCCGACCGTGTCGGGCGTCGCCTTGTCGGCGGTGCCGATGGTCGGCCGGATCGCGAACCGCGCCTCGGTGACGTAGCGGTCGGAGGCGATCAGCCCGTAGTAGATCCCGGCGGCCAGGGTCGGCAGGACGAAGCAGACGACGAACAGGAGCGGCAGCCAGGGGTCGCTTTTGACGTGGCTCTGGTACGAGCGCACGCCCTTCTTGGTGTCGGGCAGGCCCGGGAGGCGCGCGAACTGCCGCAGCGACTGCGCGATGACCTTGTTCCGATCGATGCCTTTCAGAGGCCGGCCCTGGGCTTTCTCGACCTGCATGTCCATCGTTGCTTCTCGAAGCTCGGGCTTGCGCGGGCGTCGTCGACCCGCGCGGCTTTCACGCCGCTCGCGCAGCCCATCACACGGACAGGCGGCGAAAGCATGTCAGCCGCGCCGTGCCCCCTCCCCCGTGCGGGAGGGCGTTGGGGAGCGGCAGGACGCTTCGAGGTGGAGCGCGCCGTAGAGCCGCTGGGTCCGGATGTGCCTCGTCCGGACGGACCTGATCGCCGACCGGGCGCTCCGCGAGAGCAGACCTCTCCCGACGGATCTCGGGCCTGACCGAGATCCGCGCCGGACCGGTCGGGACCGGCGCTAAGGACTGTCCGCGATCGTGACCTGATCGGCGACACCGTCGGTCTTGCCGCTGAGGCCCGGCACCTCGTCGAGCTGCCGCAGGCTGGTGAACCGGCCGCGCTCCTCCCGGTAGCGCACGATCTCGAAGCCGTGGCCCTTGAGTGCCGGAACGCTGTCCAGCTCCTCGGCCGTCGCCGTGTTGAGATCGATCACGGTGGTGCCCTTCCGCGCCGGTCGGCGCCGTACTCGGTCGCTCCGGTCCCGCGCCGGCCCGGGCGCCTCAGCGGATCGGATCGGCGCGGAACTGCCCGTGGGCGGGCTCGGACGCCCGACAGCGGCAGGCGGGTGGCAGGCCGGTCGGGTCCGTGCGGTTCGGCCCCTCACGGCTCAACAGGCGCAGCAGAAGATGCTCGAGCGGCGCTGCCTGATAGGGCTTCTGGAGCACCGGAACCGCCTGATAGGCGGCGTCAAGGCCGTGCTGCCCGTACCCGGTGGCGAACAGGAGCGGCGTATCGCGCGCCAGCAGCAGGTCGGCGACCGGGTAGCTGCGCGCCTCGCCGAGATTCACGTCGAGCACCGCCAGATCGAACGCCTCGGTCCGGGCATGGGCCAGGGCCTGCTCGAGGCGCATCGCCACCACGACCTCGCAGCCCAGGTCGAGCAGCATGTCCTCGGCGAGCATGGCGACGAGGCTCTCGTCCTCGACCAGCAGGACCCGGCGTCCGGCGAGCGGCGTCATGGCGCGCGCGGTCCTTCGACCGCCTCCTGGCCGATCCAGCCGAGCCGGGTCAGCGGGATCCGCATCTGGCAGGTCGCGCCCGCCGGCGCGAAGGTGATCGCCGCGCTGCCGTCGAACTCCAGCGGCAATTGCCGCTCGATGAGCCGCGAGCCGAACCCCTTCCGGGTCGGGGGCGTGACTGGCGGGCCACCCCGCTCCTCCCAGAGCAGGTCGAGCTGCTGACGGCCGTCATCGCGATCGTGAAGGGACCACGTCACCGCGACCCCGCCCTCGGGCGTCGACAGGGCGCCGTACTTCGCCGCGTTGGTCATCAACTCGTGGAGGGCCATTGCCAGCGTCACTGCCACCTTAGGGTGCAGTCGCGCGTCCGGGCCTTGTAACCGGAAGCGGCCGGCATCGACCTCTGCCAAAAGGTGGGGGGCGAGCGCGCGCTCGACCACGCCGCGCAGGCTGGCGCTCTCCCAATTGTCCTCGACCAGCACGTTGTGGGCGTTGGACAGGGCCGCCATCCGGGCGTCGAAGACGGCGCGCGTCGTCTGGTCCGTCTGCCCGCGGAAGGTCTGCGCGGCGATCGACTGCACCGTGGCGAGAGTGTTCTTCACCCGGTGATTGAGCTCGTTGATCAGCAGGCGTTGGCGCTCGGCGGCCGCCTTCTCCTCGCTGATGTCGCGGACCTCGATGATCGTCCCGATGATGTTGGTCGCGTCGTCGCGGATCGGGCTGGCAGTGAACGCCACGGGGAAGAAGTGCCCGTCCCTGTGCACGAACACCTCCTCGCCGCGCTCCTGATTGTTCTCCGGGAAGGCGCGGTCGATCGCGCACTCCTCCAGCGGGAAGGGCCTTCCGTCCGGGTAGGTGTGGTGGACGATGTCGTGCAGCGGGCAATCGCGGGCGAGGACTTCCCGCAGCGTCCAGCCGGTCAACTGCTCGGCGGCGCGGTTCATGTAGATGCAGTGCTGGCGGTCATCCATCAGGAAGATGGACACCGAGGCGTTGTCGAGGACCGCGTTGAGGCGACGCTCGCTCTCGAAGAGCTGGCCCGACCCACGCCGCGGGCTCGCCAGCGGCGCGCTGGCGGCGGACGAGGATTGAAACGGCTGCCGCGAGTTCGGCACGGTCACGACCCTTCACGCGGGTTGATCTGAGATACCCTGCGCGCGATCCTGGTGGACCTTCGGGACTGGGCACGGTGGGTGGCTGGCCGCGCCGGACGGCCTAGAGGTGGGAGCGTGCAACGCACCATGCGGAGCCGTTGTTCCGCCGCGCGGACGGTCCGGCCGCGCCGTTCCGCCCGGGTCCATATCACGCGGGTCCGGATCACGCGGGTCCGGGCTCCGGGCGGCGCGCGAACAGGGCGGCCCAGTCGGCTCGACGCTCCTGCGGGACGAGGAAGAAATCCCACGTCACGTAGTCGCTGACCGCGAGCCACGTGCTCGCATCGTCGATCAGGTTTCCGGTGATGTCCGCGCAGATGTAGCCGTGGCTCTCGGCGAACCGGTAGAGGGAATCCTGCGCGTGCCCGTAGGCGGAGTAGCCGGCCCAGCCGTACTCCACGCTGACGATCGGGCGGCATCGCCGGAGGAGCTGGGCCGCGCCGTTCAGGGCGTTCAACTCCCCGCCCTCGATGTCCATCTTGATATAGGCCACCGCGGGGACGTGACCGAGGGCGGTATCGAGCCTCTCCGTCCTGACCTTGATGGTCTTGGCCGTGATGGCGGGACTGCTGAAGTAGCGGGCGAGGAGCCCGCTCTCGCCGGGCACGCTCGCGACCGTGAAATCGGTGCGGCCCGCCGCGTCGGAGAGGGCAACGTCGTGCAGCTCGACCTCGGGTCGTCGGCCGAAACGCCCCGCCAGATCCTTCATCAGGAACGGGATCGGCTCGAAGGCGTGGACCTTGCCGGTCGGGCCGACGATGTCGACGAACGCGACGAGGTGGAGCCCGGTATGGGCGCCGACGTCGACGACGACATCCCCCGGAGCGAGGAAGCGGCTGTAGCCCTGCCGCAGGATGCGCTCGTAGTCCGGGACCTGACCGGCGTCATGAACCGCCCTGAAGGCGTTGGCGGCGGCCACGGCAGGATGCATGCGCAGGGTCCGTTCAGAGGGGACGAGTCCGGAGGGTCGGCGAGGTCGCGCCCATGGTAGCCCGCCCCGCGCCGGCTCTGCCAGCGCGCCGCGGCGGGGTGCCGACGCCCGCCGCGAGCCCCGACCGGATCAGGCGGGCCGGCCCTTCCCGAACCGCTTCAGCAGTCGCTTGCGCTTCAGGCGCGACAGGCGGGCGATCCAGAACACGCCGTCGAGCTGGTCGATCTCGTGCTGGAGGACCGCGGCCGGGAAGCCCTCGGTCTCCTCCTCGTGGGCGGATCCGTCGAGGTCGCGGTAGCTCAGGCGGATGCGGGCGGCCCGGGTGACCCGCTCGCGCACCCCCGGCATGCTGACGCTGCCCTCGTCGTGGGCCTCCGTGTCGGGGGACGCCCAGGACACGACGGGGTTCACGTAGACGCGGGCGCTCTCGTCCGGCGACATCCGCACCACCACGAGGCACGCGGGGACGCCGATATGCGGGGCCGTCAGGCCGATGGCGCTCTCGGCCATGAGCGTGTCCCGGACGTCGTCGGCGAGGGCCCGCAGGGCCGCGTCGAACGCGTCGACCGGTTCGGCCGGGCGCGCCAAGCGGGGATCGGGAAACAGGACGAGCGGGCGCGCCGGCATGGTTGATCAGTCCGCGTGGGTCGTTTCACCAGCGGCGCCGCGAGGGCCCGCCGCGCGCCATGCAAGCCGCGCCGCGGGGCGGATCGTCAAGACCGGCGCGCCGCAGGCCCGCCCGCGTCGCCGGGTCCCGGGCCGGCCGCGACGGCGCGCGCGACGTGGTGGAGCTTGTCGGGATTGCGCGTGATGTAGATGGCGTCGACCCGGCCGTTCTCGATCGCGAGGGCCGTCGTCTGCAGGAGGCCGCCGCGCTCGCGGGTGACATAGCCCGGAAGCCCGTCGATCCACACGAACCCGACCAGCGCCGCCCGGCCGTCGCCCCACTTGCGCCGCGCGCCCGCGTAGAGCCGGAGCAGGCGCTCGATCCCCCGGATCGGGTTGACGAAGGCGAGCACCCTGCCGCCCCCGTCCGAGGAGAGCGTCACGCGGTCGGCGAGCAGCGTCCGCAGCCCCGCGACATCGCCGCTCGCGGAGGCCTCGAAGAACGCCCGGGCGACGCGCTCGCCCTCGTCGCGGGTCACGGGAAAGCGCGGGCGCGCGGCCCGGACGTTCCGGCGCGCGCGCGCCGCGAGCTGGCGCACGGCCGGCGCCGTTCGCCCGAGCGTCTCCGCGACGTCGCCGAGCGGCAGGCCGAACACGTCGTGGAGCAGGAAGGCCGCGCGTTCCAAGGGAGACAGCCGCTCGAGCGCGAGCATCAGCGTGAGGTCGTCCTCGTCCACGCCGTCCACGCCGTCCGCCCCCGGCTCGACCAGCGGCTCGATCAGCGGTTCCGGCAGCCAGGGGCCGACATAGCTCTCCCGGCGCGCGCGCGCCGACTTGATCTGGTCGAGGCAGAGGCGCGTCACGACGCGCGCGAGGAACCGGTCGGGCGCCGCGACCCCGCTCCGGTCCGCCGCGACCCAGCGCAGCCACGCGTCCTGCACGACGTCCTCGGCCTCGCTGCGCGAGCCGAGCATGCGGTAGGCGATGCGCAGGAGCCGGGGACGGTGGGCCTCGAAGGCGGCGGTCCCGTCCCCGCGCCCCGGCGGCATGACCGGACCGGAGGCCTGATCGCGTCGGGGCGGAGCCCGCCCGCGGGGAAGGTCGGGTCCCGTCATGCCGTCGCGAGCCAGGTCTCGAAGCGCGTATCCCCGAGGCGGGCCGCGGCCGCGTCGTCGGGGACCAGGGAGCCTCGCGCCAGCGCGGCACCGAAGTAGCGGGCCGCGGCGTCGACCGTCACCGCGCGGCCGTCGCCGGCGGCCGCCACGCGCCGGGCGACGAACGCCCGGAACGGCAGCCGCTCCGGCCCCGCGACGTCGATCGTCCCGTCGACCGGCGCGCCGACCGCCACCGCGGCGAGCGCCGCGGCCACGTCCGCCGCCGCGATGGGCTGGAAATCCGCGTCCGGCACGAGGATCCGCTCCCCGACCGCGAAGGCTTCGGCGATCGTCGCGACGAACTCGAAGAACTGGGTGGCGCGGACGATGGTGTAGGGAAGGCCCGACGCCGCGATCAGCCGCTCCTGCGCGACCTTCGCCCGGAAGTAGCCGTTGCCGTCCGCGCGGTCCGCGCCGACGATCGAGAGGGCGACGTGGTGCTTGACGCCCGCTTGCCGGCCGGCGGCGAGGAGGTTGCGGCTCGAGCGCTCGAAGAAGTCGCGCACCGCCGCCTCCTCGAAGGAGGGCGCGTTCGCCACATCGACCACGGTGTCGGCGCCGACGAGAACCTGGGCCAAGCCGGCGCCGGTCACGGCGTCGACGCCCGTGCTCGGGGAGGCGGGGACGGCCTCATGGCCCGCGCGCTTCAGCTCGGCCGTCAGATGCCGGCCGATCAACCCGCTGCCGCCGATCACCACGATCTTCATGACGTCTGTCTCCCGCGCGAACCGGGCCGAGGGGCACCCTGCCGCTCCGGCGTCCCGGTCGGTGACAGGACGATGCAGCATCTCGGTTTGTGACATCCCGCCGCAAAAAGCGACGGCCGCGGCGTTGCGAGAGGCCGCGACCGGCGCTACGGAGGCCCCCCGCCGGAGCCGAGACGCCGATGAGACTGACCCTGACTGCAACGCCGCCCCGCCTTGCCGCCAGGACCGTCTCTCCGCATGCCAGCACAGCTCTCCCTCCTGAACCTCGCGTGGACCGCGCCTGACGGGCGCGCCGTCCTCTCCGGCATCACCGCCAGCTTCGGGCAGGAGCGGACCGGCATCGTCGGCCGCAACGGCGCCGGCAAGAGCACGCTCCTGAACCTCCTGGCGGGCCGCCTCGCGCCGACGGGCGGCAGCATCCACCGCGACGGCACGGTCGCCCTGCTGCGCCAGTTCGCGGCCCCGACCGCCGACGAGACCATCGCCGACCTGTTCGGCGCGACGGCGGGCTTGGCGCTGCTCCGCCGCGCGGAGGCCGGTGCGGCGGAGGCCGACGAGCTCGCCGCCGCCGACTGGACGCTCGCGGAGCGCCTGACGGGAGCGCTGGCGCGGATGGGCGTGGCGGTGGGGCCCGACACGCCGCTCTGGCGCCTCTCCGGCGGGCAGCGCGCCCGCGCGGCGCTGGCGGCGGCGATCTTCGCCGCGCCGGATTTCCTGCTCCTCGACGAGCCGACCAACGACCTCGATCGCGACGGGCGGCGGGCGGTCCTAGAACTTCTGCAGGGATGGCGCGCCGGCGCGATCGTGGTCAGCCACGACCGGGCCCTGCTCGACGCGATGGACGCGATCGTGGACCTCGCGCCGGCGGAGGCGACCCGCTACCGGGGCAATTTCGACGCCTTCCGGCAGGCTAAGGCGACGCGTCTCGCCGCGGCCGAGCACGACCTCGCGGTCGCCGAGAAGCGGACGACGGACCTCGCCCGCCGGGCGCAGGAGCGCGTCGAGCGCCAGCAGCGCCGCGACGCGGCCGGGCACCGGCGCTCCGCGAAGGGCGACCTGCCCCGGATCCTCGCAGGGGCTCGCCGGGACAACGCGGAGCGGACGGCGGGCGGGAGCGCGCGCCTCACCGAGCGCCAGCGCGCCGGCGCCGAGGCCGATCTGGCGGAGGCCCGGGACCGGATCGCGGCGGTGAAGCCGGCCGCGATCGCGCTCCCGCCGAGCGGGCTCCACGCCGACCGGCGCGTCCTCGCATTCACCGACGTGACGGTCGGCTACCGGCCGGGTCAGCCGGTCCTGCGGGACGTGTCCCTCGCGGTCACGGGTCCGGAGCGCGTCGCCCTCTGCGGGCGGAACGGCTCGGGCAAGTCGACCCTGCTCGCGCTGGTCGCCGGCCGCCTCAACCCGTGGTCGGGCCGCGTCTCGGTCGGGGTGCGCGCCGCGCTGCTCGACCAGCGCCTCGACCTCCTCGACCGAGACCGGACCGTGGCGGAGAACTTCGCGCGTCTCAACCCGGAGGAGGACGCGAACGGGTGCCGGGCGGCGCTGGCGCGGTTCCAGTTCCGGGCGGCGGCCGCGGACCGCCCCGTCGCGGCGCTGAGCGGCGGCGAGCGGGTCCGGACCGCCCTCGCCTGCGTGCTCGGCAACCGCGCGCCCCCGCCCCTCCTGATCCTCGACGAGCCGACCAACCACCTCGACCTAGACGCGGTCGAGGCCCTCGAGGCCGGGTTGGCGGCCTATGACGGCGCGCTCCTCGTCGTCAGCCACGACGCGGCCTTCCTGGACGCGTTGGGGATCACCCGGCGCGTCGACCTCGACGACCTCGCCGACCGGCCCCGCGCCTGAGGGCGGCATCCGGAACGGCGGCGGGACGCGTTCGCCGCCCCCTGCCCCGCCGGCTCTTCAGGAGGCGTCGGTTCGGTCCGCACGCGTCCCGGCCGGATCGAGCCGGAGGGTGAACAGGCGCAGGACGGTGCGGGTGCCGCGCACGGGCCCGACGGCCACGATCCGCGCCCCGCCGGACGGCGCCGCCCGGACGACCGCCTCGGAGGCGAGGCAGTCGCAGGGCAGCGCGCGGGTCATCTGTTCCAGCCGACGGGCCACGTTGACGGTGTCGCCGACTGCCGTGAACTCGACCCGCTCCGCCCCGATGACGCCGATGAAGACCGGGCCGCGATGCAGCCCGATGCCGACCCGCACCGGTGGCAGGCCGGCCTGTCCGCGCTCCCGGCTCCAGGTCGCCATCGCGGCCGCGAGCGCGCGGGCCGCCGCGACGGCGCGACCGGCATCCCCGGGCGCCGCGTCCGGCACGCCGAACACCGCCATCACCTCGTCGCCGACGAACTTGTCGACGAAGCCGTCCGCCGCCTCGATCGCCCGCGCGGCGCGGGACCGGAACGCGGCGAGGAACGCCGCGACCTCGCCGGGCGCCATGCCCTCGCAGAGGCGGGTGAAGCCGCGGATGTCGGCGAAGAGTACCGTCGCCTCCTGCTCCCAGCCGGGGCGCCGGGCGGCGCGATCCGTCTCGGCGACCCATCGGGCGACCGTCGGCGCGGTCAGGCGCGCGAGGTTGTTCCGCTGCCGCGTCGCGGCGCATGCGGCGCCGCGCAGGCGCTGCACCCGCAGCGAGAGCCATGCCAGGGCGAGCCCGCCGAGCCCGACCGTGACGGGCTCGGGCGTCGTCGTGGCCGCGAGCGCCAGGAGCAGCGGCAGCGGCGCGGCGGCGAGGAGCCGGCCGCGCCCCGCCGCCGCGCCGGCGAGGTGTCGGCGGAGGGGAACGGCCCGCGCCCGTCGCCCGACACCGCCAGCGAGCCCGGAACAGGCGTCCGCCGTGTCCGCGCGGGGCTCCCGCAGCGCCATCGCGGGCATCAGCAGCGCGAGCAGACGCGGGCGATGATGCGCTGCGCCCGGAAATGCTCCCGCTCCACGGCGGGGGAGCGGAGGTCTAGATCCGTCCGGAACGGGCGTGCCCGGGCGATCGCCGCGACGCTCGGGACGTCGGGCTGCGCGAAGCGCGGGACCGGCTGCGCCGGCGCGGCGGTCGGGGCTGACAGGACTGTCAGCATCGTCCCGAGCGCGGTGGCTGCGGCGGCCCGTGTGCGGTGTGAGATCATGATCTCGTGCTCCTCGTGGTGGAGCGTCCGAAGTAAAAATCCGATCTTTCACCGCGATTTCGGCGGATCGGAAAACAATGACAGCAGACATGCGGCGCGAACGACGGACGGGCGCGGGATCGTTGCCGGGACGGTCGTGACCCGGGTCCGGGCTCGTCGCCCCGACAGTCGCCCCGACAGTCGCCCCGACACGCGAACGGCACCCGGTCCGCCGGACCGGGTGCCGTGATGGGCGCGGATGTGGGGGCCGTCCCCGCCGGGACGGTCCCGGGACGGTCCCACGCCGGGTGCGGCGGACGCTCAGGCGGCGCTGCGCGCGCGGCCGCCGTGGCTGGACAGGAGCCGCAGGATCTCGGCCTTCGCGTCGTAGGCGGCGAACTCGGCGGCGAGGCGTCGCGCCTCCCGGCGATGGCCGGGCGCGTCGAGCACGGTCCGCACCGCCTTCCGGATCGTCTCCGGCGTCGGGTCGTTCGCGGCGAGGTCGATCCCGGCCCCCGACCACGCGATGCGGGCGTTCACGTCGGCCTTGTCCTCGGTGAGGCCGGCGGCGACGAGGGGGATCCCGTGGCTCAGGGCCTGGTTCACGCTCCCGTAGCCGCCGTTGGTCACCATGGCGTCGACCCGGGGCAGCAGCCACTCGAAGGGCAGGTAGGGCGAGAGCCGCGCGTTGGCCGGGATCGGGCCCGGGATGGCGTCGAGCCCCCGGCCGCCGCCCGTCACCACGGTCAGGATGTCGGGCTCATCGGCGAGGGCCCGGAGGGCGGGGCCGACGAGCAGGCCGAAATCGTGGTTCGCGACCGTGCCCTGCGTGACCAGCACGACCTTGCGCGCGCCGTCGAGGTCGCCCGCCCACGGCGGGAGCGCCGCCTGCCCCGGGACGATCGGCAGCGCCCCGATGAAGCGCACCGTCGGCGGCAGCGGGAACGGGTACTCGAAACTGGGGACGGTCAGCTGCAGGTAGGTGTCGGCGAGCCGGACCACCGCGTCGAACAGCGGCCAGGGCGGGGCGGCCCGGCCGAGTTCCGCCAGCTTGGCGGCGAGGCTCAGCCCGACCGGCCGGTCGACCGCCGCCTCGTAGGCCTCTGCGATGCGGCCGTAGGCGGCCTCCTGCTCGGGCGTCTCGGCCGGCGGGAGACCCAGGAAGACCGGAGCCCGGTCGGGCCGCGCGCAGTGCAGGATCGACGTGCCGCACAGGACGATGGCGGGGCGCTCCGCGCGCGGCCCCAGCAGCAGCGGCAGGGCGCCAAAGAACATGTCGTCGCCGATCACCAGCGAGGCCGGGAAGGCCCGGAGCGCCGCGCGCAGGCCGCGCGCCTGGTCGGGGATGCGGTCGACGAACACGCGCTCCATGGCGACGCGCAGCCAGTCCGGTCCCGGCGCGATCTCGGCCAGCTCGGGCACGACCGCGCGGAGGTCGCGGCCGTCGAAATCCGCCGCGCCCGGCAGGGCCATGAAGCGGGCGCCGGCCGCCACGATGCGGTCGCGGAAGGCCGAGCCCGAGAGCACCATGACCTCGTGGCCGTCCGAGATCAGCATGTGGGCGATGGCGAGGAGGGGATTGAGATGGCCCGTGGCGGGCGTCGAGCAGAGGAGGACCTTCATCGCTTGTCCTTTCCGTGGGGGGCGTGAGGGCGCCGCGATCGCGGCGCGATCACCGGGGCGTCCGGGAGCGAGGCTGGGGGCGGTCCGTTACGGCGTCGCTGCGGCGCGGGGCCGAAGCGGCTACGGCTGCAACGGGCGCGCGTCGGACGCGCGGGAGACGGCGCGACAGGGTCGCAGCGGTCCGGAGGGGCGGCGATCCTGTCGAGGCAGCCGCGCCCTGGTCCCCCTCCCGTGCGGGAGAGGGACCTCGCTACGCGCGGCGAAGGGCTCGGCGAGCGCCGCCGTCCCTATCCGGTCGGGAACGGCGCTAGGCGGCGACCCGCAGCGCGTCGATGCGGCGGATGCCGCTGTGGCCGCGGAGGACCGGCATCGCGCCGGTCAGGCGCAGGCGCGGGGCGAGGCGCAGCACGGCGCCCAGTCCCTCCTCCAGCTCGACCCGCGCCAGGGCCTCGCCGATGCACCGGTGCGCGCCGCCTCCGAAGACCGGGTGGAGGCGCGGGAGGTCGGTGCGCCGGATATCGAACGTGTCGGGACGCGCGTAGACCGTCTCGTCCCGCATCGCCGACAGCGTCGAGAGCAGCATCAGGCTTCCGGCCGGCACGACGTGCCCGTCGAGGGGAATGTCCTCCCGGGCGACCCGGCCGGCGGAGCCGGCGCTCGGCTCGTAGCGGAGCGACTCCGCCACCGCGGCCGGGATCAGGTCGGGATCGCGGCTGACCGCCGCCCACTGCTCGGGATGCTGTAGCAGCAGCGCCACCTGCATGGAGCCGGCGACCCGGGTCGTGTCGGTGCCGCCGATGATCATCTGCACGAGCTGGATCACCACCTCCTGCTGCGTGAGCTCGCCGGCCACCTCGGTCTCCGCGAGGAAGCGCGACAGGAAATCGGCGCGGGGCGCCGACCGGCGCGCGGCGAGGATCCCGGCCACGTAGTCCTGCAGCGCGACCGCCGCCGCCTCCAGATCGGGGATGTCCTCCGGTCCGAAGGTGAAGCTCAGCACCCGGGAGACCTCGTAGGCGAGGTGCGTGAACCGCGGGATGTCGTCGCGCGGCAGGCCGAGGATGTCGGCGATGACCTGGGCCGGGATCTGCGCGGTGTAGCGCGCGACGAGGTCGACCTCCCCGTCCCCCAGCCAGTCGCGGACGAGGCCCTCAGCGGCGACGCGGATCCGGGGCCGAAGGCCCTCGATCAGGCGCGCCGCGAAGGTGCGGGTGAAGGGCGAGCGGCGCCGGCGGTGGACCGCGCCGTTGGCCGTGAGCATGCCGTGCGCGAAGATGTCGAACAGCGCCCCCTCGGGGATCGCGCGCGACTCCGGATAGAGCGTCTCCGTGGCTTGGGCGCGGGGGTCGCGCATCAGCAGATCGACGTCGCGGGCGCGGAGGACGAGGACGCCCGCGACCTCGTGACCGACGAAGGGCAGCCGCGGCCGCCAGGCGCGGTAGACACCGTGCGGGTCGGCCTCCAACTCCGCCACCGTGAGCGTCGGGACGCCGGTCGGGACGCCGGTCGGGACGCCGGTCGGGACGCCGGTCGGGACGCCGGTCGGGACGCCGGTCGGGACGCGGGTCGGTGTGCCGGTCGGGGCTTCGGGCGGGCCTGCCTGTCGCGTCAGATTTTCGGTCGCATTCATCTGTGGGTTCTCGCTGCTGTGTTGCGCGAGAACTCTCGGAAGCCCGGACTACAGGATGATTGCGGGAGTTGGGTCGAACATTACAGCCATAACATGCGGCGCGCCGGCGGCCCGGTCGCCGCCGCGGCCGCCTTGTGCGGAAGAGCACGCCGGTCGCCGCGCGGATGGTGTGTGAGATGTTCCGAAATCATGCCGTAACTTGACCCTTCGAAAAAGGCGCCGCTTCGCAGAAGGAGAAGTCCTCATGGTTGCAGGGCTGGCGAATACGGACGACGTCTTCGAGACGCTGCTCCGACGGACGATCACGGACTTCGTGATCGGCGGTATGGACCACGGGATCCCGGACGAGGACGGCCTGATCGTCCGCCTGAGACAGTACGAGCAGCGGGCGCGCCAGGAGCAGCTGAGCTCCCAGACGCTCCAGGTCATCTCGTCGGCGCGGCGCCTCCTGGGCGACCGGACGGAGGCCGGCCGGGCGTCCTGACGCGCCCCGCGCGACGGGTCGCGGGACGGCCTCCGCGGAGGGTCCCGCCCCGCCTGACGGGCGTTGGTCCCGCGGCGTCCCGCTACCGCGCGCGCGGCCGCAGGCCGACCGCCAGGAAGCGCTCGATCATCGCGTTGACCTGCTCGGCCACCTCGATCGTGTTGAAGTGGCCCGCCAGCAGCGTCTGGGCGGTGACGAGCTGCGGGCAGAGCTCCCGCAGCCGGTCGAGGTCGCGGGCCTCCGCCACGAGCGGCACGTCCGCCGAGATGTAGGCCATCGGGACCCGGCAGGCGCGCGCGGCCGGGACGGGATCGTGGGCCAGCACCATGTCGCGCAGCGCCGCGTAGGCCACGTGCTGCGGTGTCCGCTGGCAGGGGCCGAGGATGAAGGTCTCGAAGATCGCCTTCCGCCGGGCCGGGTGGTCGTAGGCGCCGCCGATCGCCCAGGCCATCTCCCGCACGACGGACCGGTAATCCGGGCCGCCGACGCCCGCCAGCAGCCCCTCGATCGCGGCGCCGCCCGCCGCGTCCGCCGACGGCAGGACGATCGAGTCGATCATGACGAGGCCGGCGGCGAGGTCGGGATGGCGGCCGCACAGCTCCAGCGCCACCGCGCCGCCGAAGCTGTGGCCGATCACGATCGGCTTCGCGAGGCCCAGCGTCCGGCTCTGCCACGCGACGTCCTCGGCGAAGCCCGCGACCGTGTAGTCGCGCTCCGGCGCGTCGCTGGCGCCGTGACCGCGCAGGTCGACCGCCACGACGCGGCGCGTCCGCGAGAAGTGCCGGATCTGCGGCGTGAAGATCCCGTGGTCGCCGGTCCAGCCGTTGATCAGCAGCAGCGGCTGCCCCTCGGGGGTGAGCGGCCCGGCCTCGATATGGGCGAGCCGGCCGCCGTCGCGCTCCAGGTGGAGGGGCGGCCAGGGGGGCGGGTCGAAGATCATGCGGGTTCTCCGTGGGGCTGGGACGGGGCGCGGGTCGCCGGTCGGGCGAGACCTGCGTGGGCGGCGGCGGCCGCGAGGCAGCAGCCGAGCATCACGGCGGCCATCGACAGGGCGGACCGGCCGTCGAAGAACCGGGCGACGAGATCGCTGGCGACGGCCGCCGCGAGCATCTGCAGGAAGACCGCGACGGCGCTGGCCGCGCCCGCCGCCTCCGGGCTGCGCTCCGTCGCGCCGTGCACGGCGTTGGGCGACACGAGGCCGAAGGCCAGGGCCACGCCGACCATCGCGGCGACCACTGGCAGGCCCGCGGGCGGCCGGGCGAGCGCCGCGACGAGGAGCAGGGAAGCCGCGCCGGTCGCCAGAATGAGGCCGGCGGCGATCACCCGCGGCGGGGGGACGCCCCGGGCCGCGAGCCGCCCGTTCAGGAAGGCGCCGACCATCACCGACAGGGAACTGGCCCCGAAGACCAGCCCGTAGGCCAGCGGGCTGAGCCCGAGGGCGTCGATGAACACCAGCGCCGAGCCGGTGATGTAGGCGAAGACCGCCCCCGCGGCCGCGGCGTTGCAGAGGGCGTGGCCGAGGAAGACCCGGCTCGCCAGGATCCGCCCGTAGCCGCGCAGGATCCCCGAGGCCGGCCCGGGGCCCGCGGCCCGCTGCAGGGGCTCGTCGATGTGCCGGATCGCCACCAGGGCCGCCAGGGCGGCGGCGACCGGCGCGGCGTGGATCAGGCGCCAGCCGCCGAGATCCATCAGCCCGGCACCGACGGTCGGGGCCACCATCGGCACCACGTTGATGGTGAGGACGACGAAGGACATCCGGGCGCGCGCGGCCTCGCCCTCGAACAGGTCGCGCACCATCGCGAGGACCGCCATGCCGGGTCCCGCCGCGCCGATCCCCTGGAGGGCCCGGAACAGCAGGAAGTTCGGCAGCGTCCGCGCCGCGCCGCAGCCGAGGCTGCCCACGACGAGGAGGAGGCAGCCGCAGACGATGGCCGGCTTGCGGCCCAGCCGGTCCGAGACCGGGCCGTAGACCAGCAGCGCGCCGCCGAAGCCGAGCAGGTAGACGCCCATGGCCGCGCCCATCGCGGTGGCCGGGACGTGCAGCGCGGCCGCCGTGTCCGACAGGCTCGGCAGGATCATGTCGATCCCGAAGGTCGGGAGCGCCGCCAGCAGCCCGAGGAGCGCCGAGAAGGCGGCCGAGCCGGGGCGGATGCGCGCCCGCGCCGGCGCGGGCGCGCGGATCAGGCCCAAAGCCGGTCTCCGCCCGGGGCGCCGCCGCGGTCCGCGGAGGCCCGGCGCGCCGCCACCATCGCGTCGATCTCGCGGACGAGGCCGCCCGCGTCGAGATCCGCCCGCACGGCCGCCCCGAGAACTGCGGCGGCCCTACGGAAGCCCGGCTCCGCCAGGAGCCGGCGCGCCGCCGCGGCGATCTCGGCCTCGCCCGCGTCGGCGAGCAGGCGCAGGCCGGCGCCGCGCAGGGCGACGCGGGCTGCGTTGTCGGCCTGGTCGCGGGCCAGGGGGATCACCAGCAGCGGCGCACCGTGCAGCAGGGCGCGGCTGACCGTCCCGTGACCGCCCTGGCACACCACCAGGTCGGCCTGCGCCATGAGGGCGTCGTGGGAGGCGGCCGCCACGACCCGGACGGCGGCGGGGGCGGCCAGGTCCGCGGGCCCGACATTCGGTCCGGTCGTCACGATGGTCTCGGCCTCGACCGCGCCGACGGCGCGCGCGACGCGCCGCAGCAGGTCTGTCTGGTTCTGGGCGCCGGTGCTGCCGGCGACGAGGATCCGCCGCCGTCCCGTACCGGACCACGCGTGCCCCGTCCCGCGGGACCAGCCCGGCTCGTCGAGCAGCGGGCCGATGTAGCGGTAATTGGCGGGCAGCGCCTGCGTGTCGAAGTCGAAGGCGCGGCTGACGGCCAGCAGGACGCGGTCGGCGCGATCGAAATGGGCGAAGGCGCTGGCGACCGGCGGCAGCCCGAAGGCGCGCCGCGCGGCGTTGAGCGCCGGCCGGCCCCGCTCCATCGCCGACACGATGGCGGCCGTCGCCGCGTCCACCGCGTCCCGCTCCGCCTCGGTCCGCGGCGGCGTCAGGCCGCTCGCGGCGGGCGGAATGCCGGGGAGCGGTCGGATGCTGATATGCGGCGACAGGACCGCGTGCGGCAGGTCGGCCGCCTCGGCCGCCAGGGCGCAGCCGGGCAGGAGGTCGAGGCTCAGGACGGCATCGGTCGGGAGGCGGCGGATCTCGTCGAGCGTGTCGGCCGCGTAGGCGCCGGCCGGGGAGAACATCGTCTGCCGCAGCCAGTCCGCGAGATCCGAGAAATCGGCCGGGTCGGCGTCGAGGCCGGTCGGGGCGCGGCGCCAGCCGACGAACGGGAAGCCCGCCGCCTCGACCTCCCCGCACATCGCCGGGTCGGCCATGACGCGCGGGCGGTGCCCCGCCCGGCGCAGCTGCCGGGCCGCCGTGAGCACGGGGCTGAGATTGCCGGTGGTGCCCCACGAGATGCAGAGGACGTTGAGCGACATGATCTGGATGTCCCGAGATGATCGCGCGCGGAGGCGCGCGGAGGCCGCGAATCGGCTGGACTCCCTGGAGCGGGCTGAAAGACGACGTGGAGCTCTCGACGACAGCAGCATCAGGTTCGGTGCCGAGTTCTACTGCTGATATCGCGCAGAAAATCGACGTAATCCGGGTGGATACTGTGAATGCATCCGCCGAATGCGAAGTTGACCACCAGCGCGTCGAGCAGCCATCGTCCGTGGCCGGCGAACACCGGTCGCGGCGCGGCGATCGGGGACGAAGCCGGGCCGCCGCGCTCCCGCGCCGGGCGTCCCGACGGACCGGGAAGACCAGCGGCGGGCTTCCGACAGTCGGGCTCGGACTTGCAGAGATTTCGGTGAAGGTGCGGACCGATATCCGGGATCGCGGCGTCAGTCATGATCACCTCTCTATTGTGAGAGCACGATCCTGGTTTCCGCGGGTTACATCCCGGTGTCTCAACAAGATGATCTCGGTTACAGCCGTAACGGTGGCGTTTTCGTTTGTTCGATACGGTACGTGCCGGGACGAATGCTCGCGCTGTGCTGTCACGCACAATATGAAGCGCGCAATCTTTTAGGGGGCGTGGTATCAACTCAGCCGTGTAAGGCCCGATGACCGGACGCGCCCAGATTGGCCGCCGGGGCGGGCCGGCGACGGACGCGAAGGACCTCCGCGTGGCGCTATCAGCCCGACCGGACGCTCCTCCCGCTCCCCGAACCGGCGCGTCGAGATCGTGCCGTCGCGGCGGGCCGCCGCGAACCGGAGGTGGCCATGATCGAATCCAGTCTGGACCGGAGTCAGGGTCGGAGCGCGCGCGCCGGCACGACCCGCATCCTCCTCGTCGAGGATGACGCGGGCATGCAGCGCATCGTCTCGGACCACTTCGCCGACCACGACGTCGCCGTGACGGCGGCGACCGACCGGGCGGAGGCGGAGAAGCGGCTCGCGGACGCGGGCATGCAGCGCATCGTCTCGGACCACTTCGCCGACCACGACGTCGCCGTGACGGCGGCGACCGACCGGGCGGAGGCGGAGAAGCGGCTCGCGGAGGCCGAATTCGACCTCGTCGTGCTGGACCTGCGGCTGGGCTCGGAGAACGGGCTCGACCTGCTGCGCGACCTGCGGGCCAGGAGCGACCTGCCGGTGATCATCACCACCGGCCATCGCCGGGACGAGATCGACCGGGTGATCGGCCTCGAACTCGGCGCCGACGATTACCTCGTGAAGCCCTACGGCCTGCGCGAGCTGCTCGCGCGGGTGCGGGTCATCCTGCGCCGGGCCGAGGTGGCGCCCGCCCCGGCGCGGGTCCAGGAGTCCCACCGCAGCCGCTTCGAAGGCTGGGTGCTCGACCGGCGTCGCCGGCGCCTCACCAATCCCGACGGCGCGGATGTCGCGCTCAGCAAGGGCGAGTACGCCCTGCTGGTGGCCTTCCTCGACGCGCCCCAGCGCCCGCTCAGCCGCGAGCAGCTCCTGCAGGCCACGCGCGTCCACGARGACGTGTTCGATCGCAGCATCGACGTCCAGATCCTGCGGCTGCGCCGCAAGCTGGAGGTGGATCCGAGCGCGCCGCGCCTGATCGTCACCGAGCGCGGCGTCGGCTACGTCCTCGCCGCGACCGTCGAGAAGCTGTAGCCGTGACCCGGTTCCGGGCCGGCCGATGGCGCGTCGCGGTCGCGGCGCTCCTCGGCAGCGCCGCGGCGCTCCTCGCCGCGRCCGCCCACGAGAGGCCAGCCGGCCACGACAGGCCGGYCGACACCGCGCTCTCCGCCGAGGCGGCGGACGCGCTGGGGGTGATCACCCCGGTGCCRGACACCCTGGAGGCGGAYCCGGCCCGGGYCGCGATCGGCCGCCTGCTCTTCACCGACACGCGGCTGTCACGCGGGGGCGACCGGGCCTGCATCACCTGCCACGACATCCGCACCAGCGGCGCGAGCGCGATRCCCCGGAACCTGACCGCCGACGGCACGCCGGTTCCGCGCAACACGCCGACGGCCTTCAACGCGGCGCTCAGCTTCCGGCTGGGCTGGGCCGGCGACATCCCGAGCCTGCGCGAGCAGGCCGARCTCGCCCTGACGCGGCCCGAGTTCCTGGGCGGTTCCTGGCCCCGGATCCTCGACACGGTGCGCGGCGACCCGGTGCTCGCCCCGATGTTCCAGGCCGCCTACGGGCGCGSGGCCGACCGGGAGACGGTGATCGACGCGATCAACAGCTTCGAGCGCACGCTCCTCACACCCGACAGCCGCTTCGACCGCTGGCTGCGCGGCGACGCCCACGCCATCACCGGCGCGGAGCAGGCGGGCTACGACCTGTTCCGCCGGATCGGCTGCGCGTCCTGCCACCAGGGCGTCAATGTCGGCGGCAACCTGTTCGAGAAGGTCGGGATCTTCGTCACGATCCCCAACAAGGTCGCCGAGGTGCTGCGGGTGCCCAGCCTGCGCAACGTCGCCGTCACGGCGCCCTACTTCGACGACGGCGGGATCGCCACGCTCCCCGAGGCGGTGCGGCTCATGGCGCGGGCGCAGCTCGGCCGGGAACTCACCCCCGCGCAGATCGACGGGATCGTCGCCTTCCTCGGGACCCTGACCGGCACCTACGAGGGCCGGCCCCTGACCGCGCCGCCACCGCCCGGCGCAGCCTCTCAGGACGGCAAGCCGCAGCTATGAGACTGACCCTGCAGGCCGTCACGCTCGGCGCGCTGCTCGCGGCGCTGCTGACGTGGCTGCTGATCAACGGCAACGGCGGGATGGAGGCCGCCTACSTGGCGACCCAGCGGACCGTCGACGCCCTGGCTCTGGCCGAGTCGCGCATGCAGCACGACGTGCTGCGGGCCCGGACCGGCCTGCTGCGCAACTACGACCCGATCGTCGCGCACCTGCGCGAGATGCAGAAGGCCGGGGCCGACCTGCAGGCGAGCAATGCCGGGGATCCCGACGTCCAGGCGCTGGCCGAAGCGGTGGAGCGGGAGGCCGCGATGGTCGAACGGTTCAAGACCGGCAACGCCCTGGTGCAGAACTCGATCGCCTATTTCGACTCGCTCAGCGACCGGCTGTCCGAGTCCGACATCGCTCCCGGCCTCGCGCGCGCGGTGGCCGCGCTCCAGATCCGCATCTCGGAGCTCGTGCGCGACTCGACGCCCGCGCGCCTCGCCGACATCCGCACCCGTCTCGAGACGTTGCACGAAGGCGATGGGGCGGCCGCCCGGGCCGGCGACGTCGACGCCATCGTCCTGCACGGGCGCCAGCTCCTCGAACTGCTGCCGCACGTCGACGCGGTCACGCGCTCGCTGCCGGCCTCGTCGAGCGAGGCGGCCCGCGAGGCGCTCCTGGAATCCCGGCGAAGCCTCCGCGACCGGCGCCAGGCCCGGGCGGACGGATTCCGCCTCGCGCTCTACGCCGTCGCCCTCGCGCTGCTCGCCCTCGTGGTCCGCGTGGGGGTGCTGATGCGTGCCGGGACCCGGATCCTGCGCCGGACCGTGGATTTCCAGACCGTCGTGGCGCAGGCGGCCAACCGCTTCCTGGCGATCCAGCCCGACGAGACCGACACGCGCATCGTGGACGTCCTCGCCATGGTGGGCGAAGGGCTCGACACGGATCACGGCTACGTTCTCATGCTCGACGGCACCGGCGCGGTGCATCTCTGGAACCGGCCCGGCCTCGCGCCGCCGAGCGGCTGGCCGGCGGCGCAGCAGGCCCTCGTTCACGACGTCGCGGCCGCCGCCAGCGACCTCATCTTCGTCGAGGTGGCGGACGAGACCGGGCCGCCGGCCCTGCGCCGCTCCCTGGCCGAGCGCGGCGTCGTCTCGTGGGCCTGCGCGCGGCTGCGCCGGGGCGATCGGATCGTCGGCCTGCTCTGCTTCGAGCGCACCACCTCCGGCCTGCCGCCCTGGCTGCGGCACTCGCGGGGCCTGCTGCAGGTCGTCGCCGACAGCTTCGCGGCCGCCCTGGAGCGACAGCACGTCTGGGCCGAGCGCCGGGAGATCGAGGCGGCGCTGCGCCGCGCCCAGCGGCTCGAGGCCATCGGGACCTTCGCCAGCGGGGTCGCCCACAACATCAACAACGTCCTCAACGTCATGCTGGGCCACGCCGAGATCGCTGGGGACGCCCTGCCGGCTCATCCGGGGCGGGCGGCGGAGCATATCGGGCTGCTGGTCCAGGCCGGCGGCCGCGCGCGCGAGATCGCCGGCCAGATCCTCGATTTCGGCCGCCCCGCGCGCTCCGCGCAGTGCACCAGCGCGGCGGACGCGGTGGTCCACGAGACCGTGGCGCAGATCCGGGCCTCCACGGCCGGACCGGCCACGATCGCGCTCTCGGGCACCGCGGCGGGCGCCCGAGTCGGCGGCGAGCCGGCACAGCTGCAGCAGGTCGTCCACAACCTGATCCGCAACGCCGTCCAGGCCTCCGCGCCGGGCGCGGCCGTCGACGTGCGGCTCGACCACGTCACCCTGCCGCGGTCGAGCGCCCTGACCCACGGCACCCTGCGGCCCGGCGCCTACGTCCGGATCCGCGTGTCCGACACCGGCCGCGGCATGGACGAGGCCACGCTCGCGCGGATCTTCGAGCCGTTCTTCACCACCCGACCGGCCGGGACCGGCCTCGGGCTCGCCACCGCCTTCGAGTTCGTTCAGGAGCACGACGGCGCCTTCGACGTGCGCAGCGCGCCGGGCAGCGGCAGCACCTTCGCGGTGTGGCTGCCCGTGATCCCGCAGGCCGCGGCCGGCGCGGCGGCCGGCGGGACCGTGATGCTGGTCGGGCGCACGCGCCGGTCGGTCCAGGACGACGAGGAGACGCTGGCGGCGCTCGGCTACGAGCCGGTCGGCTACGCGGACCCCGAGGCGGCCCTGGCCGTCCTGCGGCGGGAGCCGGGGCGGTTCGATCTGCTGATCGTCGACAACCGTCTCGCCGATCTCTCGGGCCTCGCCTTCGCGCACCGCGCCGCGCGGATCTCCGGGCGGCCGATCGTGCTCTCGCTGTCGTCGACCGACGCGGTGCAGCCGGAACTCCTCGCGGCGGTTCCCGTCGCCGACATCGTCCGGCGGCCGTGGCGCTCGAACGCCCTGGCGCTGACGCTGCGGCGCCATCTCGCCTCCGCCGACCCGGCGCGTCGCCCGGCCGCCGTCTCCTGAGGGCACCGGCGGCATCAGGATCCTGCGATCCGGCCACGCGGGCGCTATCCCGGCTTTGACAAGCTCGGCGTCACGTGGGACCGGTCTGGCATGCCGGGCGGCCAGATGCGCGATGCCGCCCCGACGATCGAACGGGCCGGGTCGGGTCTCGCCGAGACCCCATCGCGCGAGGAACCCCCGATGCCCGTCGAAGCCGCGTCAGGACGCCATGCACGGGAGATCTGACGCCCCGATCTGCGACCCGGCCTTCCTCGCCGACGGCGGCGCGATGGCCGTGCTCCTGCGCGCGCACGACTGGGACAGCACGCCCCTCGGCGCGCTGTTCGCCTGGCCCGAATCGCTGACGACCCTCGTCGGGGTCATGTTCGGCGCGGACCGGCCGACGTTCATCCTCTGGGGCCCCGAGCGGCGGCTCCTGTACAACGATCTCTACGCGGAGATCCTCGGCGACCGGCATCCCGCGGCCCTCGGCCGGGACTGTCTCGCGGTCTGGGGCGGGGTCGGTGCCGGTCTCGCGTCCCTCGTGGACAGGGCCTATGCCGGCCGGCCGGTCCACACGGCGGAGGGTGAGCCCCTCCTCCACGGCGACGGCGGTGCCGACGCGGCGCGCTTCGCGCTCTCCCTGGTGCCGGTCCGGGACACGGCGGGGCGCGTCACCGGCCTCGTCGGGACCTGCACGGCGATCGCCGGCCAGGCGGCCGCCGCCCGCCGTCCGCGCGAGACGGAGGCGTCGCGCCGGGACAACGAGGAGCGGCAATCCTTCCTGCTCGATCTCAGCGACACGCTCCGTCCGCTGACCGCGTCGGCGGAGATCGTCGCGGTGGCCTCGCGGCGCCTCGGCGAGCGCGTCGGCGCGAGCCGCGTCTTCTACGCCGAGATCGCCGGCAGCCTGATGAAGGTCGAGCGGGAATACGTCCGGGGCGTCGGCTCGATCGTCGGGGAGCATTCCTTGGCGGCGTTCGGCCCCGACCTCCTGGCCGCCTACCGCGACGGGACGGTGGTCGCGGTCGAGGACGTGGCCGCCGATCCCCGCTTCAGCGAAGCGGCGCGCGCCGGCCTCGGATCCCGAGAGGTCGCGGCCTTCGTCGACGTCGTGCTGTTCCGCGGCGCGGAGTGGGTGAGCCTGCTCGCGGTGCAGAGCGCGGTGCCGCGCGCCTGGACCACCGCCGAGGGGAACCTGATCCGCGACGTCGGCGAGCGCGTGAAGGCGGCGATCGAGCGCGCCCGCGCGGAGGCGGCCCTGCGCAAGAGCGAGGAGCACCTGGCGGCGATCTTCGCCGGCGCCTCGGTCGGCCTGTCCGAGGTGGATGCCGCGGGGCGCTTCCTGCGGGTCAACACCGAGCTGTGCCGGATCCTCGGGCGCCCGGCCGAGGCGCTGCTGCGGCTCGGCGTCGCCGACGTGACCGATCCCGCGGACCGGGCGCCGAGCGCGGCCGCGCTGGCGCGGGCCCTCGAGACCGACCGCGACGTCACCCTCGACAAGCGCTATCTCCGCCCGGACGGCAGCGCGATCTGGGCCAGCAGCAGCATCCGGCGCCTCGACGACGCGGACGGCAGGCTCAAGAGCCTCCTGATCGTCACGGCCGATCTCAGCCGGCGCAAGGAGGCCGAGACGCGGCTGGCCGAGAGCGAGCGCCGCCTCCAGGACCTGAACGAGACGCTGGAGCTGCAGGTCTCCGAGCGCACCGCGGAGCGCAATCTCTTCGCCACGATCGTCGAGAGAACCGACATCATGGTGATGGCGGCCGATCTCGACTACAACATCCTGGCGATCAACAAGGCGAATGCGGACGAGTTCGCGCGCATCTACGGCGTGATGCCGAAGGTGGGCGACAACATGCTCGACCTGCTGGCCGACCAGCCCGAGCATCAGGCGCAGGTGCGGGCGGGGTGGGGGCGCGGGCTCGCCGGCGAGGAGATCACCCTGGTCGAGGAGTTCGGCGACGCGGAGCGGGCGCGCCCCTACTACGAGATCAGCTTCCGCACCCTGCGCGACGCGCGGGGCGAGCGCACGGGCTGCTACCAGTTCGTCATGGACGTCACCGAGCGGCTGCGCGGCCAGGCCGAGCTAGCCCAGGCGCAGGAGGCGCTGCGCCAGTCCCAGAAGCTGGAGGCGGTCGGCCAGCTCACCGGCGGCGTCGCGCACGACTTCAACAACCTGCTGACCATCATCCGCTCGTCCGTCGACTTCCTGCGCCGGCCCGATTTGCCGGAGGTCCGCAAGCGCCGCTACCTCGACGCGGTCTCCGAGACCGTGGAGCGGGCCGCGAAGCTCACCGGCCAGCTGCTGGCCTTCGCCCGCCGTCAGGCCCTCAAGCCCGAGGTGTTCGACGTCGGCCAGAGGGTGCGGGCGATCGCCGACATGCTCGACACCCTGACAGGCGCGCGGGTGCAGGTCGTGACCGAGGTGCCGGAGGCGACCTGCCTGGTCCGGGCGGATGTGAGCCAGTTCGAGACCACGCTCGTCAACATGGCGGTCAACGCCCGCGACGCCATGGACGGGGAAGGCACGCTGACCCTGCGCGTGACCTGCGGCGCGGCCCTGCCGGCCATCCGCGGCCATGCCGGGTCCCGGAAGCCCTTCGCGGCCGTGTCGCTGATCGACACCGGCACCGGCATCCCGCCCGAGCAGATCGGCCGGATCTTCGAGCCGTTCTTCACCACCAAGGAGGTCGGCAAGGGGACCGGCCTCGGCCTGTCCCAGGTGTTCGGCTTCGCCAAGCAGTCGGGCGGCGACGTCGACGTGCGCAGCACCCTCGCTGCGGGCACCGCGTTCACCCTCTACCTGCCGGAGGTGGCGTCCGAGGAGCGGCCGGCCGATGACCGCCTGCAAGATGCCGACCTCGCGCCGCTCGGGAGCGGGCAGCGTGTCCTGGTCGTGGAGGACAATGTCGGCGTCGGGCAGTTCGCGACGCAGATCCTGGAGGATCTGGGCTACCGGCCGACCTGGGCGGCCAACGCCGAGGAGGCGCTCGAGGAGCTCGGCCGGGCGGGGAATCGATACGACCTGGTCTTCTCGGACGTGGTGATGCCCGGCATGGGCGGCGTCGCGCTCGCGCAGGAGCTTCGGCGGCGCGCGCCGCAGGTACCCGTGGTGCTGACATCGGGCTACAGCCACGTTCTCGCGCAGTCGGACGCCCACGACTTCACGCTGCTGCACAAGCCGTACTCGGCCGAGCAGCTCGGCCGCATCCTGCATCGAGCCCTGGATCCGCGCCGGAAGGCCGGCGCGCTCGCGGATCCGTCCTGAGCCCGGGCTCCCGCGTCGGGATCCCGGACCTCCGGGCCGGGGCCTGCGCGGTTCGCCGCCGCCCTCAGCCAGCTCTCAGCTCGCCCTCAGCCCGCCCTCAGCTCGCCTTGGCCCACGCCACCGCGTCGGCGCCGGCCGGCAGACGCATGGGGCACGACGGGTCCGTCACCGCGCGCCACACCGCCTCCGCCACGTCCGAGGACCGGGTCAGGTCCCCGTCCGCCTGCTGGATGCCGGCGAAGACCTTCGCGGCCACCGCCGCGTAGGCTTCGGGGATGTCCATGCCCATGCGGGCGCGCGCGTTGGCGCCGAACGCGGTCTCCGGGGCGCGGCCGGGAATGACCAGCCGGGCGCGGATTCCGAACGGTTCGAGCTCCAGCGCCAGGGACTCGGTGAAGGCGTTCACCGCCGCCTTGCTCGCCGTGTACACCGACAGCAGGTGCAGCGGGCGCTGCGTCACGCTCGACGTCACGTTGACGACGACGCCCGCGCGGCGCGCCCGGAACTGCGGCACCACGGCCCGGGTCATCGCGATGGTGCCGAGGGTGTTGGTCTCGAACACCTCCCGCGCGGCGTCCATCGAGACGCCCTCCAGCGCGTTCAGGAGCCCGACGCCGGCGTTGTTGACCAGCGCGTCGACCGGTCCGGCCGCCGCGACCGCGCGGTCGATGCTGTCGTGGTCGGTCACGTCGAGCGGCAGGATGCTCAGACGATCGGAGGGCGCCAGCAGGTCGCTCCGCGGCCCGCGCATCGTGGCGACCACGCGCCAGCCCCGTTCGAGGAAGGTGCGGGCCGTCTCCAGGCCGAAGCCGGACGAGCAGCCGGTGATCAGGATCGTGTTCATGGGAACTCCCGTGCAGAAGCGGCAACGGGGTGATAGGGAGCGCGGGCCGGACCTGATACGTGCGCAAGTCCGTTTCGCATTGGCGAGCGTCCGAGAATGCCCGATCCGCTCACCCAGGTGGTCGGCCTCCTCCGGCCGAGCGCCCCGCTGTCCAAGCTCGTCACCGGCTGCGGTCACTGGGCGGTGCGGCGCACGGATTCCGGGCTTCCGTTCTACGCCGCCGTGCTCGAGGGCGGGTGCCGCCTCGCGATCGACGGCGAGGCCGGGATCGTGCTCGGAGAGGGCGACTTCGTCCTCATCCCCGCGGCCCACGCGTTCACCACCACCAGCCTCGAGCCGCCGCCCCCGCGGCGCGCAGCGCAGCGTCCCGTCGCTGTGAGCCCCGGCGTGTTCCGGCTCGGCGACGCCGAGGGGCCGCCGAATGTCCGGATGCTCGTGGGCCACTGCGTCTTCGCGTCGAGCGACGCGGATCTGCTCGTCTCGCTGCTGCCCCGGTATGTCCACGTGCGCGGCGCCGCCCGGCTGACCACTCTGCTCGGCCTCGTGAACGAGGAGACCCGCGCCGACCGGCCGGGCCGCGACGTGGTCCTGGCGCGCCTGCTGGAGGTCGTGCTGATCGAGGCGCTGCGCGCCACCGCCGGGCCGGCGGCGCCCTCGGGACTGCTGCGCGGGCTCGCCGACGACCGGCTCGCCGCCGCCCTGCGGCGGATGCACGACCGTCCGACGGCGAGCTGGACGGTGGCCGCGCTCGCGCGCGAGGCGGGCCTCTCCCGGTCCACGTTCTTCGAGCGGTTCCGCCGCGCGGTCGGGGTCGCCCCGATGGAGTACCTGCTGGCGTGGCGGATGGCGCTGGCGAAGGATCTGCTGCGCCGCGAGGCGGTCGGGATGGCCGAGGTAGCCGCGCGGGTGGGCTACAGCTCGGCGAGCACCTTCAGCGTCGCCTTCGCCCGGCACGTCGGCCGGCCGCCGATCCGGTACGCCCGCGAGCGGCCAGTGCCGTGATCCGGGCCGGCTGGCCGTGCCCCGGACGAGCCCCGGGCCAAGCCCGGGCCAGGCCCGGACACGGTGAGGCGGCTTCCTTCCGGTCCGGCACCGGCATCGACGGTGCCAGCCGGCCCTTCGCCCCGAAGCCGGGTTCGGGTACGAGACCGGAATCGCGCTCGACCCCGTCACCCGCCGCGGCGCGACCGACGCGCCACGGCCCCTCGCGCAGGAGAACGTCCTGATCACCGATCCGCAGGCCCTCCGCGCGCAGGCCGGTGCCCGTGCGAGCCGCCGCCAGGACCGCGCCGCTCGATGGACGCTGGCATTCCGCGCGATCGCCGGCGGCGTCCGAGCCGACATCGGCGCTCCCCCGCGGGGCACCCTCGGCACGGCGGCGCGCTCCTGATGGTCGCATCGTCCTGGGCGCCCGCCGCCGCACCCGGCGGTCCGGCGGCATCGCGGCGCGTCGGCTCCATCGACGCCCTGCGCGGGCTGGTGATGCTGCTGATGCTCGTCGACCACGTGCGGGAGTTCTTCTACCTTCACGCGCAGGTCCGCGACCCGATGGACCTCGCCGCGACGCCGCCCGACCTAGTCCTGACACGGGCTGCCTCGCACCTCTGCGCGCCGGTCTTCGTCCTGCTCACCGGCCTCTCGGCGTGCCTCTACGGGCAGAGGCACGGCGCGCGGGCGACCGCCGCCTTCCTGCTCAAGCGCGGTCTGCTCCTGATCCTGTTGGAAGTGACGCTCGTCAACGTCGCCTGGGCCGGCAGCGTCCGGCCGCCGATCCTGTACCTGCAGGTGATCTGGGTGATCGGTCTCTGCATGGTGGCGCTGGCCGGCCTGCTCTGGCTGCCGCGGGCCGCCCTCGTGGCCGGGGCCCTGGCGCTCATGCTCGGCCACAACCTGCTGGACGGGGTCGCGATCCGGGCGGACGAGCCCGGCTACGTGCTCTGGTCGATCCTGCACCAGCGCGGGATGATCGCGCTGCCCTGGGGCGGGCTGGCGCGGACCTCGTACCCGCTCCTGCCCTGGATCGGCGTGATCGCGGCCGGCTACGCTCTGGGGCCGCTCTTCGCCGGCGGTGTCGACGCCGCGCGCCGACGCGCGGGGCTCCTCGGGCTGGGGGCGGCCGCCCTGGTCGGCTTCCTCGTCCTGCGCGGGCTCAACGGCTACGGCGAGCCGGTGCCGTGGCAGGCGGGGGCCACGCCGCTCGCCACGGTGCTGTCCTTCGTCAACCTGACCAAGTACCCGCCCTCGGCCGACTTCCTGCTGCTGACCCTCGGCCTCGGTCTCGGCCTGCTGGCGCTGTTCGAGGTGATGCCGCAGCGGCTCCTCGGCGGCCTGCGCGTCTTCGGCGGCGCGCCGCTGTTCTTCTACCTGCTCCACCTCGCGCTGCTGCGCGTCCTCTACGACGGCGCGGTGGCGCTGGGCCTCGCCGGGGCGTCGGGACGGGTGGAGGCCGGCTCGCCCCTCGCGCTCTGGCTCGTCGCGGCCGCCGTGAGCGTTCCCCTCTGGCTGGCGTGCCGCGCCATGGTGCGCCTGAAGCGGGCCTCGACATCGCCGGTCCTGAGCTACCTCTGACGGCGGCCCCCCGGCCGCCGACATCCGCCGCGGCCCCGTGAGGGAGCGGCCACGACCGGGCCGCCCCCGCGGTCCCGCGTCACGACAGGTCCGCCCCGTCGCGGTCGTGCTGATGGCGCAGCTCGGGGGTCCCCTTCACCGGCCCGACGGTGACCTCCGCGTCGCTCCGGCTCTCCGCGCGGGCCGTGTCGATGAAGACGCGCGCCTCGCCTTCGCGCACGCCGAGACTGCGCAGCGCGTAGAAGGACATGCCGAGGGCCAGCTCCCGCTCGCCCATCAGCACGAGGCCGACGCCGTCCTCCTCGAGATGCCGACGTTCCGCCTCGCTGTGCGTGCGGACCACGGTGTCGATCCCCGGGTTGGCGGCGCGCGCGGCCTCGACGAGGCGACGGGCCTGATGCGCGTCGGGCGTGGCGACGACGAGCAGGCGCGCGGTGCCGATACCGGCCGCCTCGAGGATGCCGGGCGCGGTCGCGTCGCCGAACACGGCCTGCGTGCCGGCCGCGCGCAGGGCCAGCACGCGGCGCCGGTCGCGCTCCACCACCACGTAGGGCAGGTCCCAGGTCTCCAGCGTCGCGCCGATGCTGCTGCCGACGCGCCCGAAGCCGATGATCACGACGTGGTCCCGTCGCGGCGGCTCCCCGCCCGAGATGGCGACGTCGGCCGCGCCTTTGCGCGCGAAGCGGGCGGCAAGGTCCGGCCGGTCGGCGAAGACCTGCTCGATCCGCGCTGCCAGGGCGAAGAAGAGCGGGTTCAGCGTGATCGACAGCAGGGCTCCGCCCAGGATCAGGTTGCGCCCTTCCTCGGGCAGCAGCTTCAGCGACAGGCCGAGCGATACCAGGATGAAGGAGAACTCGCCGATCTGGGCGAGGCTCGCGGCGATCGTCAGGGCCGTGCCGAGCGGGTGCCGGAAGGCCAGCACGATGGCGACGGCCGCGAGGGACTTGCCGACCATGATGACGCCGAGCACCGCCAGGACCGAGAGCGGCGCGCGCAGGAGGATCCCCGGATCGAACAGCATCCCGACCGACACGAAGAACAGGACCGCGAAGGCGTCCTGCAGCGGCAGCGAATCGGCGGCCGCCTGATGGCTGAGATCGGACTCGGCGAGCACCATCCCGGCGAAGAAGGCCCCGAGGGCGAAGGAGACCCCGAACAGCTCCGCCGAGCCGAAGGCGATGCCCAGGGCCAGGGCCAGGACCGCGAGGGTGAACAGCTCCCGCGAGCCGGTGCGCGCCGCCTGGTCGAGCAGCCAGGGCACGAAGCGGCGTCCGCCCACCAGCATCAGCCCCGCGAAGACCGCGACCTTGGCGAGCGTCAGAACGACGGTGAGCGCGAGGCTCTGCGCGTACTCCGGTCCGACGAGCTGGGCGACGAGGTCCGTGAGGGCGTGGGCCGTGCCGTGCCCGAGGCCCCGGGCCTCGCCCCCGAGCGAGGGCGCGAGGGCGGGCAGGACCACGAGGGTCAGCACCATCGCCAGATCCTCGACGATGAGCCAGCCCACCGCGATGCGGCCGTTGTCCGTGTCGAGGAGGCCGCGCTCCTCCAGCGCGCGGAGCAGGACCACCGTGCTCGCGACGGAGAGGGCGAGGCCGAAGACCAGGCCCTGCCCGAGGGTCCAGCCCCAGGCGAAGGCGAGGCCGATCCCCATGGCGGTCGCCGCCGCGATCTGCACCACCGCGCCGGGCAGGGCGATGGCGCGCACGGCCATCAGGTCCTTGAACGAGAAGTGCAGCCCGACCCCGAACATCAGCAGGATGACGCCGATCTCGGCGAGCTGGCCCGTGAGGTTACTGTCGCCCACGAAGCCCGGCGTGTAGGGGCCGACGAGGACGCCCGCGACCAGGTACCCGACCAGCGGCGGCAGCCTGAGGCGCTGCGCGACCATCCCGCAGATGAAGGCGAGGGTCAGCCCGAGGGCGATGATGGCGATCAGTTCGGTCGCGTGCGGCACAGGGTCTTCACCTCCGGGGGGCGATGCGGATCGGGCGGAGCGAGCCTTTCCGAATGGCGGCCGCGATTCAACGCCCTTCCGACCGAACGCCTGTGCGAACCGCCGTCGGCGATCGCCGCGTGCCCCTCGGGCGCCGCGAAACCGCCTCCCGCCGAGCCGCGATGGTCTTCCGGAGTGCTGTCCCGCGCCAGGGCGGCGGGCGCCGCCCGCGTCCTCGCGTCCCGATCGCCCATCGTGCAGGAATCCGGCGCGCGGTCGAGGGCCGAGGCGGGTCGGGGCGGGACGAACGGCCGGGACCTGGAACCCGCGGCCTCGCCGCTGCCGGAACCGGGCGCCTCGTTGGGACCCGCGCCGCGGGAGCGGTGCCGCCCGCGCGACGTGCGGCAGCCTGACCGGGATGCGCGACTCCGTCACGCGGCCCGGAAGCGGGCGCGCGTCCGGCCGCAACAGGGTCGGGTTTTGCTCTAGCTGTCCGTGAGGATCGACGTGAGATCCGTGAACGCCTGGGCCTCGCTCGTGAGCAGGGCCACGAGCAGCAAGCACAGGCCGCCCAAGAGTGCGACCCCGGCCGTGGCTCCCACCAGATCCGACGTCCGAATGGTCGGCTCAGCTTGACGGCTGAACAGCAAAGCTCGCCCCTTGCGAGTGTGCGGATACGTACGGCTCACGCGATGCCCCCAGAGATCGAGGCCCCTTGTATTAACGTTCACATGATCGGCTCTTCATCCGCGCGCGAACCGCGAGCATTGTAAATCGCGTGCGCTGGCGCACGTCTACGATCTAGGAAGAGGATGATTTGACCTTCCCTCGATTGTCCGGGTCTTGGTCGCGGGCGGCCGCTGCTCTTCGGGGACAGCTTCGGCCACCGGGCGCCGTTCATGCTGACGATCCTGTTCGCCGAGACATTCCGGGAGGTGCACGTCGTCTGGCCGACCTCGATCGATGACGGGCTGGTCGATCGCGTGAAGCCCGCCCCCATGCTGACCGAGATGGACGAGCGGCTTCTCCATCTGACCGTCGACGGCGGCTTCGCTGTCGCGGTGCACGCGCGCGGGAGGTTCGGCGCCGAGCTATCAGGGGTGTCGCGGCGCGGGTCGCCGCGCATGCCGCGGCCGTGACAGCGGGACGGCGCCGGTCGCGCGAAGCTTCGCCGCATGGGCAAGGCGCTGGGCTAACGCGGCCCGCTGCCTTCGACCGTCGTCGGTGAACCGAGCCAGCCCTTCGCCGCCGCCGCCGCGCGCAGGATTGCCTTGGCCGGCTCGTACTTGAGATGAAGCCGCTCGCGGGTCTCCGGGGGCAGGAGCGCCAGACGCCCGGGATCCGAATTGTCCTCGAGGTCGGCGAGCTTGACGAGGGTCGCCCGGAGGGTGCCCACTTTCGCGATGTTGTTGATCCAGGCCGCGTAGGTGACGCGACCTCCGGGCTTCGTGAGCATGGCGACCGAGGTCAGCACGTTGTCGCTGAAGCCCTCCTTGGCCAAGTCGCCGAACCCGTAGCTTGTATCCTCGACCACATCGTACAGCCACGCGGCCTGCAGCGCCTCGTCCCGCTCCAGGTCGGACCAGAACGGGCACCCTTCCGACAGCCCGAGCACGCCGGCAGCCACGCGCGCAAGATGCTCGATATACGGCCTGCCGCCCTTGTCGACCTGGCCGTCGTGGGCGACGGTGGCCACCGTCCGCGCGTCGGCCGCGGTCCGGCGGAGGGGAGGCAGGATCACGCGGTCATCCCTTCACCGGATACGCCAGCAGGATCGCTGTCCCGGCCATGTACCGCTCTCAGCCCGACACGAACAGCATCATCATCCGCGCCGCCGCCGCGATCTGCTCGACGGTGGCCTCCGGCATGTCGGCAACCGCCTTCTCGACGATGCTCCGAGCGATGCCGTCGTACAGGCCGATGCCCAGCGCGAACGTGCTGAGACGAACCAGCACGCTGTCGGCGATCGTCTTCCGCTTCGGATCGGGCACGTCGCTCATGTCGTCCTCGGGAAACTCATGTTGATCGCGCTCTCGGCCACGTGCGGCGCAGCGTCGGCGCGGAGGCTCCTCGCCCGAGAGCGCATTTCGATGGCCTGGGCCACGTCGACGTGGTGGCCTGTCGGGATCGTGAAGGGCTCAGCCGTCGCGGTCTCGCTCTCCACAGCGGTCGTCTCGGCCTCACAGTGCGGAGCACCGGCGCCGGACGGCCCGCGGGCCGTTCGGGACCGTGCGGATTCTCGTGCCGCGGGGCGACACCGCGCGTTCCGGCGGGCCCGCTCAGTCCCGGCCCCGAAGGTCCTGTTTCCCTTGGGCAATTTGGCTGGGGCGCCAGGATTCGAACCTGGGAATGGCGGTACCAAAAACCGCTGCCTTACCACTTGGCGACGCCCCAAGGTGAGCGGAGGCTGTCTAGACGCCGCGCCCGCCCCTGGCAAGCGGCGGATCGCGGCCTCCCGGCCCCCGCAAGCCGCCGCTCAGCGGCGCTCGGGTGTGCCGTCGATCCGGCGGGGCAGGCCCAGCGGGTTGGCGGCCTGGAGCGCCGCCGGCAGCAGGGCGTCGGGGACGTCCTGGTAGCTCACCGGCCGCAGGAACCGGTCGATCGCGAGGCTGCCCACCGAGGTCGTGCGCCCGTCCGAGGTCGCCGGGTAAGGCCCACCATGCACCATGGCGTGCGCCACCTCGACGCCGGTCCCGAACCCGTCCACCAAGATCCGGCCGACGCGGCGCTCCAGGAGCGGCAGCAGGTCCCGGGCGGCCGCGTGATCCTCCGGCGCGAGGTGCAGCGAGGCCGTGAGCTGACCCTCCAGACGCTCCAGGACCGCCCGCATCGCGGCGAAGTCCGCGCAGCGCACCACGAGCCCCGAGGCGCCGAACATCTCCTCCTGCAGCTCGGGATCCGCCAGGAACACGTCCGAGTCCGCGGCGAACAGGGTCGCCCGGCCCTGGGTCGCCCCGCCCTCCGTGCCCTCGGCGATGCGGGTGACGGCGGCGTGGCCGGCCACCCGCGCCACGGCCTCGCGGTACGCGCGCTGGATGCCGGGCGTCAGCATGGTCGCGGCCGGGCTCTCGCGCAGGGCCGCGCCGGCCGCCTCGAGGAAGGCGTCGAGACCCGGACCCGGCAGCGCCAGGATCAGGCCGGGATTGGTGCAGAACTGCCCGGCGCCGAGCGTCAGCGAGGCCGCGAAGGCCTTGCCGATCGCGGCACCCCGCGCGGCGAGCGCGCCGGGGAACAGCAGCACCGGGTTGATGCTGCTCATCTCGGCGTAGACCGGGATCGGCGACGGGCGCCCGGCCGCGATCGCCATCAGGGCGGTGCCGCCCCGGCGCGAGCCCGTGAAGCCGACGGCCGCGATCCGGGGATCGGCCACCAGCCCCTGCCCGATCGACTGGCCGGCATCGAACAGCAGCGAGAAGGTCCCCTCCGGCAGGCCGCAGGACGCAACCGCCTTCTGGACGGCGCGGCCGACCAGTTCCGAGGTGCCGGGATGGGCGGGATGGGCCTTGACCACCACCGGGCAGCCCGCCGCCAGGGCCGAGGCGGTGTCGCCCCCCGCCACCGAGAAGGCCAGCGGGAAGTTCGAGGCGCCGAACACCGCCACCGGGCCGACGGCGATCCGGCGCAGGCGCAGGTCCGGACGGGGCAGCGGCTTGCGGTCCGGAAGGGCCGGGTCGATCCGCGCCTCGACGTAGCTGCCCTCGCGGACGACGCCGGCGAACAGGCGCAGCTGGCCGACCGTCCGGGCGCGCTCGCCCTCGATCCGCGGCCGGGGCAGCCCCGTCTCGGCTATGCAGCGGGTGACGAGGTCATCCCCGATCTCCAGGATGTTCGCGGCGATCGCTTCCAGGAAGCCGGCCCGCGCCTCCGGGTCGGTCTCGCGGAAGGTGTCGAAGGCGGCCTCGGCGAGCGCGCAGGCCCGGTCGAGGTCGCTCCGGCTCGCGCCCGGGAAGTCCGGCTCCAGGGCCTGTCCGGTGGCCGCCTCGACGGCCCGGAAGGCCGCCTCGGTGCCGCGCCGCGCCTCGGCGCCGATCAGGTTCTCGCCGCGCAGGGTCATGAGCTGCTCCTCTCGGTGGGGGTGCGGGCGGGCCGCACCGGGACGGCGCGAGCGGGCGGTCAGCCCCGCTGCGCCGCCAGGGCCTTCTCGCGGATGGCCGCGAGGGTCATGGTCGGGGTGAGCGCCTCGGGATCGACGAGGCAGTGGATCATGGCCGGCAGCCCGGAGGCGAGGCCGCGCTCGAAGGCGGGGGCGAACTCCTCGGTGCGCTCCACCCGTTCGCCGTGGCCGCCGAAGGCGCGGGCCAGCGCCGCGAAGTCGGGGTTGCGCAGCTCGGTCGCCGAGACGCGGCCGGGATACTCGCGCTCCTGGTGCATCCGGATCGTGCCGTACATGCCGTTGTCGAGCACCACCACAACGACGGCGATCCCGTACTGAACCGCGGTCGCGAATTCCTGCACGGTCATCATCACGTCGCCGTCGCCGGCCAGCGCCACGACGATCCGCTCCGGGCGGCTGCGCTTCGCCATCACGGCGGCGGGCAGGCCGTAGCCCATGGAGCCGGAGGTCGGCGCGAGCTGCGTGCCGAAGGCGCGGAACCGGTAATAGCGGTGAACCCAGGTGGCGAAGTTGCCGGCGCCGTTGCAGATCACCGCGTCCGGCGGCAGCCGCTCGCGCAGCCACGTGATCGCTTCCCCGTACTGGAACGCGCCGGGCTTCGGCTCCGGGGTCTCGGACCACGCGCGGTAGGCGGCGTGGGCCTCGGCGGCGCGGCCGGTCCCGGTCGCCTCGAACTCCGGCAGGGCCGCGCAGAAGGTCTCGGGCGCCGCCTCGATCGCCAGCGCCGGCTGGTAGACCCGGCCGAGTTCCGCCGCGTCGGCGTGGACGTGGACCAGCGGCAGGCCGGGATCGGGGATGCCGAGCAGGCCGTAGGACTGCGCCGGCATCTCGGAGAGGCGCCCGCCCACCATCAGCAGCAGGTCGGCCTCCCGGATCCGGGCGAGCAGCGCCGGGTTCGGCCCGATCCCGAGCTCGCCCGCGAAGTTCGGGTGGTCGGCGGGGAAGAGCTGCGCCCGCCGGAACGAGACCGCCACCGGCAGGTCGTGGCGCTCGGCCCAGGCGGCCAGGGCGGCGACGGCGCCTTCCGTCCAGCGGGAGCCGCCGAGCAGCACCACCGGCCGCCGCGCCTCCGCCAGCATGGCCCGCAGGCGCGCGAGATCGTCCCCCGACGGGGCCGGCGCGGCCGGGACGACGCGCGGCGCGTCCGGCACGGCCGCGACGTCGTCGAGCATGTCCTCCGGCAGGGCGACCACGACGGGGCCCGGGCGGCCCTGCAGCGCGACCCGGAAGGCCCGGGCGAGGATCTCCGGGATGCGCGCCGCGTCGTCGATCTCCACCGCCCACTTGGCGACGCCGCCGAACATCTGGCGATAGTCGACCTCCTGGAAGGCCTCGCGGTCGCGCATGCGCCGGGCGATCTGGCCGACGAACAGGATCATCGGCGTCGAATCCTGGCGGGCGATGTGCACGCCGGCGGAGGCGTTGGTGGCGCCGGGCCCCCGGGTCACGAAGCAGATGCCAGGGCGGCCCGTGAGCTTGCCGGCGGCCTCGGCCATGATCGCCGCGCCGCCCTCCTGCCGGCAGACCAGAACGTCGATGCCGCTGTCGCGCAGGGCGTCGAGCACCGCGAGATAGCTCTCGCCGGGGACGCAGGTCACGCGCTCGACGCCCTGCGCGCGGAGCTGGTCGACGAGCACCTGCGCGCCGGTGCGTGGGGGCAATCCGCTCAAGCCGTTCCTCCCTGGCGCTCGGGCCGCGTCCGGGGCATGGCGCCGGGATCGGCCGTGGATCCGCCCGCCGCTGAGATGCGTCTGATATCCCAGTCTCAGGATAGGGGCGGGTTCGGGGCGGTCAACCTGTCAGACCAGGGGGCGCCGGTCGAGGGCCCGGCGGGTCATCCGGTCGAGAAAGTCGAACAGCGTCCCGATCCCGGCAAGGGCCGCCTCCGCGTCGCGCGCCGCGATGCCCGACACGATCGCCGCGTGGATCGCCGCGCAGTCCGGGAAGCTCGCGGTCGGCTCGTAGGTGTACCAGAACCGTCGCGACTGCGCGTGCAGCGCCGCCATGGTGCCGGCGAGCGTCGGGTTGTAGGCGGCGCCGACCAGCCCCTCGTGCAGGGCGCGCTTGTGCCGGAAATACGCTTCCCGGTCGCGGGCCTCCGCGGTGCGGCGCAGCCCGCCGACGCGGTCCAGCAGCTGCGCCATGTCGTCCTCGGTGCCCCGCGCGATGGCGCAGCGGGCCACGGTCTCGTCGAGGGGCCGCCGCACCTCCAGCAGCTCGAGGTGCCTGATGATGTCGACCTGGGTGACGAGGACGCCGCGGCGCGGGTGGACCTCCACGAACCCGATCGTCTTCAGCCGTGCCAGGGCCTCGCGGACCGGAGTCCGGCCGAGGCCCAGCTCCGCGCCGAGTTCGCCCTCGGAGACCATCGCGCCTGGCGCGAGGCGGCGGCTGATGATCATCTGCTCGATGGCGTCGTAGGCGGTCTCGGCCAGCGAGCGCGGCCTGCGCGCCTCCGCCGTCGAGGCGCTGCCGCCGCCCGTAAAGTCCAATTCGGCCAAGGGCTTCCCCGTCGATCTCCGCTCGGGTCGGTCGCGACCCGCGCCGGTTGACAATGGCGCGGCGCCCCGTGTTACTCAAGAGCTGGGATATCAGTCCGCGCCCAGCGCGGACGGGAGCCAAGGCCGGCGCAAGCGACGCGTGATTGTCACCGTCTGCGGGTGCCGAGACCGAGGCCCGGGGAGGAGAAGCGGATGTCCGGGTTGTCCCCTGAGACGCGCGCCAAGCTGAAGACCGTCAGCACGGCCACGCTGATGACCGCCCTCTACAAGCGCGGCTTCCGCAACCAGATGATCCAGGGCGTGCTGCCCCTGAAGGCCGGCGGCCCGACGATGGTCGGCGAGGCCTACACCCTGCGCTACATCCCGGCCCGGGAGGATCTGAACCCGATCACGGTGTTCCGCGACCGCGCGCACCCGCAGCGCAAGGCCGTGGAGGAGTGCCCGCCCGGCGCCGTGATGGTGATCGACAGCCGGAAGGACGCCCGGGCCGCCTCCGCGGGCTCGATCCTGGCGACCCGGCTGATGGTGCGCGGCTGCGCCGGGCTCGTCACCGACGGCGGCTTCCGCGATGCCGACGAGATCGCCCGGCTCGAGATGCCGAGCTACCACGCGCGCCCGTCGGCACCGACGAACCTCACGGTCCACCAGGCGATCGACATCAACGTGCCGATCGGCTGCGGCGACGCGCCCGTCTTCCCCGGCGACGTGATCGTCGGCGACGGCGACGGGGTGGCGGTGATCCCGGCCCACCTCGCTGACGCGGTCGCCGACGAGGCCGTGGAGATGACCGCCTACGAGGATTTCGTCACCGAGGAGGTACGCAAGGGCCGCACAATCCTCGGCCTCTACCCTGCCACCGACGAGCAGAGCCTCGCCGATTTCGCCGCCTGGCGGACGCGGACCGGCCGCTGAGCGTGCCGCACCGGCCCGCTCCGGCCCGGCCCGCGATCGGCAAAGGGCCGGGACGCGTCGGATTCGGCTCGGGGGGACGCCATGGCGGCGGGATTGCGCGGGGGCGATGCGGCGCCGGAGATCGAGCGGCGGACGGTCGCCAAGGTGTCGCGGCGTCTGCTGCCGCTGATCGTCCTCATCTACTTCGTCGCCTACATGGACCGGACCAACGTCGGCTTCGCCGCGTTCGGGCTGAACCGGGAGTTCGGGTTCTCCGCCACGGTCTACGGCTGGGCGGCCGGCATCTTCTTCCTCGGCTACGTCATCTTCGAAGTGCCGAGCAACGTTCTCCTGGAGCGTGCCGGGGCGCGGCTCTGGATCGCCCGGATCATGGTCACCTGGGGGCTGGTGGCGGGCAGCATGGCGCTCATCACCGGCCCGACGAGCTTCCTCGCCCTGCGCTTCCTGCTGGGCGTGGCCGAGGCCGGCTTCTTCCCCGGCGTGATCCTGTACTTCACCTACTGGTTCCCGAAGCGGTACCGGGCGCGCGTGGTCGCCGCGCTGTTCCTCGCGGTCCCGGGCTCGAACGCCCTCACGGCGGTGATCTCGGGGGCGCTGCTCCAGCTCGACGGGGCGCTCGGCCTGCACGGCTGGCAGTGGCTGTTCCTCCTCGAGGCGGCGCCCTCGATCCTGCTGGCCTTCGCGGTCCTGGCGCTGATGACCGACCGGCCCGAACAGGCCGCGTGGCTCACGTCCGAGGAGCGGTTGTGGCTCGGGACCGCGATCGCGGCGGAGCGGGACGGCACGGTCCGGGCCCACGGGCCCTTCACCCTGGGGCAGGTCCTGACCGACCGGCGCGTGCTCGCGCTGGGCGCGATGTACTTCAGCATCGGTACCGCCACCTACGGCATCACCTTCTTCCTGCCGCCGATCCTGAAGAGCCTGCACCTCACCGACTGGGAGACGGGGGTCGCGACGGCGGTGCCCTACGGCGTCGGGACCCTGGGCATGATCGCCTGGAGCTGGTCGTCGGACCGGCGCGACGAGCGCCGCTGGCACTTCGCGATCGCCGCGCTGGTCGCCGCCCTCGGCCTCGTCGTCTCCGGCCCCATGCTCGGCAGCCTCTGGGCGCTCGCGGCGATGTCGGTGGCCACGATCGGGCTCTACGGGAGCAAGCCCGCCTTCTGGGCGATGCCGGGGGAGTTCCTGGCCGGGCCCGCGGCCGCCGGGGGGATCGCGCTGATCAACGCGATCGGCAATCTCGGCGGCTTCGTCGGCCCTTACGTCCTGGGCTGGCTGAAGGATTATACCGGGACCTACGAGGCCGGCCTCTATTTCCTGGCGGCTTGCGCGCTCGCCGCCGCGGCGATCACGCTCGTCGCGGGCCGCCCGGCCGGGTCGAACGCGTGAGACCGGAGACAGAGCGATGACCGCGCGCAAGAAGACCCTGGAGGATCTGCGCAGCCAGCGCTGGTTCGGCGCCACCGACCTGCGCAGCTTCGGCCACCGCTCGCGCATGCTGCAGATGGGCTACGAGCGGGCGGATTTCACCGGCAAGCCGATCGTCGGCATCATCAACACTTGGAGCGACATCAACCCCTGCCACCAGCATTTCCGCGAGCGCGTCGAGCACGTGAAGCGCGGCGTCTGGCAGGCGGGCGGCTTCCCGATCGAGCTGCCGGCGCTGTCGCTGTCGGAGAACTTCGTCAAGCCGACCACGATGCTCTACCGCAACCTCCTGGCCATGGAGGTGGAAGAACTGCTGCGCCAGCACCCCGTGGACGGCGCGGTGCTGATGGGCGGCTGCGACAAGACCACACCCGGCACGGTGATGGGCGGGATCTCCATGAACCTGCCGATGGTGTTCCTGCCGGCGGGACCGATGATGCGCGGCCATTTCAGCGGGACGATCCTGGGCTCGGGCTCGGATGTCTGGAAGTACTGGGCCGAGAAGGAGGCCGGGAACATCACCACGCAGGAATGGAACGACATGGAGGCGGGCATCGCTCGCTCCGCCGGAACCTGCATGACCATGGGCACGGCCTCGACCATGACGGCGATCACTGAGGCCCTGGGTTTATCGCTGCCCGGTTCGGCCTCGATCCCGGCGGCCGACGCCGACCATCCGCGCATGGCCGGCGCCTGCGGCCGGCGGATCGTCGAGATGATCTGGGAGGACCTGAAGCCGTCCGACATCCTCGACCGCCGCTCGGTCGACAACGCGCTGGTGGTCCACAACGCGCTCGCCGGCTCCACCAACGCGATGATCCACCTCGTGGCCATGGCCGGTCGGGCCGGTATCCCGGTCAAGCTCACCGAGTTCGACGACTTCGCCCAGAAGGTGCCGGTCATCGCCAACCTCCGGCCCTCGGGTCAGTGGCTCATGGAGGATTTCCACATCGCGGGCGGCATCCGCGCTCTGATGGCGCGCCTGTCCCCCCTCCTCCACCTCGACGCCCGCTCGGTCACCGGCGGCACGATCGGCGACGGGCTGGCCGGCATGCGGGTGTTCAACGACGACGTGATCCGGCCGCTCGACCGGCCGATCGTCGCCATGGGCGGGACCGCGATCCTGTACGGCAACCTCGCTCCCGACGGCTGCGTGATCAAGCCGCCGGCCGCCGACCCGCGGTTGCTGCAGCACACCGGTCCCGCGCTGGTCTTCGACAGCTACGACGCGATGAGCGCGGCGGTGAACGACCTCGACCTCGACGTCACCCCCGACCACGTGATGATCCTGCGCAATGCCGGCCCGATCGGCGGTCCCGGCATGCCGGAATGGGGCATGCTGCCGATCCCCAAGGTGCTGCTCCGGCAGGGCGTGCGCGACATGGTCCGCATCTCGGACGCGCGGATGAGCGGGACCAGCTACGGTGCCTGCATCCTGCACGTGGCGCCGGAATCGGCCGCGGGCGGTCCGCTCGCGGCCGTGCGCGACGGCGACCTCATCACCGTGGACGTGCCCGGGCGGCGGATCCACCTGCATCTCGACGACGCCGAGATCGCGGCGCGCGTGAAGGCCTTCGTTCCGCCGGACCGGGCCTATCCGCGGGGCTACAACCGGCTGTTCGCCCGGCACGTGCGGCAGGCCAACGAGGGCTGCGACTTCGACTTTCTGGAGGGCGCCGGGGGGATCCCGGAACCCGAGATTCATTGACCGGCCCGAGCCGCCGGCAACAGGCGGCAGGCCCCATCACAGGGAGGTACCATGGTCACGATCGCACGCAGGGGTCTGCTCGCCGGGGCGGCCCTGCTCGGCGCCGCGCGGGCGGCCGGAGCCGGCTGGGAACCGTCGCAGCGGGTGCCCGACCCGGCCGTCGAGATCCTCGATCCGGCCTTCGCCAAATACCGCCTCGCCTCGGCGACGGTGGAGCGGGTCGCCACCGGCTTCCGCTGGGCCGAGGGGCCGGTCTGGTTCGGCGACATGGGATCGCTGCTGTTCAGCGACGTGGTCAACGACCGGATCATGAAGTGGGAGGAGGCCTCCGGCGCGCTCTCGGTGTTCCGCAAGCCGTCGAACTACGCCAACGGCAACACCCGCGACCGGCAGGGCCGCCTGATCACCTGCCAGCACAGGACCCGCAGCGTGACCCGGACCGAGCACGACGGCAGCCTCACCACGCTGCTCGACCGGTTCGACGGCAAGCCGCTGAACTCGCCGAACGACGTGGTCTGCCATTCCGACGGCGCGGTCTGGTTCACCGACCCGGCCTTCGGGCCGAACCCGCACGAGTCGATGGCCGCGCCGGAACTGCCCGGCAACGTCTACCGGATCGATCCGAAGACGGGGCAGGCCAGCGTCGTGGTCGAGGGCGTGGCGGGTCCGAACGGCCTGTGCTTCTCGCCCGACGAGTCCAAGCTCTACGTGATCGAGGCGCGGGCGAAGCCGAACCGCCTGATCCGTGTCTACGACGTGGTCGAGAACGGCACCAGGACCGCCAACGGCCGCGTCTTCTACGATGCCGGCACCGGCACGCCGGACGGGTTCCGGGTCGATGTCGACGGCAACCTCTGGTGCGGCTGGGGGATGAGCGAGGCCGAGGACGGCGTCATCGTGCTGTCGCCGCAGGCCAAGCTGATCGGCCGGATCCGCCTGCCGGAACGCTGCGCCAACCTGTGCTTCGGCGGCCTCAACCGCAACCTGCTGCTGATGACGGCGTCGCACTCGGTCTATTCACTGTACGTGAACACGCGGGGTGCGGGGACCTGCTGAGGTCGGACGGGCGGTTCGGGCCGCCGCGCCGTCCTTGCAAGCGGAGCGAAGCAATTCAGGGTTACGCCACGCCGACAGATGTCGCGCTGCCCTGGGTCGCTTCGCTACGCTCGCGATGACGGTGGTGCCCCGCCCCTACTCCGCCGCCTGCGGCAGGTACCGCGCCGGGTCGTAGTTCAGGATCGGCCCGAGCCAGCGCTCGACCTCACGGATATCCATGCCTTTGCGGGCGGCGTAATCCTCGACCTGGTCGCGCTCCACCTTGGCGACGCCGAAATAGTGCGCCTCCGGGTGGGCGATGTAGATCCCCGACACCGACGAGCCCGGCCACATCGCGTAGGACTCGGTGAGCTTCACGCCGATCCGGCTCTCGGCCTTCAGCAGGTCGAACAGCGTGGTTTTCTCGGTGTGGTCGGGCTGGGCCGGGTAGCCCGGGGCCGGGCGGATGCCGTCGTACTTCTCCAGCACCAGTTCCTCGGGGGCGTAGGCCTCCTCGCTCGCGTAGCCCCAGAACTCCTTGCGCACCCGCTCGTGCATGCGCTCGGCGAAGGCCTCGGCGATGCGGTCGGCGAGCGCCTTCACGAGGATCGCCCGGTAATCGTCGTTGGCCCGCTCGAAACGCTCGGCGATCCGCACCTCCTCAAGGCCCGCCGTCACCACGAAGCCGCCGACGTAATCGGCGATGCCGGTCTCCGCCGGGGCCACGAAATCCGACAGGCAGGTGTTCGACCGCCCGTCGCGCTTCGAGAGCTGCTGGCGCAACCCGTGGAAGGTGGCGAGCCGCTCCGACCGGCTCTCGCCGGTGTAGAGGACGATGTCGTCGCCGACGCTGTTGGCCGGCCAGAAGCCGATCACCGCCTTCGGGTTGAACCAGCGCTCCGCCACGATCTGCTTCAGCATCTCTTGCGCGTCCTCGTAGAGGGCGCGAGCGGCCGGACCCTGCTCGGGATCGTCCAGGAGCGCCGGGAAGCGGCCCTTGAACTCGTAGGTCTGCAGGAACGGCGTCCAGTCGATGTAGGGCACGAGGTCGGCGACCTCGTAGGAGCCGTAGACCCGTGTGCCGGTGAAGGAGGGCTTCGCCGGCTTGTAGCCCGACCAGTCGATCTTGAAGGCGTTGGTCCGCGCCTTGGCGAGCGGCAGCCGCTGCTTGTCGGCCTCCGAGCGCTTGTGGGCGTCGGCGACCTTGGCGTACTCGGCTCGGACCTTCTCGATCGTGGTCCCGCGGGTTTCCTTCGAGATCAGGCTCGACACGACGCCGACCGCGCGGCTCGCGTCGGTGACGTAGACCGCCTGACCCTTGGCGTAGGCCGGGTGGATCTTGACCGCCGTGTGGACGCGGCTCGTGGTGGCACCGCCGATCAGCAGCGGCACGTCGAGCCCCTCGCGCTCCATCTCGCCGGCCACGTGGACCATCTCGTCGAGCGACGGGGTGATCAGGCCCGACAGGCCGACGATGTCGACCTGCTCGCGCTTGGCGGTCTCCAGGATCTTGGCGGCCGGCACCATCACGCCGAGATCGATGATCTCGTAGTTGTTGCAGGCCAGCACGACGCCGACGATGTTCTTGCCGATATCGTGGACGTCGCCCTTCACGGTCGCCATCAGCACCTTGCCGGCGGCCTGGCGCTTGCCGTCGCCGCCATTGGCGCGCTTCTCCTCCTCCATGAACGGCTCAAGATAGGCAACCGCCTGCTTCATCACGCGGGCGGACTTCACCACCTGCGGCAGGAACATCTTGCCGGAGCCGAACAGGTCGCCGACCACGTTCATGCCCGACATCAGAGGCCCCTCGATGACGTGGAGCGGCCGCTCCACGCCTTGCCGCGCCTCCTCGGTGTCGGCGAGAATGTACTCGGTGATGCCGTTGACCAGCGCGTGCTCGATGCGCTTCTCGACCGGGGCCTCGCGCCAGGACAGGTCGGCGGTCTTGGCCTGGGCCGAGGCGCCGGTCTTGAACCGCTCGGCCGCCTCCAGCAGGCGCTCGGTGGAATCGTCGCGGCGGTTGAGGACCACATCCTCGCACAACTCGCGCAGCTCCGCCGGGATCTCGTCGTAGACGGCGAGCTGGCCGGCATTGACGATGCCCATGTCCATGCCGGCCTTGATGCAGTGGAACAGGAACACGGCGTGCATCGCCTCGCGCACCGGCTCGTTGCCGCGGAACGCGAAGCTGAGGTTCGAGACGCCGCCCGAAATGTGGGCGTGCGGCAGGGTCTCGCGGATCGTGCGGGTCGCCTCGATGAAGGCGACGCCGTACGGGTTGTGCTCCTCAATGCCGGTGGCGACGGCGAAGATGTTCGGATCGAAGATGATGTCCTCGGGCGGGAAGCCGACCTGCTCGGTCAGGATCCGGTAGGCCTTGGTGCAGATCTCGACCTTGCGCTCATAGGAATCCGCCTGGCCCTGCTCGTCGAAGGCCATCACCACCACGGCGGCCCCGTAGGAGCGGCAAGCCTTGGCGGCCTCGATGAACTTCTCCTCGCCCTCCTTCATGGAGATCGAGTTCACGATCGGCTTGCCCTGGATGCACTTCAGCCCGGCCTCGATCACCTCGAACTTCGAGGAATCGACCATCACGGGCACGCGCGCGATGTCGGGCTCGGCCGCGACGAGGTTCAGGAACTCGACCATCGCCTTCTGGGAGTCGAGCAGGCCCTCGTCCATGTTGACGTCGATCACCTGGGCGCCGGCCGCCACCTGATCGCGGGCGACGTCCAGCGCCGCCGCGTAGTCGCCGTTGGTGATCAGCTTGCGGAACTTGGCCGAGCCGGTGACGTTCGTGCGCTCGCCGACGTTCACGAACGGGATTTCCGGCGTGAGCACGAAGGGCTCCAGGCCCGAGAGCCGCATCAGGCGCGGCACCTCGGGGATCGGCCGCGGCGCCTTGCCGGCGACGGCCTCCGCGATGGCGCGGATGTGGTCCGGGGTCGTGCCGCAGCAGCCGCCGACCATGTTGACGAGGCCGGATTCGGCGAACTCGCCGACCAGTTTGCCCATCGCCTCCGGGCTCTCGTCGTAGAGGCCGAACTCGTTCGGCAGGCCGGCATTCGGGTAGGCGCAGACCAGCGTGTCGCAGATCCGCGACAGCTCGGCGATGTGGCCGCGCATCTCGCGGGCGCCGAGCGCGCAGTTGAGGCCGAAGGTCAGCGGCTCGGAATGGCGCAGGGAGTGCCAGAACGCCGCCGGGGTCTGGCCCGACAGGGTGCGGCCCGAGAGGTCGGTGATCGTGCCGGAGATCTGGATCGGCAGCCGGATGCCGGTCTCGTCGAAGACCTGCCACGCGGCCGCAACCGCCGCCTTGGCGTTGAGCGTGTCGAAGATCGTCTCGATCAGGATCAGCTCGGCGCCGCCGTCGATGAGGCCGTGGATCTGCTCCACGTAGGCCTGCTTGACTTGATCGAAGGTCACCGCCCGGAAGCCCGGGTTGTTCACGTCCGGCGAGATCGACAGGGTGCGGTTGGTCGGGCCGATGGCGCCGGCCACGAAGCGGCGGCGGCCGTCCTTCTGCTCGGCGAGCTTGGCGGCCTCGCGGGCGAGCCGCGCACCTTGAGCGTTCAGCTCGTGGATGATCGACTCCATGCCGTAATCGGCCTGGGCGATGGTGGTGCCCGAGAAGGTGTTGGTCTCGCAGACGTCGGCGCCGGCCAGGAAGTAGTCGAGGTGGATCTGCCGGATCGCGTCGGGCTGGGTCAGGATCAGCAGGTCGTTGTTGCCCTTCTGATCGTGGCCGTGATCCTTGAATCGGTCGCCGCGAAAGTCCTCTTCCGAGTACTTGAGCCGCTGGATCACCGTGCCCATCGCCCCGTCGAGGACGAGGATCTTCTCCGCGGCGCGGTGGCGCAAGGCCTTCGCGATCTCGGTGCCGTCGACGGGGGCAAAATCGGTCATCGTGCGTCCTGTCAGATCACCTCGTCCTGAGGTGCCGGAGCGAAGCGGAGGCCTTGGAGGCCTCCAGATATCTCGGTGTTCCCTGGAGCCCTCCTTCGGGGCCGCTCACGCGGCCCCTCAGGACGAGGTGGAGGGGGATCTTCGGTCTCTCGTGCGTGCCCTGGCTGCTGTCTCGGACACAAGCCGTCTTTGCGAGCGCAGCGAAGCAATCCAGCCGCGCCACGCTCACGGATGTCGCGCTGCCCTGGGTCGCTTCGCTGCGTCCGCGATGACGGACCGCGGCCCCGAGAAGTTAAGCCGCGGCCTTCGCGGCCGCCAGCTTCGGCGCCTGGGCGCGCAGGCCGAGCAGGTGGCAGATCGCGTAGACCAAGTCGGAGCGGTTCATCGAGTAGAAGTGGAAGTCGTTGACGCCCTCGTCCACGAGGTCGAGCACCTGCTCGGCCGCCACCGCGCCGGCCACGAGCCGGCGGGTCTCGACGTCGTCCTCCAGCCCCTCGAACCGGGCGGCCAGCCAGTAGGGCACCGAGGCGCCGGTGCGGCGGGCGAAGTTCGCCGCCTGCTTGAAGTTCTGCACCGGCAGGATGCCCGGGATGATCGGGATCGTGATCCCGGCGGCCCGGACCTTGTCCAGGTAGCGCAGGTAGATCTCGTTCTCGAAGAAGAACTGGGTGATCGCCTGGTCGGCCCCGGCATCGACCTTGGCCTTCAGGGCGTCGATGTCTGCGTCGAGGGAGGCCGCCTCGGGGTGCTTCTCGGGATAGGCCGAGACCGAGACCTTGAAGTCGCCGATCCGCTTGATCCCCTTCACCAGCTCTGCGGTCGAGGCGTAGCCCTCCGGGTGCGGCCGGTAGGCGTGGCCGACACCCTCGGCCGGGTCGCCGCGCAGCGCCACGATGTGGCGCACGCCCGCGTCCCAGTAGGACTGGACCACCGCGTCGATCTCGTCGCGAGAGGCGTCCACGCAGGTGAGGTGGGCGGCGGGCTTGAGGCCGGTCTCGCGGACCATGCGGGCGACCGTGTTGTGGGTGCGCTCGCGGGTGGAGCCGCCGGCGCCGTAGGTCACCGAGACGAAGCTCGGCTGCAGCGGCGCGAGGCGCTCGATGGAGTTCCAGAGGATCTTCTCCATCTCGTCGGTCTTCGGGGGGAAGAACTCGATCGAGACGCGGATCGGGTGGTAGCCGTCGCGGCTGGCGCGGTGGGTGGAGCGGCGCATCGGGGTCTCGTCCTCTATGTCGGTCGGTTCAGACGAAGTCTGCGGAGGTCAGTGTCTCAGGCGACGGCGCGCTGAGGCTGTTCTGTGTCGGTGTCGGCCAGCCCGTCCTGAGCCAGCCCGTCCTGGGCCAGCCAGAGGGTGACGGTGAGCTGGCCCGACTCGCGCGGCGTCAGATCGCGGGTGGCGACCGTCGCGAGGCCGGCCTCGGCGAGCCAGCCGGAGACCTGTTCGGCCGAGAAGCCGAGGCGCCGATGGGCCTGCCCGGTGCGGAGGAATTCCAGCTCGTGCGGCGCGAAGTCCACCACCAGCAGGCGGCCGCCCGGCGCCACGAGCCGCGCGGCCCCGCGGAGCGCCCGGGCCGGGTCGTCGAGATAGTGCAGCACCTGATGGACCACGACGAGGTCGAAGCTCGCCCGCGCGAAGGGCGGCGCGTGGATGTCGCCCTGCCGCAGGTCCACCCTTGCCAAGCCCTGGCGCTCCAGGTTGGCCCGGGCGACGGACAGCATGGCGTGGCTCGAATCGAGCCCGGTGGCGCGGCCGGCCCGGGGCGCCAGCAGGCCGAGCATCCGGCCGGTGCCGGTGCCGAGATCGATCAGACTGCCGATCGGGCGGTCGCCCAGGGCGTCGAGCACCGCGGCCTCCACGATCGCCTCGGGCACGTGCAGGGAGCGCAGCTCGTCCCATTTGGGGGCCAGCCGGGCGAAGAAGGTCGTGGCGGCATCCGCCCGCTGCGCCCGGACGGCGTCGAGGCGCGCGCGGTCCTCCGACAGGGGCGGCGCGGTCCGGTCGAGACCGGACAGGAGCGGGTCCGCCAAGCCGGCGCGGGCGTCGGACAGCCGGAAGAACGCCCAGGCCCCCTCGCGGTGGCGCTCGACCAGCCCGGCCTCCACCAATAGCTTGAGGTGGCGAGAGATCCGCGGCTGCGACTGACCCAGGATGTCGGTGAGGTCGGACACCGACAGTTCCCCCTCGACGAGCAGCGCCAGGATGCGCAGGCGCGTCTCCTCCGCGGCGGCACGCAGGACGCCCAGGGCTTCCGGAAAGGGGATCGACCCCGCTTCTTGCCTGCGTTCGATAGACATAAAGATATGTTTATGTCCGTTTTCCCGCGGGCGCAAGCACGATCTTGATCGGGTCCAAGACGGCGCGTGACGGCTCCCGACGGCATTGCCGAACCGATGAGACCGAAGCGCGGCGGCGGCGTTGATGGCAGGGTCGATGACTGGATCGATGACAGGGCCGCGGACCGCGTGCCCGGGGAGGCACGCATGGCCGAGAGCCCGTTCCCGCAGATCACGCTGGTCCGCCACGGCGAGACCGCCTGGAGCCGGTCCGGTCAGCATACCGGGCGCAGCGACATCCCCCTGACGCTGGAGGGTGAGGACGCGGCGCGCGCCCTCGCACCGCGCCTGGCGCGCCGCGCCTACGCGGAGGTGTGGTCGAGCCCGTCGGGCCGGGCGGCCACGACCTGCGCGCTGGCGGGCTTCGGCGACCGCCGCGCGATCGACCCGGATCTCGCCGAGTGGGATTACGGCGCCTACGAGGGCCGGACCACGAAGGCGATCCTGGCCGAGCGGCCGGACTGGCGGCTGTTCCGCGACGGCTGCCCCGGCGGCGAGACGGCGGCGGATGTCGGTGCCCGGGCGGACCGGGTCATCGCCCGGGCCCGCGCCCGCGACGCCGACCTCATCGTGTTCTCCAGCGCACACCTTCTGCGCGTGCTCGCCGCGCGCTGGATCGGCCTGGAGCCGCGGGGCGGCGCGCTCCTCGTCCTCGGCACCGCGAGCGTCTCGGTGCTCGGCTACGAGCACGACCGCACCGAGCCCGTGCTGCGTGCCTGGAACGGGTAGGCGCTAGCGCAGCCAGTACCCGTCGGGTGCCAGCGCCTGGGGCATCGGCTCGCCGAGCGCGTGGTGGACGATGCGGTCCACGGCGCGGACCATGGCGTCGAGGGGCAGGTCGTTGGGCTCGGTGCCGAACGGCTCCTCGAGCTCGTCCCCGAGGGCGTCGAGCCCGAAGAACGTGTAGGCCACGAGCGCCACCACGATCGGAGTCGCCCAGCCCAGGGCGCCGGTGAGGCCCACCGGGAGGAGCAGGCAGTAGAGCCACGCCGTCCGGTACACGAGCAACGTGTAGGCGAAGGGCAGCGGCGTGTTGGCGAGCCGCTCGCAGGCGGTGTGCACGCCCGACAGCGCCTCGATCCGGGCCTCGAGGATGCCGAACTGGATGTCGCTGAGCCGGCCCGCGCGCGTCAGCGCGGCGAGGTCTCGGGTGATGGCGGCCAGGACCGAGTCGGTGGGGTTCGGGCCGGACAGGTCCGATCCGGGGCTCGTGCGGTCGACGGCGGCGGCCTCGTCCAGGTCGCGCAGGCGGGCGTGGAGGCCGTGCGCGAAGGCCGACAGGCGCCGGAGCTGGAGCGCGGCCTCCCGCTCGGGCAGCAGGGCCGGGAGGGCGCGGGCGAGGTTGCGCACCTCGCCGATCAGGTTGCCCCAGTGCTTGCGCGCCTCCCACCAGCGCTCGTAGCAGGCGTTGTTGCGAAAGCTCAGGAAGATCGAGAGGGCGAGGCCGACTACGGTGAACGGCGTCACCCCTGCGCTGACCGGGAACAGCGCGGGCCACCGCGATTCCGCCCACACCACCGCGCACGAGACCGCGACGATCCCCGCGATCTTGGGCGCCACCCGCGGCACGATCGAGCCGCGCAGGGTGAACAGCAGGGTCAGCAGGTTGGGCCGGGTGCGGACGATCATCGGGACTTCGGCGATGCGGTGCTGCCGTCCTGCCCTGCGCCCTCCGGTCCCGCAACCGACGTCTCTGTGAGCTCGGCAGTTCGATCGACCAAGGCCGGGTCGCGGACGGGCCGCGGACAAGTCTCAGACGGTCTCCGCCTCCCACAGCCACGCCGCGCCGCGCACGCCCGACGCGTCTCCGTGCAGGCTCGCCCGCACGGGCGTGTCGAAGGCGTCGGAGAAGACGTGGGGGGCGATCGCCGCCGGCAGGCCGGCGATCAGCTCCGGGATGCGCGACAGGCCGCCGCCGATCACGATCACGTCCGGGTCGAGGAGGTTCACCACCTGGGCGGCCGCGCGCCCGAGGCGCTCGAGGTGGACGGCGAGCGTCTCCCGCGCCGCCGGGCCTCCGGCCCGGGCCTCGGCGACGACCGCCTCGGCGGTGAGGTTGCCGCCGTGCCGCCGCGCGTGGTCGGCGGCCAGCCCGGGACCGGACAGCCAGGTCTCGACGCAGCCCCGGCGACCGCAGTAGCAGGGGGCGCCCGGCCGCTCGTCGTCGCGGGGCGCCGGCAGGGGGCCGTGGCCCCACTCGCCCGCGATGCCGTTGCGGCCCGTGAGCACCCGACCGTCGAGGGCGATGCCGGACCCGACGCCGGTGCCCAGGATCACCGCCCAGACCACGCGGGCCCCGGCGCCGGCGCCGTCGATCGCCTCCGACACCGCCAGGCAGTTGGCGTCGTTCTCGATCCGGAGCGGGCGTTCCAGGCGCGCGCCGAGATCGACCGCGAACGGGTGTCCGTTGAGCCAGTGCGAGTTGGCGTTGCGCACGAGGCCCGTCGCCGGGGACAGGCTCCCGGGCATGCCGATGCCGACGCTGCAGGGCGCGCCGGCCTCGGCCTCGAGACGCAGGACGAGGTCGGCCACGGCCTCGACGGTGGCCCGGTAGGCGCCCCGCGGGGCGGGCATCCGCGCCTCGGCCAGGGTCGACCCGTCCCGGTCGAGCACGATCCCGGCGATCTTGGTGCCGCCGAGATCGATCCCGAGACGCGGGCGACCCGCGTTCTTCGCCGTCGGCGATCCCATCACTCGGCGGCGGCGACCTTGCTGTCGGTGCCCATCAGCTGCGGCGACTCGTCGGCGATGTGGGTGCCGATGGCGACCGGGTGGGCCATCACCTCGTTGAGCTTGGCGACGTCGAGCTCGCCTTCCCAGCGGCTGACCACCACGCAGGCGACGCCGTTGCCCACGAGGTTGGTGAGCGCGCGGCACTCGGACATGAACTTGTCGATGCCGAGGACCAGGGTCATGGCGGCGACCGGCACCGGGCTGTTGGGGATCGCCGAGAGCGTCGCCGCCAGGGTGATGAAGCCGGCACCCGTGACGCCCGATGCGCCCTTCGAGGTCAGCATCGCCACCAGGATGATGGTCGCGTACTGGCTGATCGACAGGTCCACGCCCACGGCCTGCGCCAGGAACAGCGTCGCCAGCGTCATGTAGATGTTGGTGCCGTCGAGGTTGAACGAGTAGCCGGTCGGGACCACGAGGCCGACGACCGAGTCCGAGGCGCCGAGGCGGCGCATCTTGGTCATGAGCTGCGGCAGCACCGTCTCGGAGGATGACGTGCCGACCACGATCAGCAGCTCGTCCTTGATGTAGGCGAGGAAGCGCAGGATCGAGAAGCCCGCGACCCGGGCGATCGTCCCGAGCACCACGAGCACGAACAGGATCGCCGTGATGTAGAAGGTGCCGACGAGCCACGCGAGGTCGTAGACCTTCTGGATGCCGTACTCGCCGATCGTGAACGCCATGGCGCCGAAGGCGCCGACGGGGGCGAGCTTCACGACGATGCCGATGATCCGGAAGAAGATCTGGCCGGCGGTGTCGATCGCGTGGTTCACCGAGGCCGCGCGCTCGCCGAGATTCGTCACCACGACGCCGGTGAGGATCGAGATCAGCAGCACCTGCAGCAGGTCGCCGGTGGCGAAGGGGTCGAGGAAGCTCTTCGGGATGATCGCCAGGATGTGGGCGACGGTGGAATCGGCGGCCGCCTTGCTGGCGTAGGTCGCGACCTTGCTGGCGTCGAGCTTCGACGGGTCGGCGTTGAAGCCGGCGCCGGGCCGGATCACCTCGCCGACGATGACGCCGATCAGCAGCGCGATGGTGGACACCACCTCGAAGTAGACCAGCGCCTTCAGGCCGACGCGGCCGACCTTCTTCAGATCGCCGATCGACGCGATGCCGTGGACGATCGTGCAGAAGATGATCGGCGCGATCATCATCTTGATCAGGCCGATGAAGGCGTCGCCGAGCCACTTCATCGACTTGCCAGTGGCCGGGTCGTACCAGCCGAGCAGGACGCCGAGCGCGATGGCGATCAGCACCTGGATGTAGAGCACCTTGTACCAGGGCTCGCGGGGCGCTGCGGCGGGAGCCGTCGCCTGGATTGCCTGTGCCATGTCCATCCCGTGCGACGACCGCGCACCCTCCCGATTTGCCGGCACGCTAGCGACTATCACCCGGCGCCTCAACGGCTGCACGCTTATCCGCCCGGAACCATCCGTGACAAAAACCTGTCATTCCCGGACGAAGATCTCTCGTATCCGAGACCCGCGAAAACAGACGGGCCGCAGCGCGATCTGCGCTGCGGCCCGGCCGTGCCTCGCGTCGTTCCGACGCGGCTCAGGTCTGCTGCTGGGTCCGGCGGGGGCGGACGGTCCAGCGCTCGAACATCGAGGCGGGATCCTCGCTCTTCCCGTCCTTGTTCTCGGCGGCGGGATCGGGCTGCTGGTGGATCGCCGCGCCGAGGGCCTGCGACAGGCTCTCGATGACGTCGTCGATGCGGGCATCCCCGTGCAGGGCGTCGCCGCTGCCGGATTGCGGGGCGGGCGTCTCGGCGGCCGGCGCGGCGTGCGCGGCCGCTTCCGGCGCGGACTCCGGCTGCGGCTCGGGCTCGGGGTGATGCTCCGGGGCCGGCTCGGGCGGGCGCGGGGCGGCCGCGGCGGGCTCGGGAGCCGGCGGCGGGGCGGCGACGACCGGCGCGGCGGCGGCCAGCGCCGCGGGAGCCGCGGCCCGGCGGATAGCACCCATCGCGCCCTCGTCGGACTCGGTGCTCCGGCTGCTGCTGCTGCTACCGTAGCGGCCGAAGCCGAAGCGCGGCTCGATCAGGTCCAGCACCGCGTCCAGCGCGGCGTTGCTCAGCGCCACCTCCTCGGCCGCCGGCACGCCCTGGATGGCCAGGGCCGCCCGCTCGAAGGCCGGCTCGCTGCTGACCTCGCGGCCGAACCAGCTCGGGGCGTGGAAGCCGGCGGCCTCGCCGTCATCGTCGAAGGTGACGCTGATCAGGTCCAGGCTGCCGGGGGTGACGTAGCGGTCGATGGCAATCTCGCGCCCGCCGGCATTCAGCGTGGTGCGGTCGTAGGCGGCCTTGCCGGGGCACACGTCCAGCAGGGCGTCGCCGTGGGCGCGCGGGACGTCGGTGCGCTCCTCGACCGGGACGCCGTCCGGCCCCTTGTTCACCAGGACCAGCTGGCAGACCTGGCCGTCGACGCGCACGTAGGAGGCCCGGCCGCCCTGGGGCGCGAAGTGACCCTCGGTGATGCGAGCGCCACCCCGCTCCTTGCGGATCAGGCGGACCAGGGATGGTGCGACCAGAAATCGGCGAACGGTGCTCATGAACTCAAAACCCCTCCCGCTTGGTCGGCGGCGCGCCGATCCGGCGGACAGCCCTCAGCGCCGCCGGGCCGCACGGAAGGGGGCACGTGGAGCCGGCCCGCACGGCGTATAAGCTGACTGCCACGCCGTATTCGCCAGAGCCTGACCACTTCCGTCGCCAATCACCGGACAGCGACATCCTGAGACTATAGAGCGCTAAGCAAAAACGCGACGAAATCAAGACCGGATCCGGCCGAGGATCCGGCCCCGGCGGTCCCTGTCCCCGATATCCCGGCTTTCGCGCCGCGTTTCCGAACCCAGGTTAGCGGCCCCCGCGATTCATTCAGCCGGCTCGAAATTCATCGCCGCGCCGTTCATGCAGTAGCGCAGGCCGGTCGGCGCCGGGCCGTCGTCGAAGACGTGGCCCAGATGGCCCTTGCAGCGGGCGCAGTGCACTTCGGTGCGGACCATCCAGTGGCTGCGGTCCACCGTGGTCTCGACGGCGCCGTCGAGGGGCTCGAAGAAACTCGGCCAGCCCGTTCCGGACTCGAACTTGGTGCCCTGCTCGAACAGCGGCTGACCGCAGCCGGCGCAGGTGAAGGTCCCGGCCCGCTTCTCGGCGAGCAGACAGCTCGTGCCGGCCCGCTCCGTGCCGTGCTCGCGCAGGACCCGGTACTGCTCCGGTGTCAGCGCCGAGCGCCACTCGGCGTCGCTGCGGGTCTCCGGGCTGGTGGTCGGCGTGTCGGCCATGACGATCTCCCTTCTCGCCACGCTATATAGGGATCGCGCGCCCTATCCGGCAGTCCCGGAGGATGCCGCAGGCCGTCTCCGGGATCGGAGACGCGGCGTTCAGGCGGCGGCGCCGACGGTGTCTGCCATCCGCGCCCGGCGCGCGCCCATCGGCAGCGGCGCGCCCGTGGTGGTGTCGCGGGCGGTCTGGTGCTCCAGCTCCGCGTTGATCTCGCCTCCGAGCAGCACGATCGTCGAGGAGATCCAGATCCACGTCATGAAGCCGATCACGGCGCCGAGCGACCCGTAGGTCTCGTTGTAGGTGCCGAAATTGGCGACGTACCAGGAGAACAGGAGCGACGCGGCGAGCCAGAGCAGGCCCGCGACGACGCTGCCGAACCCGACCCAGCGCCAGCGGGCGTGCTCCCGGCTCGGCCCGAACCGGTAGAGCACCGACAGGCCGCCGAGCAGGACGATCAGGATCGCCGGCCAGCGCAGGGCCGCGAGCAGCCACGCGGTCGAGCCGAGGCCCAGGAAGTTCAGCATCACCGGCACGACGACGATCACGTTGAGCGCGACGATGATGAACAGCAGGGCGCCGACCGTGAAAGTGAGCGAGCGGAGGTTGAGCCAGAAGAAGTTTCGCTTCTCCTCCTCCTCGTAGACGACGTTCAGCGCGTCGAACATCGCCTTCATGGCCGCGTTGGCGCTCCAGATCGACAGGAGCAGGCTGGAGAAGAACGTGATGCTGAGGGAGCCGCTGCCCTTGGCGGCGATGCGCTTGACCTGGTCGCCGATGAGCTCGACCGCGCCGGACGGCAGGACCGCGTGCAGCTGGGCGAGGTGATCGTTGATGACGGTCACGTCGGCGAACAGGCCGTAGCAGGAGACCAGCGCGGCGATGGCGGGGAACAGCGACAGCAGCGTGTAGAAGGTCACCCCGGCGGCGACCGCCAGGACCCGGTCCTTGTTGAACTCCAGGTAGAGTCGGACGACGATGTCCTTCCAGCCGGACCGCGTCATCTCGACGGGGCTGTCGGCGGCGCGGCCGCGCTCCGGCTGGGTCGCGGCGGTGAGCTGCGCGGCGCGCCCCGAGATCGAGCGCGCCCCCGCGGCGACGCCCTTCCGCAGGCCCCGATCGTCGCAGGACGGATCGCGGTCGAGCGGCGGCTCGTCGGCGGGGAGAGCCGCCGGCACGCGGCGCCGCGCCGGCGCCGCCGCGAGGGCGACCAGCGCCGAACCGAGCATCAGGATCCAGAGGATCGAGCCGCCCTCCGAGGGGCCGGTCGAACGCGACGGTGACGGGGGCATGGATCGGGGCCAGTGCGCGGAACTGCCGCGCTCGGGACTCCCAACGTCGTCGTGCCGCGGCCGTTCCGCGCGTCGCGCGGGGACGCCGCGGCCCTCCGCGCGTTGTGCTCGTTATGCGCGATCAGCCCCGACTCGGATTCTGCTGCAAGTTCGTCCTGGACGAGCCGCCCGGCACCCACGCCACCCTCAAGGCGGAGCGGGAGGCCACGCTGCACATGAACCTCACCAGCGTGACCATGGCCCATCTCACGAAGCTGGAGCCGGCCGCTCGGCGGGTGAAGCTCACCGGGCTCGTCGCCCACAACCTCGACGCCCTCGCCCGCCAGATCGCCTGGGTCGGGGCCCGGCCGCCGCTGGAGCGTCTCCTGCGCATGGCGAGCAACGTCCTTCCGGGCTACACCCACCCGATCGCGCAGCCGCTCTACGCCGAGCCCGAGATGGCGGCGCTGGTCGAGCGCAGCCTCGCCGAGGCCGGCGCGCTGGCCCGCCGGCTCGGGGTGCGCCTGAGCTTCCACCCGGGACCGTTCTGCCTGCTGGCGAGCCGCAACCCGGCGGCGATCGCCAACGGCCTGTCCGAGCTCGACTACCACGCCGAGATCTTCGACCGGATGGGCTACGGCGGCGGCTGGCACCCGCACGGCGCCCATATCAACATCCATGTCGGCGCGGGCGACCCGGGGGTCGAGGGCTTCCGCGAGACCCTGCCCCGGGCGAGCCGGGTGGCGCGCGACCTCGTGACGGTCGAGAACGACGAGAACGTGTTCGGCCTCGACGCGGTGCTGCGGCTCGCCGACCTCGTGCCCGTGGTGCTCGACCTGCACCACCACTGGGTCGAGAGCGGCGGGGAGTATCTCGAGCCGGACGATGCCCGGATCGCCCGGGTGCAGGCATCCTGGCGCGGCGTCCGGCCCGTGGCCCATATCAGCGTGTCGCGCGAGGCGGTCTCCGCCGCCTGCGATCCGGAGGCCCTGCCCGACTTCCCGGCCCTGCGCGCGGCCGGCCACGCGGTCCGGGACCTCGCGGCCCATTCCGACATGATGTGGAACCGGGCGGTGAACGACCTCGTCGCCCGGCACCTCGCCTGGGCGGATTTCGAGATCGAGGCCAAGGCGAAGAACCGCGCCTCCGTGCAGATCGCCCGACACATCCTGGCCCTCGAGGGAGCGGCGCCGATCGCGGCCGAATGACGGGACGGTCTCGACGCGTCCGTCGGTCCGCACTAGGCATCCCGGTATGAAGACCGCCGACTGCGACATCCTCATCGTCCCGGGGCTCGGGGGCTCCGAGGAGGACCATTGGCAGGCCCGCTGGGCGGGCCGCCTCGCCACCGCGCGCGTGGTCGAGCAGGACCAGTGGCACGAACCGACCCCGGAGGCGTGGTGCGGCCGCATCGCCGAGGCGGTCGCGGCGGCGACGCGGCCGGTCATCCTGATCGCCCACAGCCTCGGCGTGGTGGCGTGCGTCGAGGCGGTGCCGCGCTTCCCCGTAGGGGTGGTGCGCGGCGCCCTCCTGGTGGCGCTCCCGGACGTCGAGGAAGCGCCGGGCCTGCCCGACGCGGTCCGGGCCTTCGCGCCGGTGCCGCGCGATCCCCTGCCCTTCCCGTCCCTGCTGGTCGCCAGCCGTACCGACCCGTACTGCCGTTACGAGCGGGCGGACGACTTCGCCCATGCCTGGGGGGCGCTCACGGTCGACGCGGGCGAATCCGGCCACCTCAACGTGGCGAGCGGGCACGGTCCCTGGCCCGAGGGGCTGATGCGGCTCGCCGGGTTCCTGAAGGGGCTCTGAGCCTGCGAGCCCTGCGGCGCGCGAGGACGATCGGCGTCCCCGTGGCTCGGCGGGATGGGACCGGCGCGGGTCGCATTAACGCGCTGTTTACCACCGCCCTCTTCAGTGGCGGCACGGGCGGTCCTTCGTCCCGAAGCCGCCCCTGGAGAGCACCGTGACGCGCAAAGAGCTTCTGGAACGACTCGAAGCGGTGCAGACCGCCCTCGGCCCCCGGGCCCAGAGCAACTTCAACAGCTCGCTGTTCAACGACGTGACGCTGCTCAAGCGGATCGAGGCCTTCGAGGCCAAGCTCGGCGAGCCCGAGAAGCCGAAGACCGCCGACTACACCGGCAACATGTTCTCGCGCATCGCCAACCGCCGCGCCGCCGCGGGCGCCAAGTAGCGCGCCCCTACTTCGGCTCGGCCTCGGCCGAGCGCAGCAGCTCGCCGGCGACGTCGGCGAGCCGCGGCGGGGACTCCCGCACGAACGGCAGCGGCCGGCAGACGTTGAGCGCCGCGAGCCCGAACCGGGCGGTCATCAGCCCGTTGAGCACGCCCTCCCCCAGCTTGGCGGAGACCCGGGCGGCGATCCCGAGCCCCAGAACCTGCTGCATCACGCTCTCGCCCACCGCCATGCCGCCGGTGACCGTGAGATGCGCGAGCGCCGCGCGCCCCAGTCGCAGGAAGCCCAGGAAGCCCGGCCGGCCGCCGTAGATCGCCGCGATCCGGCGCAGCAGCCGCACCGCCGCGAACACGACGAACGCCACGTCGACGATCGCCCGCGGGCTGAGCGCCGTCACCGCCGAGACCTGCTTGGCCGTCGTCGCGATGGCGTTCCGCGCCTGCCGGTCGAGGCCGGCGAGCAGTTCGTGCTCGGCCAGTCCGATCCGGTCGTCGACGTCGAGGATCGCGTCGGCGGCCGCGTCGATCCGGGCGCGGCCCGCCGACAGGGCGTCGCGGTCCGCGTAGAAGGTCGAGAGCGCCTGCACCACCGCCTGCGCGCCGGTGTGGTCGCGGGTGGCGAGGGCGTCCAGCGCCGACTGGCGCAGCCGCTCGATCTTGCGCTCGCGCCGAAGGCCGGCGAGTTCCCGCACCACGATCGCCAGCAGCGCCAGCGCGGCGAGGCCCAGCAGCGCGAGCGCGACCCAGCCGAGCCAGGGGGCGGCCTGGAACAGGTCGCTGATCATCCGCTCGACCGACAGGCCGACGCCCAGGGAGACGAGGCCGCCCACCGCCGAGAAGAACAGGGCGCCCCAGGGCGAGCGCGAGCGCGGCGCCACCGGCACGGCGACGCCGTCGGCGGCGTCGAGGATCTCGAAGGGTTCCTCGACGATCCTGGCCTGCGGCGGCCGGGGCCCGAGCGGCGTCGTGGTCACGCTCGGCTCGCCGACCGGTTCAGGGTTGATCCGGAAGGCGCGGGGTTTCTGGCCGGAGGTCATGGTCGCGGGCTCCGCATCGCACACATCGTCACGCCAGCCGGTCGCCGATCAGGAACTGCATCGCCCGGTCGAGCCGGATCTGCGGCAGGTGCCCCGCGCGGCCGAGCCCGTCCGGGCGCACCAGCGGCGGCCGGAAGCGCGGGAAGCGCAGCGAGCCCGGCTCGACCGCCCCCTCCAGCACCGCCTCGGCGCGGGCCGGCAGCTCGCCCGGGAAGATCGCGGCCTCGCTGTTGCCGTCGAAGACCTCGTCGCCCACCACCTCGCCGGCTTCCGGCGTGCCGGCCACCGCCCGCAGCGTCTCCGACCCGTCGTGGACGGTGGTCTCGCGGGTGGCGCGCACCGAGGCGAGCGCCACCGTACCGACCCGGGCGCCCGCGGCCTCGGTCCGCCGCATGGCCCGCGACACGAGCAGCCGCAGCAGCGCGTCGAGCCGGTCGTGGCTCGTCTGGTGGAGGTGGTCGGCCTTTGTGGCGGCGAACAGCACGCGGTCGGCCCGTGGCGCGAACAGCCGCGACAGCACCGTGTTGCGGCCGATGTTGAGGCTGAGCAGCACCGCGTCCAGCGCCTCCTCCAGCTCCGCCAGGGCGGTCGGCCCGGCATCGACCGCCGACAGGACGTCCACCAGCACGATCTGCCGGTCGACCCGCTGGAAATGGTCGCGGAAGAACGGCGTCACGACCTTGGCCTTGTAGGCCTCGAAGCGCCGCTCCATCAGCCCGGCGAGGCTGTCGGGGGCGATGGTCTCGGTGAGCCGGTCGAGGGGCGCGAAGGTGAGCGCCGGCGAGCCCGCGAGGTCGCCCGGCATCAGGAACCGGCCCGGGGGCGTCGTCGCGACGGCTTCGGGGCCGGCGCGCAGGCCCGCGAGGTAGGTCTTGAAGGCGTCGCTCGCCCGCTCGGCCGCGACCTCGTCGAGGGGGCCGTTCGGGTCGAAGCCCTTCAGCGCCTCCAGCCAGGGCGCCGCCACGGCGGCGCGGCCGGGCCGGCGGGTGCCGCCGATCGTGGCCCGGGACCACGCCGTGTAGCTGGTCTCGATCAGCGCGAGGTCGAGGAGCCACTCGCCCGGGTAGTCGACCACGTCGAGCATCAGGGTCGCGGGGCCGGTGCGCCAGCCGGCGGCGCGCTCGTAGGCGATCTCCAGGCGGAACTGGCTGATCCGGTCGGTGGAGCGCGGCCAGCGCCGCGCCTCGGTGAGCGTCGCGAAATGCTCCTCGAAGGGGAAGCGCGGCACGTCGTCGTCGGGCTGCGGCACCAGCTTGGCGCGGCGCAGGCGACCCTCCTGGGCGGGCGCGAAGGCCGGCAGCGCGTGGGTCTCCACGAGGTGGTGGATCAGCGCCGTGGTGAACACGGTCTTGCCCGAGCGCGCGAGCCCGGTCACGCCCAGCCGAAGCGTCGGCTGGACCAGCAGGTCGTGCGAGGCTTCGGCGAAGGCTTTGACGGCCGAGCCGGCACGCGCGGCAAGGTCGATCAGGGGCACGGGCGGGCTCGGGGTGAGGGAACGGGCCGGGCAGAGGTGGCGCGGACGAGCCGGAACCGCAAGGCTTGCCGCCCGGGAAGCGTCCCCTAGGGCGGCGCGGTGTTGGCGGCCGGCGTGGGCGGCCTCAGCCGGGCGATCGCCCCGGCGACGAGGTCCGGGCCGGCGCGCAGCGTGCCGAGCTCCACCGCCGACATCGCCAGCATCACGGGCGCCAGATTGGCGCGCGGCGCGCCGTCCGGGCCGAACAAGTCGAGGTCGTCGCCGGGCTTCAGGCCGACGCTGCCGCTGATCCGGTTGGCGTAGGCCTGGATCCGGACCTCGTCGCCGGTGCAGAGCGGGGCCGGCAGGCGCAGGTCGAGGACCGGCAGGCCGGCCGCGATCGCCGGCAGCAGCGCGGATTCGGCGACCATCCGATCGGCGCTCGGGACGCGGCTTGGCTTCCGGTCGAGGAGCGCCGACGGGTCGGCGACGCTCCCGGCCGGGCGCCCGGTGGAGGCCGTGATGCCCGCGGCGATGTCGGGAACCGGCTGGAGCATCGCCACCCGCGGGATGGCAGCCGGGCGTCGGGTCGGGCGGCCGGCCATCCGGGCGAGCGGCGACCAGGGCTGAACCCGCAGGGCCGCCCGGCCCCGCCGCGCGCCGCCGGGGCGGTGCGCGGCGAGGTAGCGCGCCCGCAGGGTCCGCCCCAGCCCGCGGGGCGCGAGGGCCGCCGAAACGGCGGGCGCCGCCACCGCCCGGCCCGGCCGCTCGGGGGCGGCACCGACGCGGCACTCGGCCGGCGCCCAGCGGCGCACGATGGCCAGCGCCGTGCGGCGGCCGTAGTCGCGGTAGTAGCGCCGCAGCAGGCTCGCGGCGGCGTCGGCGCCGTCGTCGAGGGTGGCGAAGGCGGTGTGGCCCTCCCCGTCGGCGCCGATCTCGCCGGACCAGCGGGCGGACTTGATGCACCAGCCGTTGTTGAGCCGCACGCAGCGGGCGACGTAGGGCGGATCGTCGGTCAGCGAGGCGGTGATCGCCAGCGCCTGCGGCGTCAGCTGCGCGCCGGTCTGGGCGTGCCAGTTGGACACGGAGCGGGTCGCGGGGTCGAAGCGCGGGGGCCGGCTGTCCGCCGGGGCGGCGACCGTCGCGCGGGGCGGAAGGGCGCGCGCGAGGGCGTCCGCTCCGGCCTCGGCGCTCGGCACCAGGGTCGTGATCAGGATGAGCGCGTTCAGCAGCACGCGGTCGGGCCTTCGCGGCGGCGGACGGCCTGGATGCCGACACGCGTCACGGGTTCAGGACCTTGAGCGCGGCCTCGTGCAGCCGCGGGTCGCCGGCCGCGATCACGCGGCCGCCGCCGGCGGCGGAGCCGCCGTCCCAGGCGGTGACCCGTCCCCCCGCCCCCTCGACGATCGGGATCAGCGCGACGATGTCGTAGGGCTTCAGCCCGGCCTCGACGACGAGGTCGATCTGGCCGGCGGCCAGCATGCAGTAGGCGTAGCAATCCGCGCCGTAGCGGGACATCCGCACCTGGCCTTCCAGCGCCCGGAAGCGCTCGGCCTCGTCGCCGGCCGCGAACAGCCGGGGATCCGTGGTCGCCAGGATCGCCTGGGCGAGGTCACCGCAGCGGCGGGTGCGCAGGGTCCGCTCGCCCGCCGGCGCGCGGAGCTTGGCGCTGCGCCCGTCCCCGGTGAACCGCTCCGCGAGGTAGGGCTGGTGCATCATCCCCCGCACCGGCACGCCGTTTCGGGTCAGCCCGATCAGGGTTCCCCAGGTCGGCAGGCCGCCAATGAAGGCGCGGGTGCCGTCGATCGGGTCGAGGACCCAGACGCACTCGGCGTCGGTGCGCTCCGCGCCGAACTCCTCGCCGAGGATGCCGTGGCCCGGGAAGGTCTGGCCGATCATCGCCCGGAGGACGACCTCGGCGGCCCGGTCGGCCTCAGTGACCGGATCGAACGGCGCCCCGCCGCGGGCCTTGTCGTCCAGGCCGAACTGGGCCCGGAAGAACGGCAGGATCGCCTTCCCGGACGCATCCGCGAGGTCGTCCATGAACCGGCCGAGTTCGACGACGCTCATCCGTTCCGTCCCCTGTTCCGCCCGAAGGCCGCCCGGCCAAACGGCCCGTCCCGACGAAACCGGCGCGCGCCCCTGCCCGTCAAGCCCCCGCCCCGCGCATCCGCGACTCACGCCCCGGCCGGCGCGGGCAGACGCGCCGCCTGGCCGCGGGCGTCCGACGTGCCCTCCGATGCGTCCGTCGCTGCGTCCGTCGCGGCCGCGCAGGTCGTGTCCTCCTGCGCGGCCGCCAGGATAGCCTCGACGGCCTCGCGCAGCGATCCGACCTGCGCGTCGGCCTCGGCGCCCCCCGGCCCGCCGGCGAGGCGGTTCGCCCCGCTGTCCTGCGCGAGCCACAGGCCGAGCAGGACCGGAACGCCCGGGACCCGGCCGCGCAGCCGGCGGATCAGGCGGCGCAGGTGCGTCGGCTCGCCGTCGAGTGCCAGGGAGACCACGCAGGCGATCCGCGCCGGCCCGGCCTCGAACCGGCCGATCCGCACGGAGGCCGTCTCGGCGAACGGGACCGTGCGGACGCCGAGGCCGCGCTTCTCCAGGATCTGCGCGAGGATCGCGGCCGCGGCCTCGTCCAGGAAGCCGCGCCCCGCCACGCACAGCACCGCGCCCTCGCGCGTCCAGGCGGCGGGCAGCGCCTCCGGGGCCGGCCCCATCGGGAGCGGGCTGCAGGCGCTCTCCTCGCCGTCGCCCGTCGCCCCCGCGACGGCGTCGCTGCGGTCGGAGAGGTCGGCGATCAGCTCGGTGAGCGCGGCGCGCATCGCGCCCTTCTGCTGCGCGGTCAGCACCCCGCGGGCCGCGTCGCGGGCGGCGAGTTCCAGCGCCTTGAGCACGACGTCGTCGTAGTAGGACGAGAGCGAGCATTGCTGCAGGATCAGCTCGGCATGGCCCAGCACCTCCTCGGAATCGCCCGCCAGGATGCGCTGGTAGAAGTTCTGGACCGGCGTCAGCGCCGGCCGGTCGCCGAACAGCACGTCCAGGAACTCCAGGTGCTCGACGTAGCGTCCGAGCACCACGAGGCAGACGGTCAGGGGCGTCGAGAGCAGCAGGCCGACCGGCCCCCACAGCCACGTCCAGAACAGGGCCGAGACCAGGACCGCGAAGGGCGAGAGCCCGGTGGATTGCCCGTAGAAGATCGGCTCGAATACCTGGCCGGTCAGCGGCTCCAGGACGACGAACAGGATCGCCACGGCGATCATCATGTTCCAGCCGGGATCGACCGCCGCGGCGAGCGCCATCGGGAGGATCGCCGACAGGACCGCCCCGAGATACGGCACGAAGCGCATCAGGGCCGCGAAGATCGCCCAGAGCACCGGGTTCGGCACGCCGATGAGGTAGAGGCCGATGCCGATGACCACGCCGAAGGCGGCGTTGAGGGCGAGCTGGACCACGAAGTAGCGGCTCAGGCGCTTGGCCGCGTCGTCGATGGCCACGGTGGTCCGGTGCAGGTCGCTCGATCCGGCCAGCCGGATCATGCGGTCGCGCAGGTCCTCGCGCTGCATCAGCACGAACAGCAGCACCACGAAGACGATGCCGACCGTGGCCAGGGGATGCATCACCGGCGTGAGCACGGTCGAGAGCATCTCCAGGGAGCCCGGCGGGGTCGTGGCGACCTCGACGAGGACGGGCTTGGGCGCGGCCTGGGCCGGCTCGGGAGCCGCCGACGGCGACGAGGGCGGCGTTGCCGGCGGCGTTGAGGGTGGGGGAGCGGCAGGCTGCGCCTCCGGGCTCCCGGCCTCCTTGGCTCCGCCGTGCAGCGCCCGGCCGATATTGGCGACGTATTCCGTGACGTGGCCCACGGGCGAGTCGCGCAGGCCGTTGATCTTGCGCTCGATCGTGGCCCGGTAACGCGGGACGTCCCCCGCGAGATCGGCCGCCTGGATGCCGATCAGGGTCGCCAGGGAGGCCACGATGCCCACGGTCAGGAGTACGCTGACCCCCACCGCCACCAGCCGCGGCAGCCGCAGCCGCCGCAGGCGGTTCACCAGCGGTGTCAGCACGAACGACAGCAGCAGCGCGATCGCGATCGGGATGAAGATCTCGCGGCCGAAATACAGGGCGGCGATGATGGTGGCGCCGACCACGACCGGCGACGCCATGGCGGCCCGCGGCGTCTCGGCGGCGGCGACGCGGGTCGGCCGCGGTGTGATCAGCGGAGTCCCGGGCCGCGCTGCCGGTTCGACCCCGACCGGGGTTCTCGTGCCCATACCGTGATCCACGTCCCGAACGCCACGCGCGGGCGGCCGCCGGGAGCGGCGGAAGCCTCGCGGACGGGGAACGGCACAGGACGCGAAATCGATCCCGAGGGTTTCGCGTTCAGGTTAGGCCCCCGCGACGCCGGCCCGCGCCACGTCGCCCGCATCCTTCAGCTCGGGCAGAGACCAGCACAGCTGCATCACCTTCCTGGCCTGCGCGTCCGGCAGGATGCCGGCGGCGAGGTCGGTGAATTTCGCCTCCAGCTGCGCGTCCGACATCGGCTTCTCGACGCTTCCGATGGCGTGCTCGATATGCCGGTGGAAGGTCCGCCCGTCGTTCAGCGTCACGGTCATGTCGACCTGCGCGGGATCGACGCCGGGGGTGATCACCGGGACCACCTTCTGGCGCAGGGCCACCACCCGCGGATCGTTCACCGACCGGTCGCTGAACTGCTTCTCGCCGCCCGCGCCCTCCACGAAGGCCACCGCGGCGGCGTGGTAGATGCTGAACTTGCCCTCCAGGCCGGTCTTCGGCGCGGTCTTGCCGGTCAGCTCCAGGACGAGTGGGTGAACCTTCAGGTCGACGCGCTGGATGTCCTCCGGCTTGACGTGGTCCTGGTCGCGGATCTGGATCGCCGCGTCGATCGTCGGGTGCATGACGATCCCGCAGGCGAAGGGCTTGTAGGTGTTGAGCTGCGCCTCGTAGCGGGTGCCGAGGCCGTCGGTGATCTGCGACCAGTCCTGCTTGGTGGAGATCGTGTTGGCCCAGCCGCGCTTGGCCTCGATCATGCCGTCCGACGAGGTGAAGCCCTTGGCCGCCAGGATCGCCGCGAACAGGCCGTTGGACGCGGCCCGGCCCGGGTTGAAGCTCTTGTTCATCGAGCCGAACGACTCGCGCAGGCCCACCGGCTGCGAGGCGGCGAGCCCGAGGGCGTAGACCATCTGCTGCTCGGTGAGCCCCATCAGCTTGCCGGCGGCGGCGGCCGATCCGAACACGCCCGCGGTGCCGGTGATGTGCCACCCGGCATCGTAGTGGTTCGGGTAGACCGCGTTGCCGATCCGGCATTCGGCCTCGATCCCGACCACCAGGGCTTCGAGGAAGTCCTTGCCGGAGACCGGTTTCATCGCCGCGTAGGCCAGGATCGCCGAGGCAACCGGGCCGGCCGGGTGGATGATCGTCTTCAGGTGCGTGTCGTCGAAGTCGAAGATGTGGCTCGACACACCGTTGAGGAAGGCGGCGTTCATGATGTCGAACCGCTCGGTCCGTCCGAACAGCCCGGCCTGCGGCGGCCCCGAGAAGGGCTGCAGCGCCGAGACCGCCACGTCGACGGTCTCGTGGTGCGAGCCGCCGATGGCCACCCCGACCCAGTTGAGGAAACTGCGCACGCCCTCGCGGCGGACGGGCTCCGGCAGGGTGTCGTAGGAGGATCCCAGGATCCACTGCGCGAGGATCTTCGTGACGTGCGGCGGCGCTGCCTTCGCGGCCGGCTTCGCGGCCTCGGCCGCCTGCGCGCCCTGCAGGGCGGGCGCCGTCAGGGCGAGGCCCGCGGCCCCGATGAGCGAGCGGCGATTCATCGACATGGCGTTCTCCCGGACAGGGCCGCCCGAGGCGCCCCGATTGCCGGACATGATAATGAATTCATCCCTGGGTCGGCGGCCTCCGTGTTTCACCGCAGCGGGTCTGATACCGTTTCCGGTTGAACGCTTCGGTCGGTGCGGCCCGCTCCGTCCTTGCGAGCGCAGCGAAGCAACCCAGGGCTGCGGGACAGCAGGGGGCGTGGCGCTATCTGGATTGCTTCGCTCCGCTCGCAAGGACGGCGGAACCGATCTGATCAACCGGAAACGGTACGAACCCCCTTCACACCACCACCGGCAACGCCTCCTGCGCGCCCACACCGAACACGCGCCGGTACCGGGCGACCTCGTCGGCCGGGCCCTGCGCCTTGGTGGGATTGTCGGAGAGCTTCACGGTCGGCCGGCCGTCGGCCTGCGTGACCTTGCAGACGATGGAGACCGGGTCGAGCTTGCCGTCCGGCAGGAGCCCGCGGAAATCGTTGGTGAGCAGCGTGCCCCAGCCGTAGCCGATGCGCATGCGCCCGTGGAATCGGGCGTGGATGCGCTCGATCTCGTCGATGTCGAGGCCGTCCGAGAAGATCGCGAGCTTCTCCCGCGGGTCGTGCCCGCGATCCTGCCAGAAGCGGATGACCTCCTCGCCGCCCTCGATCGGATCCTTCGAGTCGATGCGGATGCCGGTCCAGTCGCTGACCCAGTCGGGGGCGTTCGCCAGGAACCCGGTGGTTCCGTAGGTATCGGGCAGGATCACCAGCAGGTTGCCGCCGTAATCCTCCTGCCAGTCGGCGAGCACCGCGTAGGGCGCGGCGGCGAGCGCCGCGTCGTCCTCGGCGAGCGCCGCGTAGACCATCGGCAATTCGTGGGCGTTCGTCCCCACCGGCTCGACCTCCTGCCGGGCCGCGATCAGGCAGTTGGAGGTGCCGAGGAACGCGCTGCCCAGGCCCTCCGCCATGGCCTGCACGCACCAGTCCTGCCACAGGAATCCGTGGCGCCGACGCGTGCCGAAATCCGCCACCGACAGGTCCGGAAGCCTCTGCAGCCGCTCGATCTTCTCCCAGACCCGGGTCATGGCGCGGGCGTAGAGCACCTGCAGGTCGAGCTTGCCGAGGCCCCGCAGCACGGCCCGCGCCCGCAGCTCGTTCAGGATCGCGAGCGCCGGGACCTCCCACATGGTGGTCTCGACCCAGGGCCCGTGGAAAGTCAGCTCGTACTGGCCGTCATGGACGGCGAGCTCGTATTCGGGGAGCTGGAAGGTCTCGAACCAGGAGACGAATTCGGGGCCGAGGATGCGTCCCTGGCCGCGGAACACGTTGCCCCGCAGCCACGTGATCTCGCCCTTGCTGAGGCGCAGCGTTCGGGCGTGGTCGAGCTGTTCCCGCAGCAGCCCGGCATCGACCTCGTCGGCGATCCGGATCCGGCGGGTGCGGTTGGTGATGCCGAAGGTGGTCTGGATGGCGGGGTGCCGGCGCAGGATCGTCTGCGCCATCAGGAGCTTGTAGAAATCGGTGTCGAGGAGCGACCGCACGATCGGGTCGATGCGGAAACTGTGATCGTAGACCCGTTTCGCCAGATCGAGCATTCGTCAGGCACTCTGCCGCGCTTGGAACGCGCAGAGCGCATGCCGGGACCGCACACGTCAAGAAGACGGGCGGCCTCCGCCCGGAGACCGCCCGCGAAACCGCCGATCCTGACGACCGATCCTCAGGCGAGGTCGACCTTCTTGGTCTCGGTCTTCGGGCTCTCCCCGGTGAGCGAGGCCTTCACGTAGCCGTAGAGGTGCAGCATCGTGCTGTTCGGGCTGTCCCAGTACTCACCCTTCTCCGGGTGGACGCGGATCAGAGCGACCTCCGGGTCGTCCTTGCCGTTCGGGAACCAGGTCTTCAGGCTCTCATTCCACTTCGCGTCGATGATCGACTGGTCGCGGACGATCTCGGCCTTGCCGGCCACCGAGACGTAGTTCTGGCTCGACGGGTCGGAATAGGCGAGGTTGATCTGGTTGTCCTTGCTGATCTCGGCCGTCTTGGGCGAGTGCAGCTTGGTGAAGAACCACAGGTCGCCGTTCTCGTCGGCGTCGTTGTTCCACATCGGGCGGCTGTTGAGCGTGCCGTCGGAGTCGACGGTGGTCATCATGGCGATCTTCACGTCCTTGATGAGCTCGAACAGCTTCTTCGCGCCCTCGTGGTCGCGGTGGTTGCCCTGATGCATGAAAGTGGTCTCCTACGCGTCGTTTCGGTCCCGGCGGGGTCTCCGGAGGGTGCCCCGCCCGAAGGCTGCCCCGACAACGGATCAGTCTCCGGTTGGTTCAGCTTGCCCGTGCGGTGAGGAGGTTCGTATGCGCGGTGTTCGGAGATTGGGGCGCACGGCCGCGGCGCTGGCGCTGGGCGCGCTCTGTCTCGGCGCTCGGCCGGCCGGCGCCGAGGTGCGCTTCGGCCCGGGCGTGCGCATCGGCGGCCACGACTTCTCGAACCGCCGCTACGGCAGCGTCCACATCGAGCGCGTGAAGCGCCTGCGCGGCCCCCTCGGCTGCCGTCGCCTGCGGCACGGGTTCTACCGGCGCGGCGACGGGACCGTGGTGCGCGGCCCGATGGAGGCGTGCAACCTCATCGCCCGGCCGCACTGACGCCGGCACGGTCCGGGCAGCGCCCCGCTCCAGCGCGGGATGGCCGCGGGGACGCGGGCCACCGGCGCGCGCCGATCTCGGGCCCGGGGTCTGGTGTTCTGGGCCCGCTCGGTTACATGCACTGGCATACCTGCTTGCCCCGGTGGAGAACGATTTTGGCGATCACCCGCGACGACGTGCTGAAGGCGCTCGCCGACGTCACCGTCGATGCCGCCGGCACCACCCTGCCCGGCTCGGGACGGCTGTCCCAGGTCGTGGTCGATCCGAACAGCCGCGTGATGTTCTCGATCCTCGTCGATCCCAGCGAGGCCGAGCGGTTCGAGCCGGTGCGGCGCCAGGCCGAGGGGCGCGTCCTGAAGATGCCGGGCGTCTCGGGCGTGTTCGCGAGCCTCACCTCCGAGCGGAACCAGAGCCACCCGGCCCAGAGCGGCGCCGCTCCCCGGCCCGTGACGCCGCCGCCGGTCGCGCCGCCGCGGCCCGGCGCGCCGCCGAACCAGGGCCCGCAGATCGCGGGCGTGCGCCACATCGTGGCGGTCGCCTCCGGCAAGGGCGGCGTCGGCAAGTCGACCACCGCCTGCAACCTCGCCCTGGCGCTCCAGGCGCAGGGGCTGAAGGTCGGCCTCCTCGACGCCGACATCTACGGCCCCTCCGTGCCGAAGCTGTTCGGGCTCTCGGGCAAGCCCAACGTCGTCGACAACAAGGCCATGGAGCCGATGGTCGGCTACGGCCTCAAGGTTATGTCGATCGGCTTCCTGATCGAGCCCGAGACGGCGATGATCTGGCGCGGCCCGATGGTGCAGTCGGCCATCACCCAGATGCTGCGCGACGTGCTCTGGGGCGAGCTCGACGTGCTGCTCGTCGACATGCCGCCCGGTACCGGCGACGCGCAGCTCACCATGGCGCAGGCGACGCCGCTGTCCGGCGCCGTGATCGTCTCCACCCCGCAGGACCTCGCGCTGATCGACGCGCGGCGCGGCGTGACCATGTTCAAGAAGGTCGCGGTGCCGATCCTCGGCGTGATCGAGAACATGGCGACCTTCGTCTGCCCGAATTGCGGCCACGCCTCGCACATCTTCGGGCACGGCGGCGCGCGGAACGAGGCGCAGCGGCTCGGCGTGCCGTTCCTCGGCGAGGTGCCGCTGAACATGACCATCCGCGAGACCTCGGATTCCGGTCGGCCGGTGGTGGCGACCGATCCGGAGGGGCCGCACGCCAAGGTCTACCGGGACATCGCCGCCCAGCTCTGGGCGAACCTGTCCGGGGCGCCGGCCGGGCGGACGGCGCCGAAGATCGTCTTCGAGTGATCCTGTGCCCTCCCCGCCTCTTCCGCCGCCGGTCCTGGGCCTGATCCTCGCCGGCGGGCGGGCGCGGCGGATGGGCGGGGGCGACAAGCCGCTGCTGCGGCTCGGGGGGCGGACCCTGCTGGAGCGGGTGGTCGAGCGGCTCGGGCCGCAATGCGGGGCGGGACTGGCGCTCAGCGCCAACGGCGACCCGGCGCGGTTCTCCGGCTTTCCCGGTCCGGTCCTGCCGGACCCCGTGCCGGATCAGCCGGGCCCGCTCGCCGGCATCCTCGCCGGGCTGGATCACGCCGGCGCGCGGGGTATCGCGCGGGTGGTGAGCGTGTCGGGCGACGCGCCGTTCCTGCCGGAGGATCTGGTAGCGCGCCTCGGCGCGGCCGGACCGGAGACTTGCATCGGGCTCGCGGCCTCAGGGGAGCGGCAGCACTACACGATCGCGCTCTGGCCGACGGCTCTGAGCGACGCGCTTCGGGACTATCTCGAACGCGGCGAGCGGCGCGTCGGCGCCTTCATCGCGCGCCACGGGGCCGCGGTCGCGACCTGGCCGGTCGAGCCGGTGGACCCGTTCCTCAACATCAATTCGCCGGCGGATCTGGCGGCGGCGGAAGCCCTGGACCGCGGGTGATGCGGCCCGCCGTCATCACGAGCGAAGCGAAGTGACCCCCCAGGGCAGCGCGACATCTTGGAGATGTGGCGCGACCCTGGCTCGCTTCGCTTCGCTCGCAAAGACGGTACAGCCGAAGCCATCGAGAGATGGCTTCGGCTGTGAGGCTTGATCCGAGCTCAGGCCGCCGCGACGGTCGCCTTCACGATCTTGTCCGGCGAGCGCGGCGGCTCGCCCTTGTTGATCGTGTCGACCACGTCCATGCCTTCCACGACCTTGCCCCACACCGTGTACTGCTTGTCGAGGAAGCGGGCGTCGTCGAAGCAGATGAAGAACTGCGAGTTCGCCGAGTGCGGGAAGTTCGTCCGCGCCATCGAGCAGGTGCCGCGCACGTGCGGCTCGGCGTTGAACTCGGCCTTCAGGTCCGGCAGGTCGGAGCCGCCCGAGCCGGTGCCGGTCGGGTCGCCGGTCTGGGCCATGAACCCGTCGATCACCCGGTGGAACGGCACGCCGTCGTAGAAGCCCTGGGCGGCGAGCGTCTTGATGCGCTCGACGTGGCCCGGGGCGAGGTCGGGGCGCAGCGCGATCACGACGCGGCCCTTGGTGGTCTCCAGCACGATGGTCTCGTTGTCGGCCATAGTCTTTCCTTCCGGTTGGGGGAACTGTATCGGCGCGTGCCGGATCCGGCCAGCGCCCGTGTCGGTCTCGCCGGCGCTCAGGCCGGCGGGCGGTAGACGAAGCGGAGCGCCACCGGCCGCCCCGCGATCGCCCGGCCCAGACCCGGCGTGATGTGGACCGGGGTGCAGCGCGCGAGGGCGTCGAGGGTCCCGCGCACCAGGGTATTCCGCCGATCGCCCGCGACCCCCGCCGCGTAGGTGACGCGGGGCGGCCCGATCAGGCTGCCGTCGCGCCGCAGCGCGAGCCGCAGGGTGATCTCGATGTCGTCGGACCCGCCGCTCGGGCGGCCGAGGCCGCCCGGTGCCTGCCAGCAGGCGGCGAGCGCCGGGTAGAGCTCGGCCAGGGTGTCGGCGGGCCTGGTCGCCATCCGGGCGACCGGGACCGGGACCGTGGCGCGCAGGGTCTGGGGCAGGCTCAGCGGGTAGCCGCCCCCCGGCTCCTCGGCGTAGCCGTAGAACGGCGCGCCGTCATAGGCCGCGGCGGCCGCCGGGATCAAGCTCAGCAGGAGGATCGAGGCGGCGCGCCGGCCCGGCATGCGGCCGCTACTTGGCCTTCTCGGCGAGCGTCATGCTGACGATCTTGTCGGGATCCTGGACGGCCCCGCCCGGCGCGCCCGGGGCGGCCTTCTTGATCTTGTCGAGGACGTCGAGCCCGTCCGTGACGTTGCCGACGATCGTGTACTGGCCGTTCAGGAACGGCGCGTCGCCGAGGCAGATGAAGAACTGCGAGTTCGCCGAGTTCGGATCCTGCGAGCGGGCCATGCCCACGGTGCCGCGGCGGAACTGGGCCGACTGCGTGAACTCGGCCGGGATGTTCGGCAGGCTGGAGCCGCCGGTGCCGTTGCCCTTCGGGTCGCCGGTCTGGGCCATGAACCCGTCGATGACGCGGTGGAACTTGAGGCCGTTGTAGAAGCCCTGCGAGACAAGGGTCTTGATCTGCTTGACGTGCTTGGGCGCGATGTCGGGCCGCAGCTCGATGGTGATCCGCCCGTCCTTGGTCTGGAGATAGACCGTGTTGGCGTCGGCGGCCCGGGCCGCCTGAGCGGTGCCGAGCGTCAGGGCGAGCGCGAGGAGGGCGTGGCGTCGGTTCATCGAAGTCCTTCCAGGGTCGGGCCGGTGTCAGGAATGGGCGGCGAAGCGCTGCCGGAGCCGCGCGGCGACCGCCGCGGGCACGAAGGGCGAGACGTCGCCCCCCATGCCGGCGATCTGGCGCACCAGCGTCGCGGTGATCGGGCGGGCCTGCGTCGAGGCGGGCAGGAACACGGTCTGCACCTCGGGCGCCATGGCGCCGTTCATGCCGGCGAGCTGCATCTCGTAGTCGAGATCCGTGCCGTCGCGCAGGCCGCGGATGAAGATCGCGGCGCCGCAGCGCCGGGCGGCCGAGACGGCGAGATCGTTGAAGGTAACGATCTCCAGCGCCGCACCCTCGGCCTGGGCCACCGGCCCGCAGGTCTCGCTCAGCAGCGCCGCCCGCTCCTCGGCGGAGAACAGCGGGGCCTTGCCGGGGTGGACGCCGATGGCGATCACGAGGCGGTCCACCAGCCGGCAGGCCTGGCGGACCACGTCGAGATGGCCGTTCGTGACCGGATCGAACGAGCCGGCGTAGAGGGCAGTGCGGGTCATCGCGACCCGACCTAGAGCATTTTCGCGCCGGACGGAACCGGGCGGCGCCTCAGGCCTCCTCGCCGCCCTCGGGACCGGCCTCGGCGCCCTCGTCCTCGCCCTCGATGTGCTCCACCGAGACGACCTTCTCGTCCTTGGCGGTGTTGAACACCGTCACGCCCTGCGAGGCGCGGCCGACGATGCGGATGTCGTCCACCGGCACGCGGATCAGCTGGCCGCCGTCGGTGACCAGCATGATCTGGTCCGAGGCCTCGACCGGGAAGGACGCCACGAGGCTGCCGTTGCGGGCATTGACCCGCATCGCCGTGATGCCCTTCCCGCCGCGTCCCGAGGTCCGGTACTCGAACGACGAGGAGCGCTTGCCGAAGCCCCGCTCCGACAGGGTCAGCACGTACTGCTCGGCCGCGCCCATCTCGTTGTAGCGGTCGAGCGAGATCGCCGCCGCCTCGGCGCCGTCCTCGGGCTCCGCGTCGCCGTTCTCCTCGGCCTCGCCGGTCACGGCGCGGCGCATCTTCAGGTAGCCGGCCCGCTCCTCGGCGCTGGCGTCGAAGGCGTTCAGGATGGTCATCGAGATGACCCGGTCGTCCTTGGCCAGCAGGATGCCGCGCACGCCGGTCGAGTCGCGGCCCTTGAAGACGCGCACGTCCTCGACGGGGAAGCGGATGCACTGACCCAGAGCGGTGGTCAGCAGCACGTTCTGGTCCGGCCGGCAGATCTCGACGTGGACGATGTGGTCGCCCGGGTCGAGCTTCATGGCGATCTTGCCGTTGCGGTTCACCGTGGTGAAGTCCGAGAGCTTGTTGCGCCGGACGTTGCCGCGCGCGGTCGCGAACATCACGTCGAGCGTCTCCCACGACGCCTCGTCCTCGGGCAGCGGCATGATCGTGGTGATGCGCTCGGAGGTGTCCTGCAACTGCAGGATATTCACCAGCGCCTTGCCGCGGGCGTTCGGGGCGGCCATCGGCAGGCGCCAGACCTTCTCCTTGTAGGCCTGGCCCTGGCTGGAGAAGAACAGCACCGGCGTGTGGGTGTTGGCCACGAACAGGCGAGTGACGAAATCCTCGTCGCGGGTCGCCATGCCGGAGCGGCCCTTGCCGCCGCGGCGCTGGGCCCGGTAGGTCGAGAGCGGCACGCGCTTGACGTAGCCGGCGTGCGACACGGTCACCACCATGTCCTCGCGGGCGATCAGGTCCTCGTCCTCGACGCTGCCGTCGAAGTCGACGATCTCGGTCCGGCGCGGGGTGGCGAACTGGTCCCGGACCTCGGCGAGCTCGCTCTTCACGATGCCCTGGATGCGCACCCGCGAGCGCAGGATGTCGAGGTAGTCGGCGATCTCGTCGGCGAGCGTCTTCAGCTCGTCGCCGACCTCGTCGCGGCCGAGCGCCGTGAGGCGCTGCAGGCGCAGGTCGAGGATGGCGCGGGCCTGGGTCTCGGACAGGCGGTAGGTCCCGTCCTCGGCGACCCGGTGGCGCGGGTCGTCCACGAGCGCGATCAGCGGCGCGATGTCGTGGGCCGGCCAGTCGCGGGCCATCAGGGCCTCGCGGGCCGTGTTCGGGTCGGGCGAGGTCCGGATCAGGCGGATCACCTCGTCGATGTTGGCGACCGCGATCGCGAGGCCGCACAGGACGTGCGCCCGCTCGCGGGCCTTGCCGAGGAGGAACTTGGTCCGCCGGGAGACGACCTCCTCGCGGAAATCCACGAAGGCCTGGAGCAGGTCCTTCAGGTTCATCAGCTCGGGGCGGCCGCCGTTCAGCGCCACCATGTTGCAGCCGAAGGAGCTCTGCAGCGGCGTGAACCGGTAGAGCTGGTTCAGCACCACGTCGGCCATGGCGTCGCGCTTGATCTCGACGACGATGCGCATGCCCGTCCGGTCGGATTCGTCGCGCAGGTCCGAGATGCCCTCGACGCGCTTCTCCTTCACCAGCTCGGCGATCTTCTCGACGAGCGTCGCCTTGTTCACCTGATAGGGGATCTCGGTGAAGATCAGCGCCTCGCGCTCCTTGCGCAGCTCCTCGACATGCGACTTGGCGCGCATGATCACCGAGCCGCGGCCCGTCGCGTAGGCCTGCCGCGTGCCGGCCCGGCCGAGGATCATGCCGCCGGTCGGGAAGTCCGGGCCGGGCACGATCTCGGTGAGCTGCTCGATGGTCAGGCCCGGATCGTCGATCAGCGCCACGCAGGCGTCGATCAGCTCGCCGAGATTGTGCGGCGGGATGTTGGTCGCCATGCCGACCGCGATGCCGCCCGCGCCGTTGACCAGCAGGTTCGGGAAGCGGGCCGGCAGGACGGTCGGCTCCTCGCGCGACTCGTCGTAGTTCGGTCCGAAATCGACGGTGTTCTTGTCGATATCGGTGAGCAGCGCGGTCGCGGGCTTGGCCAGCCGCGATTCGGTGTAGCGCATGGCGGCCGGCGGATCGCCGTCCACCGAGCCGAAATTGCCCTGCCCGTCGATGAGCATGAGGCGCATGGAGAAGTCCTGCGCCATCCGCACGAGGGCGTCGTAGATCGATTGGTCGCCGTGCGGGTGGTAGAGACCGATCACGTCGCCGACGATGCGCGCCGACTTGACGTATTTCCGCTCGGGCAGGTGCCCGGATTCGAAGGCGGAGTAGAGGATGCGCCGGTGCACCGGCTTGAGACCGTCGCGGGCGTCGGGAAGCGCCCGGCTCACGATCACGCTCATCGCGTAATCGAGGTAGGAGCGGCGCATCTCGTCGGTGATGGAGACGGGGCGGATGTCGCTGGCGGGCGGGGCGGCGCCAGTCGGATCGTTCTCGGCCAAGTCGGTATCCGTTCTGAAGCCCGGACGGGCGGTGCTCACGGCCGTTCCCGGGTGGCGCGCGATGCGCCGGAACGGCCTCTCGGAAGAGCAGTGATATCAGACGGTTAAATAAGGTTTTCCGAGGCCGCCCGCAAGGTCGCAGCGCGGCTGCCGGCGCGCGTCCCGGCAGGGATGCGTCCCGGCCCGATCGGGCCGGGGCGCGCAGGGCTGCGCTCAGTAGAACGTGACGTGCCGGTGGCCGTACGGACGGGCGTACGGGCGGCCGTGCCAGACGTGGTGGCGGTGCCAGTGCCGGCGGAAATGGTGGTGCCGGTGCCAGTGATGGCGACGGTGCCAGTGGTGGCGGCGGTGGTGCCAGTGGCGGCGCCAGTGGTGGCGGCGGTGCCAGTGGCGGCGGTGGCGCCAGTGGGCCTGCTGCACCGCGGGGGCGGGCGCGGCGGCCTCGGCGCTCGCGGGGACCGGCAGGGGCGCCGCGCGCGCGGGCGCACTCGCCAGCCCGCCGAGCAGCGCGGCGAGGAGGACCAGGATCGGCCAGGGTCGCATCGTTTCTCTCCCGTGTGAGCGCCCGTCCGAGTCCAGCGGATCCGGGCCGGCACGAGGCTCGCGCCGTCGCCTGAAACGGCCAAGGTCGGCAAACGGTTCGATCCGTTCCGACTGCGCAGACGCGCCGCCCTCGCGCACCACCCTCGCGCACCGCCCTTGCGCGGGGCCGGAAAGCGCCCAGTTTCCGGAGCAGGCGCTTCCGGGCCGTCTCCCGCCCGGCTTCCCGATGAGCCGCGTAAGACTCCCATGGCGTTCGCGTTCCCTGACACATTCCGCGCCCTCCTCCCGCGCCGCTTCCGGGACCGACGCCCGCGGGTCGCGGTGGTCCGACTGTCGGGCACGATCGGGGCGGTCTCGCCGCTCCGGCCGGGCCTCTCGATCGGGGGCGTCGCGGGCAGCCTGGAGCGCGCCTTCGGGATGCCGGGGGTGAAGGCGGTGGCGCTGGTGATCAACTCGCCCGGCGGCTCGCCGGCGCAGTCGCACCTGATCCACCGCCGCATCCGGGCGCTGGCCGACGAGAAGGGCGTGCCGGTGATCGCCTTCGTGGAGGATGTCGCGGCCTCCGGCGGCTACATGATCGCATGCGCGGCCGACGAGATCGTCGCCGACCCGACCTCGATCGTCGGCTCGATCGGCGTGGTCTCGGCCGGGTTCGGCTTCCACGGCCTCCTGGAGAAGCTCGGTGTCGAGCGCCGGGTGCACACGCAGGGCGAGGCGAAGTCGATGCTCGACCCGTTCCGCCCGGAGGATCCCGCCGACGTGGAGCGCCTGAAGCGCATCCAGGCCGACGTGCAGGACCTGTTCACCGGCCTCGTCACGGCCCGGCGCCCGGGCCTGTCGACGTCCGAGAACCTGTTCACCGGCGCGGTCTGGACCGGGCGGCAGGCGCTGCCCCTCGGCCTCGTCGACGCCCTGGGCGACGTGCGCACCGCGATGCGCGCGCGCTTCGGCGAGAAGGTCGACCTGCGCCTCGTCGCCGAGGCGCGCGGCGGCCTGCTCTCCCGCATCCTGCGCCGGGGCGGCGCGCCGGGCGGGATCGACCTGGCCGAGGGGGCGATGGCCGCGTTCGCGGAGCGCGCGGCCTTCGCCCGCTACGGGCTCTGAGGGCTCAGGCCGCGACCTGACCGAGGAAGCGCTCGATCTCGCCCTCGAGGTCGGCCGCGACCGCGTCGACGGTCTGCGCCGCCTCGGTGACCGTGGCGGCCATGCGGGCCGAGCGCCGCGCGGCGCCGGCCACCGTGGTCAGGCCGCCCGCGATGGCCTCGGTGGCGCCGGCCGTGTCGGCGACGTTGCGGGAGATCTCGGCGGTGGCCGCGCCCTGGGCCGAGACCGCCGACGCGATCCCGCCCGTGGTGGCGCTGACCGCCCGCATCCGCTCGCCCATCCGGCCGATGGCCGCCACGGCCGCCGTCGTCGAGGCCTGCACGCCGGCGATCTGGCTGCCGATCTCCTCGGTCGCCCGCGCGGTCTGCGACGCCAGCGCCTTCACCTCCGCGGCCACCACGGCGAAGCCCTTGCCGGCGGCGCCGGCCCGGGCGGACTCGATCGTGGCGTTGAGCGCCAGCAGGTTGGTCTGCTCGGCGATCTGGCGGATCAGCCCGACGACGGCGCCGATGCGCCCTGCGGCCTCGGCGAGCTCGCCGATCTCGGCGTTCATGGCGTCCGACTCCGCGGCGGCCGTGGCCACCAGGGCCTCGGCCTGGTCGAGCTGGGTCCCGATCTCCGCGATGGAGGCGGAGAGCTCCTCGGCGGCGCTCGCGACGGTCTGGACGCTGGCGGAGGTCTCGTGCGAGCCGCGCTCGGTCTCGGCGACGGCGGCCTCCGCCTCGGCGGAGCTGGCCGCCATCTCGCCGGCCCGGGCGCGCATCGCGCCGGTGCTGGCGGTCAGCGCGTCCTTCAGGCGGACGATCTGGCCCCGGAACGCCTCGATGGCGCGGTCGAGCGCGGCCCGCCGCCGCGTCTCGTCGGCCGCGCCCGCGCTCTGCAGGCTCTCGAGCTCCCGGGTCCGCAGGCCGGAGACGCGCAGCACCTCGAGGGCGCGCGCCACCGTGCCGATCTCGTCGCCGCGCGCCGCGTGGGGGATCGCCGAGTCCAAGTCGCCGGCCGCGAGGGCCTCGATCCGCGCGGCGATCGTAGAAAAGGGCAGGAACAGTCGCGCCGCCGCCAGCCCCACGAGGGCGCAGGCCAGCACCGCGATGATCAGGGCGGCGACGCTGAGGCTCGTCATCGTCTGGGCGTGGGCGTCGAAGTACATCTCGATCGGCAGGCCGACGAACAGGATGCCGTTCACCTTGCCGGCGGCGTCGACTGTCGGCTGGTACACCGTGTGGTAGCGCCGCCCGAACAGGGTCGCCGGCCCCTCGTAGGTTCGCCCGCCGCGGATCGCGGCCTGGGCCGGGCTGTCGGCGGCGAGCGCCGTGCCGACCGCGCGGGTCCCGTCCTCCCGGCGCACGGTGGTCTGGCGCCGTACGAAGCTGTCGGAGGCGAGCTCGTAGCTGAACACCGTCGCCAGGCCGCCAGAGTAGGCGACGGCGTCGTCCACGACGCGGGCATCGGCGAAGCCCGACAGGCTCGGCGTCGACACCCGGGCGACGCGCGCGCCGTCGAGATCCGCCGCCGCGCCCTCGACCCGCGCCGCCAGGACGAGCGCCAGAGTTCTCAGGTTGCGCTCGCCGTTGGTGCGCTGGCGCGCTTCCATCTGCGACCAAGTCTGTCGCGAGACCGTAATCCAGATGGCGCCGGCGGTGAGTGTCACGGCGAGCATCGCCAGCAGGATGACTTTCGTCGACAGAGTCATCCTGCGCAGCGAATAGGAATGTGTGCGCATATATTGGTATCCGTGCCTATAGCCGGCCGGACACTCTGTCGTGAGGTTGAAATGACGGGTTAAGGTTCGCCAGAAAGGCGAGCTATTGCCGCAGATTTCAACCCTGCCCTGCGCGCCGGGCGGAGACGCGGGCGAGCGCCGCCAGATCCTTCTCACCGTCGCCGTGGCTGATCGCCTCGATGAGACCGTCCCGCAGCACGCTGGCGAAGGGCATCGGCACCCCGGCGCCTTCGGCCGCCTGCAGGGCGAGCCGCACGTCCTTGGCCCCGAGCCTGAGGATGAAGCCCGGTGGCTCGTAGCGGTTCTGCGCGATCGACGCGCCGTAGCCCTTGTAGACCGGCGAGGCGAACAGCGTGTTGGTCATCAGGTCGAGGAACTCGGCGCCCGGGATGCCGTGGCCCTCCGTCAGGGCGCAGGCCTCGGCCATGGCCTCGATCGCCGAGATCAGCATGAAGTTGCCGGCGAGCTTGACGGCGTTCGCCCGCGTCGGGTCGTCGCCGAAGCGCCAGGTCCTGGCGCCCATGGCGTCGAGCAGCGGGCCGGCGCGGTCGATGAGGGCTCCCTCTCCCGCCGCAACGATGTTGAGCTTCCCGGCCTCCGCCACGTCCGGCCGCCCGAAGACTGGGGCCGAGACGTAGGGGACGCCGGCCCGCGCGTGGACGGCGGCGAGCTGCTTCGCCAGGGCCACCGAGACCGTGCTCATCCCGATATGCAGGCCGGGGCGCTCCGGCCGGTCGAGGAGGCCGCCGGCCACGATCACGGCCTCGAGGGCCGCGTCGTCGGCCAGCATGGTGATCACGGCGTCCCCGGCGAACGCCTCGGCGGAGCTCGCCACCGGGGTAACGCCGTCGATGCCGCGCGCGGCCTCCGGCGAGCGGTTCCAGGCGCGCACCGTGTGGCCGGCCCGGGCGAGATTGGCCGCCATGGCGCGACCCATCCGCCCCATCCCGATGAATCCGACGTCCATGCCGTGCTCCTCGACGCGCTGTGCCGTCTGCCAACCTGGGAAACCCTGGCCGACGGTCAACGGCCCCGGCCGGATTTGCGGCGATGACGCGGCGTGGCAAGCTCGGTCCATGCCGCAGAATCGCATCACCGACATTCCCGGCCTGCGGGTCGGCCACGCCACCGACCTGCGGCTCGCCAGCGGCGTCACCGCGATTGTGTTCGATGAGCCGGCCATCGCCGCGGTCGACGTGCGCGGCGGCGGGCCGGGCACCCGCGAGACCGACCTGCTCGACCCCGAGCGCACCGTGGAGCGGGTCGACGCCTTCGTGCTCTCCGGGGGCTCGGCCTTCGGCCTCGACGCGGGGGCGGGCGTGGCGGCGTGGCTCGCCGAGGCCGGGCGCGGCTTCCCGGTCGGTGCCATGCGGGTGCCGATCGTCCCCGGGGCGGTCCTGTTCGATCTCCCCAACGGCGGCGATAAGGCCTGGGGCCGCTATCCGCCCTATCGCGAGCTGGGCTTTCAGGCCGCCGCGGCCGCGGCGGAGGATTTCGCCCTGGGCTCGGTCGGGGCCGGGACAGGCGCGCGCACCGGGCGACTGAAGGGCGGGATCGGATCCGCCTCGGCGCAGGTGCCGGGAACGGGTTTCCGCGTCGGGGCGCTCGCGGCCGTGAACGCCTTCGGCAACGCGACGATCGGCGCCGGGCCGCATTTCTGGGCGGCGCCCTTCGAAGAGGGCGACGAGTTCGGTGGTCTCGGCGCGCCGGTCCGGGTGCCGCCGGAGGCCCTCGCCTTCCCGGCCCGGGCGCTGCCGGGCGCCGCCACGACGCTGGCCGTGGTGGCGACCGACGCGGCGCTGACCAAGGCGCAGTGCCGGCGCCTCGCTGTGGCCGCGCAGGACGGCCTCGCCCGCGCGCTCGTGCCGGCGCACACGCCCCTCGACGGCGACCTAGTCTTCGCCGCGGCGACCGGCGCCGTGCCCCTCGCCGAACCGGTGGTCGACCTCGCCCGCCTCGGCGACATCGCCGCGCGCGTCCTGGCCCGGGCGGTGGCCCGCGGCGTATTCTCGGCGACGAGCCTGCCCGGGCACGCGCCGTCGCCGCCCCTGGCCGGCACGGGGCTTCCACCGGCCTGGCGCGACCTGTTCGGCGCCTGATCGGCGGCGCCGGCCCCGCCCCGCCCCGGCGCGGAACGATGCCGCAGGCCCGGGGTTACTGGCCGCGGCCGGAGGCCGCGACGCGGCCCGGATCGCACCGGGCCGCGCCCTGTGCCCAGCGGGAGAGAATCTCATGAGAATGACCGGCCTGATCGTCGCCGCGTCCGTCGCCCTGTTTGCCGGCGGAGCCCAGGCGATGCCCGTGGCACCGCTGACCGGCGGCGACGCCGCCGTCACCCTCGTCCGCGGCGGCTGCGGGTTCGGCGCCCATCGCGGGGCCTACGGCGGCTGCCGCCTGAATCGCGGCCCGCGCGGTGCGATCCGCCGCGCCGTCACCGGCGCTCCCCGCGGCTGCCCGCCCGGCCTCTATCGCGGCCCGCGGGGCGTCTGCCGCCGCTGAGTGACGGCGCTGGCGCCGCCCCCTGGGGTGGCGCCAGCGCGGGTTGCGGCTCTCGAGGGATGGCGGTCAGCGCAGGGGCGAGCGCCCCTGGGGGAGCGCGATCGTCGCGGTCGCCTCGGCGATCTGGTCCGGGCCGCCCTTCGGCGGCCAGATTCCCGCCTCGTAGGCGCGGGCTCGCAGCGCGGCCCGCTCCTCCAGGCTGCGGAAACCCCACACGTGCGTGATGCGCGGCGCGCCGTCGAGGGCGTACATGTTGACGACGAGGTGCTGCGTGTAGGCGCGTGCCGGCTCGATCGCGGCCTCCCAGGCCGCGAGGGTCGGCGGCAGGCCCCCCGGCTTCTGGCGATAGGTCCGGATCTCGTACACCCCGCCCCGGTCGCCCGTCCGGATCGGCGGCAGGAAGGGGAACGGGGCGTAGCTGTCCATCTCCAGCGCGGTGATCACGTGCCCGGCGTTGAACGGGTTGGCGCTGAGGAGGGCGCGCCGGCGCTCGGCGGTCATGTCCTCAGGCGCCGCGAAGCCGCGCAGCACGATCAGGCGCCCCAGCGTCCCGATCTCGCTGCGCCAGCAGCCGACCAGCTCGCCCTTGGCGTCGGGATCGTCCAGCCAGGCCTCGACGCCCTCCGAGACCTGACCCACCGCGAGCAGCGGGCACGAGAGGGTCGCGAGTTCGTACAGCATGGGCGCCTCGGCGACGTCGTCCCATCGACGTCACGCCGTCAAAGCGGGAGATCGTCTTTCGTTGCCATCGGGACGCGCGGACCAGCCTCCGCGCTGCCGGCCGAGCCTCACAGCTCGGCGCGGGCATCCTCCAGCAGCTGCGCCAGCCCGCTGTCGACCTCCTCGGCGAGCATCGTCCGCTCGGCGTCGGTGAGGTCCTTGGCCCAGGCGCCGCTGCCGAACCCGTCCGTGCAGCGCGCCCGCTCCGCGGCGATGTAGGCCTCGGTCTCGACCGGCCGGGTCTTCATCGCGTGGACGAAGCCGAACCATGCCGCCCGCTCCACCACCGCGAGCCGCGCCCGCAGCCGGATGGCCACCGCCTTCTCCGGATCGATCCCGTCCGCGCTCATCGTGGTTCTCCCGCGTCCTTCTCGGCGAGCCGATCCAGCAAGCCCTGGAGCTGCCCCGGCACCGGCTCGGTCGCCGAACGCGCGTAGAGGACGCGCAGTTGCCGGCCGATCTCCGCGAGGCTCATCGAGCCCTTGGCGATCACCCGGTCGGCCTGCCGGTTCAGGCTCTCCTTCTCGGCGGCCGTGACCTCCTTGGCGGTGAGCACCACCACGGGCACGTCGCCGTCGGGCCGCGACCGGAGGGCCCGCAGGAAGCCGAACCCGTCCATCTCGGGCATCATCAGGTCGAGCAGGATCAGGCTCGGCCGCGCCTGGCTGACCCGTTCCAGGGCGATCCGGCCGTTCTCCGCCTCGTCGACGGTCCAGCCCTCGCGGCCGAGCGACCGGCGCAGGCGCTCCCGGGCATCCGCGTCGTCGTCGACCACGAGGACCCGCGCCTCGTTCGGCGCCGCGGGCCGGTAGCGCTCCATCAGGCCCTTGAGCCGGTCCCAGTCGATCGGCTTGACGAAGTAGTCGGTGGCGCCGAGCGCCTGGCCGAGCCCCTGCTCGGCCACCACCGAGGTCATGATCACCGGCGTCCCGGCGAGGTCGGGGTCGTTGCGGACCGCGTGCAGGACCGCCCAGCCGTCCATGCGCGGCATCTCGACGTCGAGCAGGATCGCCCGCGGCTTCAGGGCCCTGGCGAGCGTCAGGCCGGCGCGGCCGTCGTTGGCGCTGCGGACGTGGAAGCCCTCGCGCTCCAGGAAGCGCTGGAGCAGCTCGCGGGCGGCCGGGTCGTCGTCGACCAGCAGCACCGTCTCGTGCTCCTCGTGCGGCTCCACCGGCGTGTGCGCCTCGGCCTCGGTCGGCGGCGCGTCCTCCGGGCGCAGGGTCGCGGGCAGGCGGATCGTGAAGGTCGCGCCCGCGCCCGGGGTGCTGGCGACGCCGATATCGCCGCCCATCGTCCGGCAGAACGCGCGGGTGATGGCGAGCCCGAGGCCCGTCCCCCCGAACTGCCGGGTGGTCGAATCGTCGGCCTGGACGAAGCGCTCGAACAGGCGGTCGATCTGGGCCTCGGTCAGGCCGATGCCGGTGTCGGCGACCGCGAAGGACAGCCAGTCGGCCCCCGCGTCCCGGTGCCGCCGCACCGTCAGGGTGATCGTCCCCCGCTCGGTGAACTTCGCGGCGTTGCCGATCAGGTTCAGCAGGCACTGGCGGATCTTGGTCTGGTCCTGGTGCATGGACCCGAGGCCGGCCTCGCCCGCCGCGCCGGCGTCGAGGACGAAGCGGTTGCCCTTCTTCTCGACCAGGGATCCGGTGGAATCGGAGACGTCCCGGAGCAGGTCGGCCACCGTGAAGGTCTCGGCCGAGGCGGTCATGCGGCCGGCCTCGATCTTCGAGATGTCGAGGACGTCGTTGATCAGCGACAGCAGGTGACGGGCGGCCGCCTCGATCTTGCGCAGGTCCGGCAGGAGGGCGGCCTGGCCGATATCCTCCAGCTCCTCGCCGAGCATCTCGGAGTAGCCGATCACCGCCGAGAGCGGGGTGCGCAGCTCGTGGCTCATGTTGGCGATGAACTGGCTCTTCGCCCGGTTGGCCGCCTCGGCGGCCTGTCGGGCGCGCTCCACCGCCTCCTCGGCCTCCTTGCGCTCGGTGACGTCGACGCAGGTGCCGACCCATTCCCGCAGGGAGCCGTCCTCGGCGAGGACCGGCACGCCGCGCACCTCCATGGCGCGCCAAGCCCCGTCGTGCCGCCGCAGCCTGTACTCGACCTCGTAGGTCGCGCGCGCCTCCACGCAGGCGGCCCAGGCATCGGCCGCGTGGCCCCGGTCGTCGGGATGGACGGCGTCCAGCCAGCCCCAGCCCTGGTAGGCCTCCTCGGTCTGGCCGGTATAGGTGCTCCACCGGACCTGCGGCGGCATCAGTTCGCCCGCCGCGTCCGTGTTCCAGATCACCGCCGCCGAGGCGTCCACCAGCGCCCGGAAGCGCTGCTCGGAATGGCGCAGGCGCTCCTCGACCGCGCGGCGGACGGTGATGTCGGTGTTGGTCCCGTACCAGCGCAGGATCCGCCCGGATTCGTCCCGGTAGGGCAGCGCCTTCGACAGGAACCAGCGGTAGCTCCCGTCGCGGCCGCGCAGCGGGAACGTGTCTTCCCAGGACCGGCCCAGCGTGATCGCGGCGCGGTAGCGCTCGGTCACCGCCGCGACGTGGTCCGGGTGGTGGACCGTGCGCCAGCCCCAGCCCCGCATCTCGTCGAGGGAGGTGCCCGTGTAGTCGTACCAGCGCTGATTGTACCAGACGATGGTGCCGTCGGCCTCGGCGATCCAGGCGAGCTGCGGCAACGTCTCGGCGAGGTTGCGGTAATCGGCCTCCGTGACGGATCCTGGGCCGCTCTCAGTCTCGCTCATCGACCCGACGCTGTCCCGTCACCCGCCCCGCGGCGGCTCGAACCAGTATTCCTTATACACGCATCGCGTCCGGATCCGACCGCGCGGTCGCGGGAGCCGGCGGCCGGCGAAACCGCAGGGCGTCGATCGTGTAGAGCGCGAGCGCCACCCAGATCAGCGCGAGCATCAGCGCCCGATGCGGCTCGACGCGCTCGCCGTAGACGAGGACGCTGAGGACGAGCAGGCAGGTCGGCGCCACGTACTGCAGGAGGCCCAGGGTCGTGAGCCGCAGGCGCACCGCCGCCGCGGCGAACCAGATCAGCGGCAGCGCGGTGGTCAGCCCCGTGAGCATCAGCAGGGCACGGTCCCCCGGCGCGGCCGGCAGGAACGGCTCGGGCGACAGGACGAGCCAGACGATCGCCGCCGGCAGCAGCAGCAGGGTCTCGGCCAGGAAGCCGACCAGCGCGTCGACGCCGACGATCTTCCGGGCGAGCCCGTAGAGGGCGAAGCTCACTGCCAGCGACAGCGACATCAGGGGCAGTTCCCCGGCCCACACCACCGCGACGGCGACGCCCGTCGCGGCGATGCCGATCGCGACGGCCTGCGCCGGCCGCAGGCGCTCGCCCAGCACCACCCGGCCGAAGGCCACGCTCACCAGGGGATTGATGTAGTAGCCGAGGCTCGCGTCGAGCAGGTGCCCGCCGCTGACGGCGTAGAGGTAGAGCAGCCAGTTCACGCCGATCATCGCCGCCGAGAGCAGCAGCAGCGCGTGGCGCTTCCGGAGGGGCAGCGGCAGGTTGAGGCGGTGGCGGGCCGCGAGGATCAGCGCCAGCGCGCCGGCGAACACGCTCGACCAGACGATCCGCTCCGACAGGATGTGGTACGGCGTGTAGGCCCCGAGCATCCGGAAATGCACCGGGACCACGAGGCCCCAGCTCAGATAGGCGGCGAGCGCGTAGACGAGGCCCACGGAGTCCTCCCGGTCGACCCGGATGGGCGGCCGGGTCCGCGGGCTTTAGCCCGGACGGCCCGATCGCGACAGGCCGGGCGGTGCAGGGCTGCCATCCGGACCGGCGAGCCGACCCCGGGCGGCCCGGCTCGCGGACGGCGCTCCGGCTACGGCGCGATCCAGCCACCGGACCACCCGCCGGCCAGCCGATGCCAGGCGGCCCGGCGGTGTCCGCGGCGGTCGAGATAGAGGAAATCCAGCCGCTCGGCCCGAACCAGAACGGCGGCGAAGTGCGGCCGGCCGAGCGTCGCGGCCGCGGTCTCGTCCGGCAGGCTGTAGGCGTCCCCCGCCGGAAGCGACGTACCGGGGCCGGGCTCGGCCCCGTAGCAGACCCGGCTCATCGCCCGGGACCCGGTCCAGGCCGCCTCGGCCAGAGCGTCGTCGGTGTGCAGCGTGGCGCGGCCCTCGACGCGGATCTGGATCTTCGCGGCCGCGTCGTAGGCGGCGAGGGCGCAGGCCGGATCGGCCAGGATCTCGGCGGCCTTGTCGGAGCGGCGGTCGCAGTGGAACCGGAGCGTCCCCTCGGCCGGGTCGGCGGTGCGCAGGACCACGGTGCGCAGCCGCGGCCCGCCGTCGGCCCCGAGCGTCGCCAGGGTCGGCAGGTGGAAGCCGCCGCGGCCATGGGCGGCCCCGTCCGCCAGCAGCCGCCAGAGTTCCGCGAAGGTGGCGTCGAGGTCGTCGTAGAAGGCGGGCAGCGGCGTCCGTGTCATGCGGCGCCCCGCTTCCTCCGGCGCTCGCGGAAGATCAGCGCGAGGTTGCGCAGGTAGATGCCGGTGGAGAGGCTCTGGCCGATGATGATCACCGGCTCGCGGCGCACGAACCCGTAGACCAGCGTCATCATCCCGCCGAGGATCGACAGGAACCAGAACGACAGCGGCATCACGCTCCGCCCGGCCCGCTCGCTGGCGATCCATTGCAGGATGAAGCGCGATCCGAACACCACCTGGGCGACGATTCCGAACACCAGCCAGAAGTCGAGCCGGGTGACGAACACGTCGTAGAAATAGGCCGGCAGATCGTGGGCGAGCTGGATCAGCATCCGACGTCCTGGTCCGCGGGTTGGCCGGCCGGCGGCTCCGCCGGCGCGCCGGCGGGGCCGGCGATCTCCTCGGGCCGCGGGTCCGCGCGCTTGCGCCGGATCAGCCACCAGACGCCGGCGAGATCCAGAAGCCCCACCCAGAGGCGGTCGAACAGGCCGTAATTGGACACGCCCGTCAGCCGCGGCCGGTCGACCACGTCGCGGTGGACGACGGAGAAGCCCTCGCGGGCGACCAGGGCCGGCATGAACCGGTGCAGGGCGTCGAAGTACGGCAGCCTGAGATACACGGCGCGGCGGAAGACCTTCAGGCCGCAGCCGGTGTCGCGGGTGGAATCGTTGAGGATCCGGCCGCGCACGCCGTTGGCGATCCGGGACTGGAGCATCTTGAAGCGGCCATCCTTGCGGCCGCGCCGCTGGCCCTGGGCGAGACCGGCCCCCGGTCCCGCCGCCTCCAGGGCCGCGAGCAGCGCGGGGATGAAGGCCGGATCGTTCTGGCCGTCGCCGTCGAGGGTCGCGACGATCCCACCGCGGGCCGCCAGGACGCCGCTGCGCACCGCCGCCGACTGGCCGCCGCTCCGCGCGTGGCGCAGCACCCGCAGCCAGGGGCGCCCCGCCCGGGCCGCCGCCAGGGCCGCCGGCGTGCCGTCGGTGGAGCCGTCATCCACGTAGATCAGCTCGAAGGCGAGGCCCGCGCAGGCGGCCTCGATCTCGGCCACCAGGGGCGCGATGTTGCCGGCCTCGTTCTTGACCGGAACGACGACGCTGAGATGGGGGGATCCGCTCACGGCGCCACCGCGTAGGCCGTCACGAAGACCCGGCGGCCGGTGTTGAGGTTGAAGCCCTCGACCTCCGCCATGGGCGCGGGCGCGCCGCGTCCCACCGGCCAGGCCGCGTTGAAATCGTCGCGGTCCCGGGACTCCACGAAGAGCAGGCGGCAGCCGCCGCCCTCGAGGAAGGACCGGGCGGCGGCCCCGTCGGGCGGCAGGGCGAGGCCGGTGCCGACGAGGAAGACGAGGCTCGGCTCGCGGTAGCCGAGGCTCGCCACGAGCGGGTTCGGGCAGGGCATCCGCTCGCGCAGGGCCGCGAGCCGCGGCGAGACCTTCAGGGCCGGCAGCGAGCGCTGCGCCACGCCGAGCACCGCGGGCCCGAGCAGGGCGGAGGCCAGCACGCCGAGGACGAGCGCGCGCTCGGCCGACCCGTGGGCGAAGGCGAGCCAGGCCAGGAATGCGACCGCGCAGGCGGCGGCGAGCAGCGGGAGGGCCGGCCACGGGATCGTGTGGGCGTCGAGGCGCCAGCCGGCGAGGCAGAGGCCGAGGGTCAGGGCGACCGGGATCGCCGGCAGCAGCAGGGCCGTCAGGCGGGCGCCCCGCAGGCGCGGGTCCAGCGCACCCCGGTTCAGCGCCAGCACGGTCAGGATCGCGAGCCAGGGCATCAGCGGCAGCACGTAGTGGGGCAGCTTGGTGGGCACCGCCTCGAAGATCAGCCAGGCCGGCAGCACCGCGGCGATCAGGAAGATCACGGCGGGCTCCCGCCGCGCCCGCCACGCGAAGGGCAGGCTCATGGCGGCGAAGGCCGCCCCGGGCCAGAAGGTCGCGAAGAACACGAGCGCGTAGGCTCCGGGCGGTCCCCAGTGCCGCTCGGCCACCCCGCCGACCTTGCCGAGCATGTCGTGCCCGACCGCCTCGGCATAGAACGCGCCGCCGCTCTTCCAGGCGATCGCCGCGAACCAGGGCGCCACCAGCAGGAGCGTCAGGGCGAGGCCCGGCCACGGCCGCAGGGGCAGCAGCCAGCGGCCGGACCGCGCGACGAGCGACAGGCCGAGCGCCGGCAGCGCGACGAAGAGCGGCACCATCGGCCCCTTCACCAGGATCCCGACCGCCATGCCGAGCCAGAACGCCGAGAAGGTCGGCCCCGAGACCGGCTTGCCGTCCCGCGGCGCCAGCCACGCGCGGGCGAGCGCGGCGAGGCTCGCGGTGGCGCAGGCGGCGAGCAGCGCGTCGGTCTTGGCGAGGTGGGCCTCGGCCGAGAGCATCAGGCAGGCGCCGTAGAGGCCGGCCGCCAGCAGCGCCGACCGGCGGGGCAGGAAAGCGAGCGCCGCCCAGTAGGCGAGCAGGACCGAGGCGACGGCGCCGATCAGCGAGGGGATGCGGTACAGGGCGATCTGGGTGCGGGCGCCGGGCACGCCCAGCGCCTCGCCGGCCGCCACGGCGGCGGCCTGCGCCCAGTAGATCCCCACCGGCTTCTTATGCCGCGCCTCGCCCTGGAAGCGGATATCCACGAGGTCGCCGCTCTCCAGCATCTGCTTCGAGGCCTGGGCGAAGCGGGGCTCGTCGCGGTCCATCGGCTGCAGCGAGATCTGGCCCGGCAGGAACAGGATCAGGCACAGCGCCAGCAGGGCGGCGACGGCCCTGCCATGGGTGAGGCTCAGCGCGTCGAGCCCGCGGCCGATCCGGTCGACGGGGACAAGGCGCGGCGCGCCGCCGGCGGAGAGGCTCGTGGTCATGCCGGGCCGGTCAATCAGGAACGCGGCGCGAGGTCAAATACGGCGGTGCCGTCGCCGGTCGCGACGGCGGGCGCGCACATCACGATGCGCGGATGTGGCGCCGCTCCCGCCGCGCGTCCCGGCCCTGAGGTCCGCCGGTCCCCGCCCGTCGGGGACGGGACCGCCCTACGACGCCGCCCGGAGGCGCGCGAAGCCGGCGTCGAGGTCGGCCTTGAGATCGGCGGTGTCCTCGAGGCCGATGTGGAAGCGGAGCGCCGGTCCGCCGGGCGCCCACCGGGTCGCGGTCCGGTAGCCCGCGCAGTCGAAGGGGATCACGAGGCTCTCGAAGCCGCCCCAGGAGAAGCCCATCCCGAAGAGCTGCAGCCCGTCGAGCATGGCCGCCACCGCCGCCTCGGGCACCGGCTTGAGGATCACCCCGAACAGACCCGAGGCGCCCGCGAAGTCGCGCTTCCAGATCGCGTGGCCCGGATCCTCCGGCAGGCCGGGATGGAGCACCCGCAGCACCTCGGGGCGCGCCTGGAACCACCGGGCCATCTCAAGGCCGGCGCGGCCGTGCTCGCGCAGCCGCAGGTTCATCGTCCGCAGGCCGCGCAGCGCCAGGAAGATGTCCTCGGCGCCGGCGCACATGGCGAAATGGTCGAAGGTGCGGCGCACGGCCGGGTAGTAGCGCGCGTTGGCGGAGGTCAGGCCGATCAGCAGGTCCGAGCCGCCGCTCAGGTACTTGGTGCCGGCCTCAACCGCGATGTCGACGCCGCGCGCGTGCGGCGGGAACAGCAGCGGCGTTGCCCAGGTGTTGTCCATGATCACGCAGGCATCGTGGGCGTGCGCCACCTCGGCGATGGCCGGGATGTCCTGCATCTCGAAGCTCTGAGATCCGGGCGCCTCGACCAGCACGGCCCGGGTGTTCGGGCGCATCAGCGCCGCGATGCCGGCCCCGATGACCGGGTCGTAGTAGGTCACGTCGACGCCGTAGCGCGCCAGCACGCCGTCGCAGAACTGGCGGGTCGGCCGGTAGGCGGAATCGGTGACGAGGAGGTGGTCGCCCGCCGACACCGCGGCCATCAGCGCGACGGTGAGCGCCGCGAGGCCCGAGGGCGTCACGACGGTGCCGGCGGCGCCGGCGAGTTCCGTCCAGGCCCCCGTCAGCGCGTCCATGGTGGGCGTCGCCGAGGTGCCGTAATTGTAGCGCCCGCGCCGGTTCTTGATCGCGTCGTAGGTCGGGTAGAGGACCGTGGAGCCGCGGTAGATCGGCGTGTTCACGAAGCCGTGCTGCTCGCCCGGGTCGCGGCCCGCGTGGACGAGGCGCGTCGCGGGCGCGAAGGTCTGCGTGGCGTCGGGCGAGGGCTTCAGGGACATCGAGGCTCGGAGATCGCGTTGCGGTGCACCGCACGAAGCGCGCCGCGCCCGGCGAGGTCAAGCCGGACGCGCGGGCTCGCAGTGCCGGGCCGCCGCGTTTTCCGCCGTCACGGCTTCTCGGGCGGATCCGAGACCACGGCCTCCTCGTAGGCCTCCATCCACGCGGCGCGCTCCTGGGAGCCCTCCGGATAGGGGCATTCGCTCACGGGCTTCCCGTAGAGGCGCGCGTTGCGGCCCTGGATGAACGGGCTGTCGCTCGCGGTGGCCTGGACGTTGGTCAATATCGCCTCCCGAAGACTTGGAGTGGGGCTTCGTTAACGGCCGCGCCGTAAATCTGTTGCCGTCTCAAGTCGCGTCCCGGGTGGTCGCTTGCGTATCCTGCGTTCCCTCCTCGGCGCCGTCCTCGTCCTCGTCTCGACGGCGACCGTCGCCCTCGTCAGCGCCGACCGGCTCGCCCATCTGGCGCCGGCGCCGGTGGTCCGTGCCGCCCAGGCCGAGCCGTCGGCGACGGGGTCGATCCCGCTTCCGGCGAAGGCCGCACCGGCGCCGAAGCCGGCAGTGCCCAGCATCCCCAACGGGTTCGACACGGAGCGGCTGCACGCGCTGATGCGCGGCGACCCGATCCTGCCGGGCCGCTGAGAGCGGGCCGGAGCGCGCTCATCCCGTTTCGGACCTCATCGCGAGGCGCCCGACGCGCCTCGGGATGATGGATCTTGGCCGGATCGGCCTGGGATCGCCCTACCGCGCCGTCCGGAAGACCTGCAGGTCGAGGTCGCGGACCTTCTTGCGCAGGGTGTTGCGGTTGACGCCGAGCAGCTCCGCGGCCCGGATCTGGTTGCCGCGGGTGGCGGCGAGCGCCGCGCCGATCAGCGGGCCTTCGATCTCCCGCAGGATCCGGTGATATAGCCCGGGGGGCGGCAGCGTGTCGCGATAGCCGGAGAAGTAGTCCGAGAGGTGGCGCTCCACCGCGCTCGACAGGGTCTCCGACTCGCCGTTGGCCTTGCGAGCGGCGCCGTTGGCGGCCGGCGCCGCGGGCGTCGCCAGCGGCAGCGTGTCGAGCTCGGCCTCGATCACCGGGCCGGTGATCGTCTCCTGCGGGTAGAGGGCGGCGAGCCGCCGGACGAGGTTCTCGAGCTCGCGGACGTTGCCGGGCCAGCGGTAGCGCTTCAGCCGCTCCATGGCGTCGCCGTCGAGGGTCTTCCGGGTCAGGCCCTCGCGCTCGACCAGCACGAAGAAGTGGCGGACGAGGTCCGGCACGTCCTCGGAGCGCTCGCGCAGGGCCGGAAGCCGCAGCGGCACGACGTTGAGGCGGAAGAACAGGTCCTCGCGGAAGATGCCCTGCTGGATCGAGACCCGCAGGTCCTTGTTGGTGGCCGCGATGATCCGGACGTTGGTGCGGATCGGGACCCGCCCGCCCACCGTCGTGTACTCGCCCTGCTGGAGCACGCGCAGCAGCCGGGTCTGCGCCTCCATGGGCATGTCGCCGATCTCGTCGAGGAACAGCGTGCCGCCCTCGGCCTGCTCGAACCGGCCGGCGGAGCGCTGGAGCGCGCCCGTGAAGGCGCCCTTCTCGTGGCCGAACAGCTCGGACTCGATCAGGTCGCGCGGGATCGCCGCCATGTTGACCGGCACGAACGGGCCGGTGCGGCGGCGTCCGTAATCGTGCAGCGCCCGGGCGACCAGCTCCTTGCCTGTGCCCGACTCGCCGGTGATCATCACGGTGAGGTCGGTCGGCATCAGCCGCGCGAGCGCCCGGTAGATCTCCTGCATGGCCGGCGAGCGGCCGACCAGCGGGATGTCCTCGTTCTCGGGGGGCGCCCCGGCCGGCGCCGCGCCGCGGGGGCGCGAGAGCGCCCGGCCCACGATGGCGATCAGCTCCTTCAGGTCGAAGGGCTTGGGCAGGTACTCGTAGGCGCCGCGCTCCGAGGCGCGGATCGCCGTCATGAAGGTGTTCTGCGCGCTCATCACGATGATCGGCAGCTCCGGCCGCACCCGCTTGATGCGCGGCAGCAGGTCGAACACGTTCTCGTCGGGCATGACCACGTCGGTGATGACGAGGTCGCCCTCCCCCTGCGCGACCCAGCGCCAGAGGGTGGCGCAGTTGCCCGTCGAGCGGACCTCGTAGCCCGCCCGGGACAGCGCTTGGTTCAGCACGGTGCGGATGGCGGCGTCGTCGTCGGCGACGATGATGTGGCCGTTCGGCATGACTCTCTACTCAGACCTCCGACGGGGGGCCGGATTCGGGGATCGACATCACGGATCGACCGCCGATTCGCGCCCGTCCCGGGCACTCGACATCGGCAGAAGGATGCGGAACGCCGTGCGGCGCGGGGCGGGATCGCACTCGACGATCCCGCCGTGATCGCCGACGATCTTGGCCACCAAAGCAAGACCCAGGCCGGAGCCCTGCGCCTTGGTGGTGACGAACGGGTCGAACAGGTCGGGCAGCAGGTCGGCCGAGATGCCCGGGCCGTTGTCGCGCACCGCCACCTCGATCGGCAGGCTGACCCGCTCGCGGGAGCCCGGAACCTGAAGGCGCAGGCCGGTGCGGAAGGCGGTCGACAGGGTGATCTCGCCCTCGACCGCGTCCGGGCCGATCGCCTCGGCGGCGTTCTTCACGAGGTTCAGGATCACCTGGATCAGCTGGTCGCGGTTGCCGAGCACCGGCGGCAGCGACGGGTCGTAGGTCTCGATGAACCGGATGTGCCGCGCGAAGCCCGACTGCGCCGAGCGCTTCACCTGGTCGAGCACCCCGTGGACGTTGACGGCGCCGCGATCCGAAGGGCGCTCGTCGCCGAACAGCTCCATGCGCTCGACGATGCGGACGATCCGGTCCGACTCGTCGCAGATCAGGCGGGTGAGCAGCCGGTCCTCCTCGGCGCCGGTGCTCTCGAGGAGCTGCGCCGCGCCGCGGATGCCGGCGAGCGGGTTCTTGATCTCGTGGGCCAGCATCGCGCCGAGCGCCACCATCGAGCGCGCCGCGCCGCGATGGGTGAGCTGGCGGTTCATCTTGTCGGCGATGGTGCGCTCCTGGAGCATCATCACCACGGCCTCGCCGTCGTCGCCGAGCGGCGTCGCGAACACGTCGACGCTGCGCTCCAGGCCGAGGCGCGGCTGGGTCAGCTCGACCCGGTACTCGCTGACGCTGGCGCGGCGGCGGCGGACCTCGGCCACGAGCGCGATGATCGGCGAGGCGAACGGGATGATGTCGCGCAGGCGCCGGCGCTGCATCAGGCGCGCCGAGTAGTCGAAGAACGCCTCCGCGGCGTGGTTGCAGTGGAGGATCTGCTCGTCGGCGCCGATGGTCAGGACCGGCAGCGGCAGCGCGTTCAGGACGGCCTCGGCGGCCGTGTCGCGCCGGGTGCCGGGTTCGCGCGGGAGGGGCTCGTCGCTCACGCGGCCTCCTGCACGGGGTTCGCCGCGCCCGCGAAGGCCCGGGCCAGCAGGTTGAGCGCGATCTCCGGGTCGGTGGTGGTGAGGAGGGTCGCGCGTTCCGCGGGACCCAGCGCGCCGCCGGTCTCGGCGTAGGCGGCGAGGTGCTTGCGGGCGTGGCGCACGCCCATGTCGCGGCCGTAGAGCGACAGCAGCCCCGCGTAATGCTCGGCGGCCAGGACGGCCTGCGCGGCCCGGGACGGCTCCGCGGTCGGCCGGCCCGCGAGCGCCGCGGCGACTTGGCCGACCAGCCAGGGGCGGCCGGTCGCCGCACGGCCGATCATGACGCCCGCGGCGCCGGAGGCGTCCAGGCAGGCGCGGGCGCTGGCGAGGTCGGTCACGTCGCCGTTGGCAATCACCGGGATCGACACCGCCGCGACGACGGCCCGGATCGCCGACCAGTCGGCGCTGCCCTTGTAGAATTGCTGCCGGGTGCGCCCGTGGACCGTCACGGCGTTCAGGCCCAGCCGCTCGGCCCGGGCGGCGAGATCCGCGGCGTTGCGGCTCGCGTCGTCCCAGCCGAGGCGCATCTTCACCGTCACCGGGACCGACACCGCGCCCCGGACCGCGGCGAGCAGGCGCTCGGCGTGGTCGAGGTCGCGCATCAGGGCCGAGCCCGAGGCGATCCCCGTCACGACCTTGGCCGGGCAGCCCATGTTCACGTCGATCACGTCGGCGCCCCCGGACTCCGCGATCCGGGCGGCCTCCGCCATCGGGCCCGCCTCGCAGCCCGCGAGCTGGACCACGTGCAGGTCGACCCCGGAGCCCTCCGCGCGCATCGCGGCCTCGCCGGACCCGCGCGCGAGTTCCCGGGCCGCCACCATCTCGGAGACGACCGCGTCGGCGCCGCAGCGGCGGGCGATGCGGCGCATGTGCAGGTCGGTGACGCCCGAGAGCGGCGCGAGCAGGCAGAGCGGGGCGGGATCGGTCCCGTTTGCCCCCTCCGCGGTCGTTCCCGCACGGCGCAGCGCGCTCAAATATTGGTCAGTCGTCATTCTGCACAACAATGAGGCAAAGCCGGGCCGCTGGCAAGCGGGACCGCGCGTTGATTTCGGGCCCTCCCCCGCTTAAACGACGGGCACCCTCCGCGGCAGGGTCACGGCGGCACGCCTGGCCCGCGCGCTGGCCGCCATTCCGCCCCTCAGGACGTCACGAGCTCGTTGCCCATGCCCGCCACCGGCACGCCAGCCACCGGACCCGCCAGCGCGGGAGCCGGCGTCGCCGCGGTGGTGGTGGCGGCCGGACGCGGCATCCGCATCGGCGGCGGCACCCCCAAGCAGTACCGCCGCGTCGGCGGCCAGGCGGTCCTCACCCGCACCCTGGCGGCGCTCGCGGCGGACGACGCGATCGCGCGGATCCAGCCTGTGATCGCCGCCGACGCGGCGGAATTCTTCCGCGACTGCCTGGAGGAACTCGCGCCCGCGATCCGCGCCAAGGTCACGCCGCCGGTCGAGGGCGGCGCGACGCGCCAGCTCTCCGTGCGCGCCGGTCTCGAGGCCCTGGCCGCCGGCGACGCGCCCGAGATCGTGCTCGTCCACGATGCCGCCCGCCCCTACGTGGATTCCGCTTTGATCGCCCGGGCGATCGCGGCCGGCCGCGACCACGGGGCGGCCGTTCCGGGCGTGCCGGTCACCGACACGGTCAAGCGCGTCGTCGACATCGCGCCCGGCATCGGCCGGGTGCACGAGACCCCGCCGCGGGAGCACCTGCGCGCGGTCCAGACACCCCAGGCCTTCGTGTTCGGCCCGCTGCTCGGCGCCCACCGGGACGCCGCCGCGCAGGGCCTCGACGGTTTCACCGACGACGGCGCCCTCGCCGAATGGGCCGGCCTGCCGGTGGTGGTGTTCGCGGGCGACGTCGCCAACCGCAAGATCACCCAGCCCGCCGACCTGATCGAGGCGGACCGCGCCTTCGCGACCGAGACCACCGCATTGCCAGCGCCGGGAGCCCGCGCCATGACCACCTACGTGACCCGCCTCGGCACCGGCTTCGACGTGCACGCATTCACCACCGGCGACCATGTCTGGCTGGGCGGGGTCAAGATCCCCGCCGACCGCGGCGTGCTCGCCCATTCGGACGGCGACGTGGCGCTGCACGCCCTGACCGACGCCCTGCTCGGGGCCATCGCGGACGGCGATATCGGCACCCACTTCCCGCCCTCCGACGAGCGCTGGCGCGGGGCTTCCTCGGACCAGTTCCTGGCCCATGCCTGCGACCTCGTCCGTGCCCGCGGCGGCCGCATCGACCACCTCGACATCACCGTGCTCGCCGAGGCTCCCCGCATCGGCAAGCACCGCGAGGAGATCCGCGCGCGCATCGCCGCCATCGCGGGCGTCCCGCTCTCGGCGGTCTCCATCAAGGCGACGACCACCGAGAAGCTCGGCTTCGTCGGCCGGGCGGAGGGGCTCGCCGCCCAGGCGGCCGCGACGGTCCGGCTGCCCGAGGAGGACGGCCCCGCCCTCGACGCGCAGGCCGAGACGGCGATGCGGCAGGGCTGAGCGGCCAGGGCTGGGCGGCCAGGACCGGGCGCGTCGCGCTCGGTGTCAGGCCACCCGCACCAGCAGCGCGATCGCCGCGACGCCCAGGACCGCCATCGTCAGCAGGATGCCGCCGCCCCGGCAGGCGAACTGGCGCGGCGAGTTCGGGGGCGCGAACATCCCGATCGGGTGCAGGATCCGGGCGACCAGCAGGGCGACCAGCAGCGCCCGGACGAGCCCGTGGCTGCCGCCGCTCGCCTCCAGCAGGCCGATGACGATCAGGGCCAGCGGCACGTATTCCGCGAAATTGGCGTGCGAGCGCACGCGCCTGAGGACCGTGTCGTCGCCGCCGTCGCCGAGCAGCACGTTCCCGGAGACGCGGGCCCCGATCACCCATCCCGAGAGGCCGAGATACACGAGGGCAAGCAGCCCGGCGTAGAAGGCCGTGGTCGCGGGGAAGATCATGAAAGGGCTGTCTCCAGTCGGCGGCCGCCGGTCCTTGAGCCGGGCTCGGCCATGGGTCACAACAGGAGATAGGGCGGCGGCGCCCGAGGGGAGCCCGTTCGCGATGGTCGACGACGCAGAGCTTCTCGCCCGGGCCGAGGCGCTGGTTAACGCCTACGCGGCGGACGGGCGCACCGTCGCCACCGCCGAATCCTGCACGGGCGGCCTCGTGGCCGGGCTGCTCACCGCGGTGCCGGGCTCGTCGGCCGTCCTGGAGCGCGGCTTCGTCACCTACTCGAACGACGCGAAGGCCGAGGCGATCGGTGTGCCCATCGACCTGATCCGCCGGCACGGCGCGGTCAGCGAGCCCGTGGCGCGGGCGATGGCCGCCGGGGCGCTGGCCGCGTCGCGGGCCTCCGTCGCTGTCGCGATCACCGGCATCGCCGGCCCGGGGGGCGGGAGCGCCGTGAAGCCGGTGGGGCTGGTGCATTTCGGCCTCAGTCGGCGAGATGGCGAGACGCGCCACCTGGAGCGGCGCTACGGCGATCTCGGGCGCGCGGGCATCCGCCGCGCCGCCGTGGCCGACGCGCTCGGTCTGTTGGAGGACGCCCTCGGCGACTGATCGCGGCACGGGAAAGACGGCCCACGGGTACGGTGACGACCCGCCTCTGCATCGTCGGCGGGGGCCCCGCCGGGACGATGGCCGGCCTGCTCTTCGTCCGCGCGAGCCTCGACGTCACCGTTCTGGAGCAGCACGCGGACTTCCTGCGCGACTTCTGCGGCGACACCATCCACCCCTCCACCCGATGGACGAGCCGGGCTTCACCGAGCGCTTCCGCGCCCTCCCCCATTCAGTCCCGCGTGATCGCCGCGTCGCTGGCGGCCGCTCGCCCTGCGCCTCCTCGACGCCCTGCCGCGGCTTCAGGTCCTGCCGGCGCGGATGATCGAGATGGATGTGCGGCCCGAGCACGTGCGCGTGTCGCTGCGGGCCTGACGCCATCCCTGCGCACCGTCTTTGCGAGCGCAGCGAAGCAATCCAGGGCAACGCCACATTCGGAGGCGCCCCATTTCCCTGGGCCGCTTCACGGCGCGCGCGAGGACGGCGGCTAAGCCCGCGCCCCGTACATCCGGTTCGCCCGCCCCTCGAAGGCGTCGGTGAACTTGCGGAAGGCGCGGTCGAACATCGTGCCCATGAGGAGCCCCAGGGTGCGGCTCTTGAACTCGTAGGTGATGAAGAAGTCGACGTTGCAGCCGCCGTCGGGGCCGTCCTTGAACAGCCAGCGGTTCTCCAAGTGCCGGAACGGGCCGTCGATGTACTCGGCGACGATCTTGAGACTCGCCGGATCGAGGGTGACCCGGGTGGTGAAGCGCTCGCGGATCGCCTTGTAGCCGACGCCCATCTCGGCGATCAGCACCTGCCCGCCCTCGGGCATGTCCTGCCGGCGGATCACCCGCAGGGATTCGCAGAGCGGCAGGAATTCGGGGTAGCGTTCCACGTCGGCGACGAGGTCGTACATCTGCTGCGGTGTGTGCTTCACCGCGCGGGTGACCCGGAAGGACGGCATGGTCTTCGGATATCCTCAGGCCGAGAGCGCGGGCGACAGTTTGGCCAGACGCGCCGCCTGCAAACGCGCGAAATCCTCGCCGGCATGGTGCGACGAGCGCGTGAGCGGCGTGGCCGAGACCAGCAGGAAACCCTTGGCGTAGGCGGTGGTCTCGTAGGCCTTGAACTCGTCGGGGGGGACGAAGCGCACGACCTCGTGGTGCTTCTTCGACGGCTGCAGGTACTGGCCGACGGTGAGGAAGTCGACGTCGGCCGAGCGCAGGTCGTCCATGAGCTGGAGCACCTCGTTCCGCTCCTCGCCGAGCCCGACCATGATGCCGGACTTGGTGAAGATCGTCGGGTCGAGCTCCTTCACCCGCTGCAGCAGGCGCACCGAGTGGAAGTAGCGGGCACCCGGCCGCACCGTGAGGTACTTGGCCGGCACTGTTTCCAGGTTGTGATTGAACACGTCGGGCTTGGCGGCGACCACGACCTCCAGCGCCCCGTCCTTGCGCAGGAAGTCGGGCGTCAGGATCTCGACGGTCGTGCCGGGGCTCGCGAGCCGGATGGCCGCGATGGTCCGGGCGAAATGCTCGGCGCCGCCGTCCTTCAGGTCGTCCCGGTCCACCGAGGTGATGACCACGTGGTGCAGGCCGAGCTTGGCTACCGAATCGGCGATCTTGTCCGGCTCGCCCAGGTCGAGGGCGTCGGGCAGGCCGGTGCGCACGTTGCAGAAGGCGCAGGCCCGCGTGCAGGTGTCGCCCATGATCATGAAGGTGGCGTGCCGCTTCTCCCAGCACTCGCCGATATTCGGGCAGCCCGCCTCCTCGCAGACCGTGACCAGACCGTGCTCGCGCACGATCCTCTGCGTCTCGGACCAGGCCCTGGAGCCGGGCGCCTTCACGCGGATCCAGTCCGGCTTCTTGGCCTGGACGGGCTGGTCGGGCCGGTGCGCCTTCTCCGGGTGGCGCAGGCGGACCGGCCGCGGATCGTTCTTCAGAGTGTCGAGGACGACGGCCATGGGTCGGGGGCACACCGCGGGCAAGCGCCCCAGGGGCGCGGTCGGGATCGCCCTGACTTAAGGCCCAAGGCCGCGCGCCGCAAACCGCCGCGACGCCGGGCCGCCCCGCGGTGGTTGAGGGTGCGGCCGTTCCGTCAGATCCCCAGCGCCCGGACGAAGAGCCCGGCCAGCACCGCCCCGACCAGGGGCGCGGCCACCGGGATCAGCGCGTAGCCCCAGTCGGAGTTGCCCTTGCCGGCGATCGGCAGCACCGCGTGGGCGACGCGCGGCCCGAGGTCGCGGGCCGGGTTGATGGCGTAGCCGGTGGTGCCGCCGAGCGACAGGCCGATGCCCCAGACCAGCATGCCGACCATGTAGGGCGCGACCGCCCGCGGGATCGCGCCGGCCGAGCCCAGCGTGGTGGTCACGAGGGCGGAGATCGTCAGGATCAGGAAGAAGGTCGCGATGATCTCGGAGATCCAGTTGGCCTTCGCGTCGCGGATCGCCGGGCCGGTGCAGAAGCAGGCGAGCTTGAGGCCGGGATCCTGGGTCGCGCCCCAGTGCGGCAGGTAGTGGAGCCAGACCAGCACGGCGCCCACGAAGGCGCCGAGCATCTGGGCCGGGATGTATACGGGGATCTTGCTGAAATCGCCGGAGCTGACCGCGCCCGCCACGGTGACGGCCGGGTTGATGTGGGCGTCGGCGCTGCCGGTGGCGTTGGCCACGAAGACGCCCGCGAGGACCGCGAAGGCCCAGCCCGCCGTGATGGCGATCCAGCCGGCATTCTCGCCCTTGGAATGCTTGAGCAGGGCGCCGGCCACGACGCCGTCGCCGAGCACGATCAGGGTCATCGTGCCAAGGAATTCGCCCAGGAAGGGTGATGTCATCGTCTCGTCTCCCCCGTTCGCTGCTTTTTGTGAAAGTTCAAAGCTTTGGCGGGCGCGTGAACGCTGGTGGCGGTCACCGAATGGTTACGCAGGTCCGGGCCGGCGCCCTCTCCTGCGGTACCGGAGCGCCCCGGAGGCCTCTTCGAAGGCCTCCGGGGATCCCGCGGCGATCTGGAGCGCTTCTTCGAGGCCGCCGCGCAGCGGCTCCGGATGCGGGCGCGAGTGGGACTGCGCGGGGCGTGTGCGCCCCGAGCCCGTCTCAATCCTCGTCGGTCTTCCAGTCGAAGGAGCGCTGCACAGCCCGGCTCCAGGCGGCGGCGATCTTCTCGCGCTGGCCGGCATCCATCTTCGGCGTCCAGCGCTTGTCGACGCCCCAGTTGCGCTTGAGGTCGTCGAGGCCCTTCCAGTAGCCGACCGCGAGACCCGCCGCGTAGGCGGCGCCGAGCGCCGTGGTCTCGGCCACCTTCGGGCGCACCACCGGCACGTCGAGCAGGTCGGACTGGAACTGCATCAGGGTGTTGTTGGCGACCATGCCGCCGTCGGCCCGCAACTCCTTGACGGGGATGCCGGAATCCTTGGCCATGGCCTGCAGCACCTCGCGGGTCTGGAAGGCGGTCGCCTCCAGCACCGAGCGGGCGATGTGGCCGCGGTTGACGTAGCGGGTCAGGCCGATGATCAGGCCGCGGGCGCCCTCGTTCCAGTGCGGCGCGTAGAGGCCCGAGAAGGCCGGCACGAAGTAGACGCCGCCGTTGTCCTCGACCGTCGTGGCGAGCGTCTCGACCTCGGCGGAATCCTTGATCATGTGCAGGTTGTCGCGCAGCCACTGCACCAGGGCGCCCGTGATGGCGATCGAGCCTTCGAGCGCGTAGGCCGGCTTCTGGCCGTCGAGGCGGTAGGCCAGCGTGGTGACGAGGCCGGCCTTCGACGGGACCGGCTCCTCGCCGGTGTTCATCAGCGCGAAGCAGCCGGTGCCGTAGGTGTTCTTGGCCTCGCCCGGCGCGAAGCAGGTCTGGCCGAACAGGGCCGCCTGCTGGTCGCCCAGGATGCCGGCGATCGGAACGCCCGCGAACGGTGCCCTGGTCTCGCCGTAGACCTCGCTCGACGAGACGATCTTCGGCAGCATCGCCCGCGGGATGCCGAAGGTCGTCAGCATGCCCTCGTCCCAGTCGAGGGTCTTCAGCGACATGAGCTGCGTGCGGCTGGCGTTGGTCACGTCGGTGACGTGGAGGCCGCCCTCGGAGCCGCCAGTCAGGTTCCAGACGAGCCACGTGTCGATGTTGCCGAACAGCACGTCCCCGGCCTCGGCCTTCTGCCGGGCGCCCTCGACGTGGTCGAGCAGCCAGCGCAGCTTGAGGCCGGAGAAGTAGCTCGCCAGCGGCAGGCCGGTGAGGTCGCGGAACCGGTCGCGGCCGCCGTCGCGGGCGAACTCGCCCACCAGCCGGTCGTTGCGGGTGTCCTGCCAGACCAGGGCGTTGTGCAGGGGCTTGCCGGTCGTCCGGTCCCAGATCAGCGTGGTCTCGCGCTGGTTGGTGATGCCGACTGCCGCGAGGTCGGAGGGCTGGAGCCCGCCCTTCTCCAGGGCCTCGCGCATCACGCTCTGGGTCTTCGTCCAGATCTCGGTGGCGTCGTGCTCGACGTGGCCGGGAGCCGGGTAGATCTGCGCGTGCTCGGCCTGGGCGAGCGCGATCACGCTGCCCTCCCGGTCGAACACGATGAAGCGGCTGCTGGTTGTGCCCTGGTCGATGGCCCCGACGTAACGGCTCATCGTTCCCTCCCCTAGATGGCCCGACCGGTCTGTCGCCGGATCGGGTTCGAAAGCGTCAGGCGGCCTCGGCCCTGCGGTCGAGGTAGGCGGCGAGGCGCGCGGCGCTCTCCGCGCCGGTGCGCAGACCGAGCTTGGAGCGCCGCCACAGGATGTCGTCGGCGGTGACCGCCCACTCCTCGGTGCGCAGGTAGTCGACCTCGGCCGCCGTGAGGCCGCCGTCGAAGGCCTCGCCGAGATCCGCCAGGGACTGCGCCGTCCCGACGATGTCCCGGGCCCGGGTGCCGTAGGCGCGGGCGAGGCGCCGGGCGGTCTCCTCCGGCAGGAACGGCGTCTCGGCCCGCAGCTTGGCGAGGAACTGGTCGAAATCGGCGTCCTTCATGGCGCCGCCCGGCAGGACCGCGTCGCCGGTCCAGGACTTCCCGAGGTGCGGGAAGTAGGGCTTCAGCTTCTCGAGCGCGTGCTCGGCGAGCCGCCGGTAGGTCGTGATCTTGCCGCCGAAGACCGACAGCACCGCAGCCGCCCCGCCCTGGTCCTCCACGTCGAGGACGTAGTCGCGGGTCACGGCCGACGCGTTCTCGGCCGCGTCGTCGTAGAGCGGGCGCACGCCCGAGTAGCTCCAGACCACGTCGGCCGGGGTGATCGTCGTGTCGAAGGAGCGGTTGATGCAGCCGCAGAGGTAGTCGGTCTCGCTCTCGGAGATCGAGACCGGGCCGGGCTCGCCCTCGTAGGGGACGTCGGTGGTGCCGATCAGCGTGAAGTCGCGCTCGTAGGGGATCGCGAAGATGATGCGCTTGTCGGGCTGCTGCAGGATGTAGGCCTGATCGCCCGCGAACAGGCGCTTGACCACGATGTGGCTGCCCTTGATCAGCCGCACCGCCGCGCGGCTGTTGATGCCGAGCGTGCCGCCGAGCGTCTCGCTGACCCACGGGCCGGCGGCGTTGACGACGGCCTTCGCGCGGATCGTCCGCTCGGTGCCGCCGCGCTCGTCGCGCAGCGTCGCGACCCAGCCGTCACCCTCGCGCCGGGCCGAGACGACACCGGTGCGGGTCATCACCGTGGCCCCGCGCTCGCGGGCGTCCATGGCGTTGAGCACCACGAGGCGGCTGTCCTCGACCCAGCAGTCGGAATAGACGAAGCCGCGCGTCAGGCGCCGCTGCAGCGGCGCCCCGTAGGCGGAGCTGCGCAGGTCGACCCCGTGCGAGCCCGGGAGCGTGCGCAGCCGCGCGAGGTGATCGTAGAGGAACAGGCCGAGCCGCAGCATCCAGGCCGGGCGTAGGCCCTCGTCGTGAGGCAGGACGAAGCGCAGGGGCCAGATCACGTGCGGGGCGAGCCGCAGCAGCCGCTCGCGCTCGGCGAGCGCCTCACGCACGAGGCGGAACTCGTAGTATTCGAGGTAGCGCAGGCCGCCGTGGATCAGCTTCGTCGACGACGAGGAGGTGAAGCCGGCTAGGTCACCGCGCTCGGCCAACAGGACCGACAGGCCCCGGCCGGCCGCGTCCCGGGCGATGCCCGTGCCGTTGATGCCGCCGCCGATGATCAGGAGATCGTAGGCGTCGGACGGCTCGCGCTGTCGCGGTGCAGCCGCCATGGTTCCTCCTGGGCCGCCTTGGTGGCGGTTCGGCACTATATTGACGCGGCGGTCGGCTTTCGCAAGCGAAAAATCGATGTTCGTTACGGTTCGTCCGCGCTGTCGGCGACCGCCAGGTTGACGCCCAGGCGCTCCATGAGCGCGACGATCTCGGCCGGTGGCGCCCGGTCGGTGAAGAAGGTGTCGACCTGCTCCAAGCGCCCGACCTGGACCATGGGCCGCCGCGTGAACTTGGTGTGGTCGGCCACCAGGAAGGTTTTCCGGGCATGGGCCAGGATGGTCTGGGTCGCCCGCACCTCCTCGTAATCGTAGTCGAGGAGCGCCCCGTCGCCGTCGATGCCGCTGATGCCGATCACCGCCACGTCGACCCGGAACTGGCTGAGCGTGTCGCAGGTGAGCTGACCCAGCACCGCGCCGTCGCGGTTCCGCACGGTGCCGCCCGCCACGACGATGCGGAACTCGGTCGTTTCGGCGAGCGAGATCGCCACGTTGAGGTTGTTGGTGATGATGCTGAGATCGTCGTGTCGGGTCAGCTCGCGGGCGACGGCCTCCGGTGTCGTGCCGATGTTGATGAAGACCGAGCAGTGCGACGGGATACGGCTCGCCGCGAGGCGGCCGATCCGGCTCTTCTCCGGCAGCAGGGTCACCCGCCGGTCGGCGTAATCGATGTTCTCGACGCTGGAGGGCAGGCCGCCGCCGCCGCGGTAGCGCTCCAGCCGCCCCTCGGCGCTCAGCTCGTTGAGGTCGCGCCGGATCGTCTGGACGGTGACGCCGAACTGCGCCGCCAGGGCCTCGATCGTCACGAAGCCGCGCTGGCGGACCGAGGCGACGATCGCGCTGCGCCGCCCCTCGACACCGGTCGCCTCGATCCTGTCGTCGGATCTCCGGTCGAGCGGTCGTGACATCGATACTCCCTCGCCTTCGTGAGGCCGTCGCACCGCTGTACTGATTGCCGGACGATGTTCGTTTGCGAACATGTTCGGGCGTCGCGGCTTTCGCACAACTCTGGACCGCGCCGCGCCGGCCGGCAACAGTCGGACGGCACGCGTCGACCGGACTGCACTATGCTTCAGGCCCGCACGACCGGCACTTCGCCTGCGACCGGGCATAAAAAAGGCCTGCCGCGGGTGCGACAGGCCGAGCCACCCGGACGACGCCTGCGGCGCGTCCCGGTGTTCGCCACTCACATGTGGTGGCGCATCCGGCGATGATGCTTCATCCGCTTGTGCTTCATGCGCTTGCGCATCATCGGACGCGCGGCCGGAGCGGCTCCCTGCTCCATCGCGGCCGCCTCGCCGGCGCGCTCCAGGCCGCCGCGCGGGCCGCCGGCCTGCGCGCCCGAGGCGTTGTAGGGCGAGTTGCCCTGGGCGTAGGCGGAGCCCGCGAGGAGCGTCAGCGACGCGGCGGCCAACAGAAGTTTCCTCATCGTCAATCCCTGGCGTAGACCGGCGCAGGCAAAGCGCCGCGCCTCGTCAGGCGCGTTGCCGCTGCGTCGGAAAATAAGCGGCTCAGGCGAGACTTGGTTCCGCGTCATCGCGCCCGTGCGGCGCACAATTGCCGGCAGCGTTAACTCGGCCTATGTCGCGACCCGTCCCGGCCCGGCCGCGACCGAGCAACAGGGGAGCGGGTGGCGGTGGCCAGCAGCGGTTCGGCCTATCTCCTGCTGGATGTCGCAGGCACGGCCTGCGCCCTGCCCCGCGGCGCGGTCGCCGAGATCCTGCCGCTGCCGGATCTGCACGCGCCGCCCGCCTCCGGCAGCTGGCTCACCGGCTTCCTCAATCTCGGCGGCACGCCGGTCCCGGTCGTCGACCTCGCGGCGCTGCTCGGCCTGCGCCCGGCCGGCGCGACGCCCGGACTCTACGCCCATCTCGCGCTGATGCAGGGCGAGGCCGTCGCGTACCTCGTCGATCGCGTGGCGGACCTCGCGACCGTCCCGGATTCCGCGATCCGGCCGGCCGAGGCGGCCGACACGCTCAACGGCTGCGTCGCGGCCGAGCTCGTCCTCGGCGAGCGCCTCGTCCACGCTCTGGCGCCGGAGCGCCTTCTGACCGTGCAGGAACGGGCCCGCGTCGACGCCCTGGCCCGGGCGGCCGCCGAACGTCTCGCCGCGCTGCCGCACGCCGTCTGACCGCGCGATGGCCCGACCGGGGAATCCCCGTCCCGACCTGGCTGCCGATCCCGCCTACGCGCCGCTCAAGGCGCGGATCATCGCGCGCACCGGCCACCACTACTACACCGACAAGGACGAGCTGCTGATCGAGCGGCTGCACCGCCGGTTCCGCGCCGCCGCCGTGGCCGACTGCGCCGCCTACGCGGCCCTCCTGTCGAGCGGCCCGGAGGGCGAGGCGGAATGGGCCCGGCTGGAGGCCGAGATCACCGTCGGCGAGACGTTCTTCTTCCGCTACGCCGAGCAGTTCAGCGCGCTGCGCGCGACGATCCTGCCGGCGCTGATCGCGGCACGGGCGTCCGAGCGCGTCCTGCGGATCTGGAGCGCGGGCTGCTCCACCGGGGCCGAGGCCTATTCCCTGGCGATCCTGGTGCACGAGCTGCTCGGCGACGCCCTGCCCGAGTGGCGGGTGGCGATCCTCGGCACCGACATCAGCGTCGAGGCGCTCGCCACGGCCCGCGCCGCCGAGTACGGCCGCTGGGCGCTCCGGACCATGCCGCCGGAGGACCGGCTCCGCTACTTCACCCGGCTGCCGCCCGCGCCGGGCATCCGGCGCGAGGGCGGCTACGCCCTCCGGCCCGAATACCGCGGTCCGGTCCGGTTCGAGCGCGGCAACCTGCTGAGCCTCGTCGAGCCGGGGCCGCCGCAGGGCGAGCCCTTCGATCTGATCCTCTGCCGGAACGTGCTGATCTACTTCGATGCCCGGACGGTCGCCGCGGTGGTGCGCGGGCTGGGCCGAAGGTTGCGGCCGGAGGGCTGGCTGCTCCTCGGCCACGCCGAGCCGAGTCCCGCCTTCGCGAGCTTCCTCGACGCCGTCAGCCTGCCCGGGACCGTGGCCTACCGACCGCGCGCCGAGGCGCCGCCGGTCGCGCCGCCGGTCGACCTGTCCGTTGCGCCCGCGCCGAACCCCGTCCCTCCGGCGCGACAGGCGACGGAGCCGCTCCCGGCGGATCCTGGCCCGGGCCAGTCCGGGGCCGCAGAGGCCGACGCCGCGGCTGTTCCCGCCCCGGACCCGGTCGCCGCACCCGGCACCGGTCCGGCTCCCGCAGCGCCCGAGACCCGGGAGGACCGGCCGGAAGAGGAGGACGCCGTCGACCTCGACCGGATCCGCGCGCTGGCCGATTCCGGCGAGACCGGAGCGGCCTGGCGCGCGCTGCGGGGCGCCCTCGACCGCGATCCGACCGACACCGCCCTGCGCTTCTACGAGGGTCTCCTGGCCCGCACCCTCGGACGCGACGCCGAGGCCGAGCGGGCGCTGCGGGCCGCGCTCTACCTCGACCGCGGTTTCGTGATGGCCCACTACCACCTCGGCCTGCTGCTGATCGCGCTGCGACGGCCGCACGAGGCGCTCCGCGCCCTCGACAACGCCGTCGCCTTGAGTCAAGCCCTCGGGCCGGACACGGCGCTGCCCGAGGGCGACGGCGCCTCCGCGGGCGAGATCGCGGCCAGCGCGGCCGCGGCCCGCGCCGCGCTCGGCGGTGCCGGCAGCAGGAGGTCCTGATGGGCGCAGGCCCGAGTGCACAGGGCGGCCGTCCGCGGCCGGAGCGGGACCTGCGCGCCGAGCGCGCCGCCGCCCTCGCCCGGCGCTGTGCCGCGGCGGCCGCGACCGATTCGGGCGTCGATCACCTCGTCTGCGCCTGCGGCGGCGAGCGCTACGGCGTGCCGCTGGCGGCCGTCGCCCAGGTCCTGCCGTCGCGCCCCGCCACGCCGATGCCCGGGGCGGTGCCGGCGCTGGACGGTCTCGTCGCCCTGTCCGGGCGGATCGTCGGCGTGCTCAGCCTCGCCCGGGCCCTCGGCCGGCCGGATCCCGCGTCCGACGCCGACGCGGCGGGCCACATGATCGTGCTGCGCGGCGTCCACCCCCAGCCCCTCGCCCTCGCGGTGGACCGGGTCCTGGGCATCGCCCGGGCCCCTGGCGCGGTCGCCGCGGCCGGCGCCGGGGCGGCCGATCCCGACCGCTTGGGCAACGAGGCCGCCTCGGTCTATGCCCCGGCCTCCGGGGCGGCGGGCGACGGCCGTCCCGACTTCGTCGTCATCGACCTCCCCCGCCTCCTGCGCCGCGCGCTGCCCTGACCGGGCCGCCTGCCCCAACCGGAGCCATCCCCGCCCGTGTCGCTCTCGATCGGAAAACGCATCCTCCTCGGCTTCTTCGCCATCACGGTGGTGGTGGTGGCGCTCGGCCTCTACGCCCTGGAGCAGATCGGCGCGGTGCGCGACACGACCGACGCGATCGTCCGGCGGGACATGACGATCCTGCGCCAGCTCGACGATCTCGGGAACGACGCGCGCGACCTCGGTCTCCTGCGCCGCACGGCCGTGATCACGATGCTGATGCAGGCCCAGGGGCGCGCGACCCAGGCCGGCGACACCCTGGCGGCTTGGCGCCAGACCGCGGCCCAGGTCGAGAACCGGCTCGCCACGACGATCCAGCTCGCCACCCAGTACCGGACGCAGGTCGTATCCGCCGAGCGCGTCGCGGCCTGGGACCGCATCGCCGCGGCGGCGACCGCGGTCCAGGGCTCGTTCCGCGAGGTTAAGGCGCAGGGCGAGGCGCAGTTCGCCGCCATCGCCCAGCAGGACGTCGCGGCGGTCGAGGCCCGCAACGCGGAGATCGCGCGGCTGCAGGCACCCTTCCTCGAGGGGATCAAGAACCTCCGCTCGCAGCTCGACGGCGGCATGGCGCTGGGCCAGCGCGCCGCGCAAGAGGTCTACGAGCGCTCCCGCCTCTCGATCTACCTGACCCTGGCCGCCGCGGTGCTGCTGGCGGTCCTGATCACGTGGCTGATCAGCCGCGCGGTGGTGCGGCCGCTCGAGACGGTCATGGCCTTCGTCGGCCGCGTCGGCGAGGGTGACCTGTCCGGCCAGCTGGCGGCGGGCGGGCGCGACGAGATCGGCCGTCTGAGCACGACGCTGAACACGATGGTCTCGGGTCTGTCGGACTTGGCGCGGACGAACCGGGCGGCGACGGCGGACCTGAACGCGGCCGCGGCCGAGATCCGCGCCTCGGCGCAGGAGCAGGCGGCCTCGGCGCAGGAGCAGGCGGCCTC
>NZ_LMPY01000055.1:0-9767 GCF_001424445.1 Methylobacterium sp. Leaf361 | reverse complement strand
GGGCGTGGAAGGCTCGATCGTGGTCGGCAAGATCACCGACAACACCTCCTCGGAGACCTTCGGCTTCAACGCCCAGACCGAAGAGTACGTCGACATGATCCAGGCCGGCATCGTCGACCCGGCCAAGGTGGTGCGCACCGCCCTGCAGGACGCGGCGTCCGTGGCCGGCCTGCTGGTGACGACGGGGACAATGGTCGTCAGCGGGACGGCGTCGGAGCAAAGCGGTCACGCGCGCCGAACGGACGAGACAGCGGCCGAGGCGTGAGGTGAGATCGGTCGCCGACCGGGCCAAAATGTCGGCACGATCGCAGTTTGAGGTCAGATGCCGGATCGGCGGCAATGAGCCAGACCCCACTCAGGGCCGGGATATTGGCCTTCCGGACCTAAGCCAGCGGAGTACCGCATAGCTATCCTGAGAAGCCGCTCGCCGCAGCGGGCGGAGTTATCACGCCTAAGGAGCACCGACGTACGCAGAAGTGACGCGGGTTATGCCGGGCATTCAGGTCGGGGCTTCGCCTCGACGATCCACGCCCACCCGGCGCACCCGACACGATTCGAACGTGTGGGTTGTGTCCCCTGGCGTGGTGTAGCTTCGGCGTGGCCACCACGATCACCGGCCGGGGCCGGATTGATCAGGCTGCCAGGTTGGGCAGGCTGACGAGGGGATCATCGCCGATTGGGGCGATGCTTTCCAGGGTGATGTAGCGGGAGCGCTGGACGGCCCACTCGTCGTTCTGTTCCAGCAGGATTGCGCCCACAAGGCGTGTGATGGCCGCCTCGTTGGGGAAGATGCCGACCACCTCGGTCCGGCGTTTGATCTCACCGTTCAGGCGTTCCAGCGGGTTCGTGGAGTGCAGCTTGACCCGATGCTGGGTGGGGAAGCCCATGTAGGCCAGCACGTCCGGCTCAGCCTCGTCCATCAGGGCGGCGAGCTTGGGGACCTTCGGCCGGAGCTGACAGCCACGCGCCGCCACTGCTTCCTTCTCGCCGTTGTAGGACNTTGAGGCGTTCCAGCGGGTTCGTGGAGTGCAGCTTGACCCGATGCTGGGTGGGGAAGCCCATGTAGGCCAGCACGTCCGGCTCAGCCTCGTCCATCAGGGCGGCGAGCTTGGGGACCTTCGGCCGGAGCTGATCGGCCACGCGCCGCCACTGCTGACGGGCCGCCTCGGCGTCGTCCTGGGCGAACGCCGTGGCGATGAAGCCCGCCGCGAGGCGAAGGGGCTGCTGGGTCAAGTGGCGAAGGGCGAGGATCCGGCCGAAGAACGCGCCACACGCCGCGGCTCGCTGACAGTGACCGAGCTGTGCGACGCCTATCTCGCAGCGGCAGACAAGGGCCTGATCATGGGGCAGGGCGGCCAAGCCAAGAAGCCCTCGACCCTCTACGTCGACAAGGGTCGGATCGAGCGGCACATTAGGCCGCTCCTGGGCCGCCGATTGGTTGCTGAGCTGACGGCGCCGGACGTGCAGCGCTTCGTGCGCGACGTCCAGGCCGGCAAGACCGCCGACGTCGTCAAGACCGGCTTCCGAGGCAAGGCGGTGGTCGAAGGTGGCCCAGGTACTGCAGCGCGCACCGTGGGGCTGCTGGGCGGGATCCTGAGCTACGCGGTCAGCGAGCGCGTCATCACCGCGAATCCGGCCACGGGGGTGAAGCGGCCGGCGGACAAGAAGCGCAAGCGCCGCCTGACACCGGACGAGTACGCCGCGCTCGGCAAGGCGCTCGCTGAGGCGAAGGAGAGCTCTCAGGAGCGTTGGCAGGCGATCGCCGGCGTTCGGCTGCTGGCGCTGACCGGCTGCCGCCTAGGTGAAATCGTGAAGCTGCGATGGTCTGAGGTCGACCGAGCGGAGCCATGCCTGCGGCTTGAGGACTCAAAGGAGGGCGCCTCGGTTCGGCCGATCAGCAAGGCCGTGCTGCTGATCCTGGACGGCATTGAGCAGCCCCCAGGATCCGCTTACGTCCTGCCGACAGCGCGGGGAGGGCAGGGACCCTTTGCGAGCCTTGACGACGCTCTGGAGCGTATCGTGATCAGTGCCGGCCTGGAGGGAGTAACGGCACACACCCTTCGACACTCCTTCGCCTCGACGGCCGGTGATCTCGGATACAGCGATTCCACGATCGGCGCGATGCTGGGCCACGCCGGGCATGGGGTGACGTCTCGCTACATCCACCATCTCGACGCGGTGCTGATCGCCGCAGCGGACCGGGTCGCGATGCAAATCGCGGGAGCGATGAGCAAGACGAAGAAGCCGTGATTCGCCAGCGCACACAATCGGGCCACAGAGCGGCCTTGCGCTGATGGGCATGATGCCGGCCCGGGGCCATGCCCGTGCGCCTCAGCCTCGTGGACTCGACGTCGACCAAGCTGCAATAGGCCACCCATGGCTAAGGAACCCCCGACCGTCTCCGAGCTGCGCAAGGGCCGCCGAGGTCACCGACCAAGAGATCGACGACGCGGTGCTCGCGGATCTGGCGACTGAGGCCTACCCGCTGGCGAGGGACTGGGTCCTCGACCTCGTCGAGACGCTCCGCACCAACACCCGTGCGGCCGAGGCGCTGACCACCGACAAGCTGGCCTGGAAACGCAACATGGTCCGGACGGCGATCCTGCTGGCGCATCCGGCGAAGGGGTAGGCGATGCCGGACGCGGCCAACAGCAACGTCCCGCCGCAGACCTTCGACATGCGCGAGGATCCCAAAGGCTGGACCGTCTACGGTCGCGTTGCGGACGCTCAGTAAGTCCGCTTCTGGGCAGCAAGCTCAAGCTCTCGGGCGGCATCCTCAACTTGCATCATGGGCGCGGCGACGATGACCGGGGATATGGCCAACGCTCCCTCCGTATTCACCTTACGTTCTGCTACAACAGAGGAGGATTTCGCGGCGCGGAAGCGGCGGCCGCCGACCGGCACCTCGAACGTGCCGATCTCCTCGCTGACCGCGTCCTGGAGCGTGGCGTGTGAGCTTCAGCGGCCGCTTTCCGATGGCACCCTGCAGGTGGCTGCGCAGGGCTCCAAGTAGGACGGGGTCGAACTCACCCCTCAAGAGCGCCCGCAAGGCCGTCAGAGGTCGAGGTCGGCCCAGACCGCCGCGTGATCGGACGCTGCTTGGCTCGCCTGCGTCATTTCCGGAAAGTGCGGCCAGAGGGTGCCGTTCTTCCCACCCCAGACGCCGCGCCGATCGATGCCCCCAGCGGTCACGCGCTCGAAGAGAGCCGGCGAGAACAGGATGTAGTCGATCTTGTTGCTCTTAGTGCCGTTCGCATAGGTGCCCGGCCTTCCACCGTCGTCGAAGTTCGGGTGAGCGCTGATGTCCTTGAGGTCCGACCCTTCGCCCAGAAGCGGGGCGAGCGGGCCGCTATCGGGCGTATCGTTGAAGTCTCCGGCGATCACGATATGAGCGTGGCCCGTCTTGCGCAGCCCTTCGTAGATCTCACGCACGCGGCGCGCCTGCGCCTCGCGCTTGGCGTTGGATTGGGCAGGAGTGCCGTAGCCCTTGCTCTTCAGGTGATTCGCCAGGACGACGAGTTCTTCGCCCGAGGCGAGCCGGAGATGAAACTCCGGGCAGTCACGGCTAAAGACGGACTCCTTGCCCAGACGGTCGTCGACGTGGCTGCGGACGCTGTCGATCACGGCCAAAGAGCGCGTCATCAGGCCGACGTCGATCCCACGCTCGTCATTGCCGTCCACCAGCATGACGTGATCGTAGGGGCGACCGCCGATCCTTTCGAGGACCTGCTCGTTGAACCGGCAGAGCGAGATGCGATGCTCGGCTTCGACCACCACGACGATGTCGGCGTCGACCTCCTTCAAGACGCGCGCCGTGTTCTGCGTCGCCACTTCGTCGACGGCTTCGCGCTTGAGCTCGAGCCAGCCGATCCAGTCGTCCCGCCCCCCCGCGACGACCTGCAACGGCGCGCCGCGCGGCCGCTTGACCAGCGACCCGCGATTGCGTCGGAGGATGACGAGCTTGCTCTCGTCGCTCTTCTCCAGACCGAGCGCGATGAGGTACTCGATGATCTGCGCCTGATCAGCCGGCGTGTAGGTCTGTTTGCGCAGCAGCGCGTTGAGCTTCGAATAGATCTCCAATGTCTCGCGGCCCGCCGCCCAGCGCGACGGATTCTCTCCCTGGTTGCTCGTCCACTGGTCCTGGTTAAGCGCGACCGCCCGCTCGAACAGGTTCTCGACGTTGAAGGATGCGATCCGCATGGCGTCATCTCTCCCCGACGGCGCAGCCGACCGGATCGGCTGCATCTGCTCTCACCTAAGGCAATCGAAGCGTGTATCGTGACGATTGCAATAACAAGTCGTCGCGCAACTAATGGCGACGGTTGGAGGAGATAATCCATGGCAGCAGAGATCACCGATGACGCGAGCCTGACGGCGTGGCTCGCGGACACCGGCCGAGCGCCAGCCGTCCTCATCGGCCTCGATCTGCGCAGATACGAAAAGGAGCTCGCTAGCGCGCGCCTCGATGGCTGCGTTCTGGTCGGCGCGGCGCTCTCCCCCGTCACCGCGGCGCAGGCCGCCGAACAGGGGGCGACGGTGCTCGGACGGCGCGGCGACGTGCCGTTCGACATGTATCGGCCCGACGTCTACAGCGTGGCCGACATCTATGCCGGCTACGATCCGGCGGCCGAGGGGTCGTGGGAGAAGAGCTTCGACCACCACGCCTATTTCTGGTTCATGGACCCGGCGAAGAAGGTGCCGAAGCCGATCGGCTTCGCCGACACGATTGCCGCGCGGGTCCATGACGCCGCGATGGAACGCTCGGTCCAGCGATTCCTGCAGAGCGCGCGGCGGCCAGCAGTAGCAGTCATGGGCGGTCACGACCGAGACCGCACCGATGCGGGCTTCCTGGCGGTCGCCAAACTCGCTCGCGAGTTGTCCCGAAAGGGACGCATGATCGTGACGGGAGGTGGGCCGGGGTTCATGGAGGCTGCAAACCTGGGCGCGTTCCTCGCCGGCTTCCCCGACCCGGCGCTCGACGACGCGATGGCGATCCTCGTCGCCGCGCCCAAGTTCACGGCGTCGCACCAATGGTTGAGCACCGCATGCGAAGTACGCCAACGTCTGCTCGGCGACTGGCGCGCTGCCGCGCCGACAGAGAGCAGCAATCTTGGCATCCCGACCTGGCTCTATGGTCATGAGCCGCCGAACCTGTTCGCGACCCACATCGGCAAGTTTTTCTACAACAGCCTGCGAGAGGACGGGCTCGTCACCGTCGCAGATGGCGGGATCATCTTCGCGGAAGGCAACGCGGGGACGGTGCAGGAGGTCTTCCAAGACGCAACCCAGAACTATTACCGTGCCGACAAGACGGCGCCGACGCCGATGGTGCTGTTTAACTCGACGCCGGGCTTCTGGGACCTGCCGTGCAACCAGGTCGTCGATATGGGCCGAAAGAAGCCCTTGCTGCCATTGCTACGGCAGCTTGCCGGCGAGCGGGCGGCGACCGTGTTCGACGAAGCGGTGCGTATCACCGATGATCCGGCGACGATCGTGTCATTCCTGCTGGAGTTCGGCGAGCCGCCCTCGACCAAGGCCGCCTTGTGGCGGGCCGCTATTGTAAATGGAGCAACGGCGAGCGACTGAAAGCCGGAAAGGCATGTTTACGCGCGCACGGATTTCCATATTCCTGGCTCAACTAGGCGGCATGTAGCGCTCCGCCTCATCATCGGAGTTCCGGATGCCCAATCCGACCCGCATCGTCGTCCCGATTTGCCCGCCGTCAGCACTCCTGAGACAGATCGAGGGTCTTCACGAACAGAGGATGGCTGGTTCATCGTAGCCCCCAGGAGCGAAGATGAAACAGACGTCCGGGCCGGCGCGGAAGCCGGCATAAGCCGTGATCAAGGACATCCGACGCGCCACGCGCCGGCTGTCGGGGGAATTCGCTGATGCGCAAACGGCTCGACTCGGTGATTTATCCCTTCCGCCGCGGAGCAGAGGTTCGCCCCCTTCGCGGCAGCCGGGTTGTGACCGAGTTTCGAATGGCTACTTACCACCGGCCTTCTCGTAAGCATCGATCGCGCGGCGGCAATTCGGGGACATCCTGCTCATGTTCTTCTTGAAGCAGGCATCCATCTGCGGACTGTTTGGATCAATGCCAGCGCAGAATTGAAGGGCGTCACCTGCACAGTTGGTCTGCAGGTCCGCGTTCCCGCGTCCAGGCGCCTGCGCTAAGGCGGGGGCGGCGATAGCGACGAGGCTGAAAGCAAGGATGAGACTGCGCACGTTTGGTCCCTGAGCGGAATGGTCTGACGACGCACAACGAAGCTGGCGCCAGATTGGTCCCTTCCGCTTCCGAAACCCGATCCCACCCTGCCGCCGTTCTCAGGGATGGAAAGGCCGGCAGGCATGCCCGTAGATCTACGGCCACCACCACAAAGGCTGCCGTGAAAGCCGCGACGGTGCAGTCCTCGAACGCGCACTCCAGGCCCGCAGCCTCAAGCACACGTTCGACGCTCACGAGCACCACCGCGACATTGATCGCATTCATCCAATCGGCTCGGCAGTCGCGTCAGCCCCTTGGATGCCAAGCCGCTCCAGTGCCGCCTCGCGCATCCCGAAGGCGTGCCGGTGCGCCGTGTAGGGTACCAATCGCTCAGCTGGTGACGTCTCATCGAAGAGCCCGACCAGCCATTTGCGCACAGCGTTGTTGCGGCCGACCTCACGCACCAGAGACCCGACGGGGGCGCCGTCGAGTATCACGCCGTCGCTGCCAGGAGCGAACTGCTGGATGGTCACGGCGACCTCCCGACCTGGCAGAGCAAAGCTCATCCCCAACCGGAACGGCGCCTAGTCGTTCCGCTATCGTGCCCTGGAGGGGCCAATCCATCATGAAGCTCCGCACCCTGCTGTTCGCGCCCGCCGACTCCGAGCGGAAGGTCGGGAAGGCGCTCTCATCTTCGGCCGACATCGTCATCCTAGACCTCGAGGACAGCGTCGCGCCGAGTGCCAAGGAGGCTGCCCGCACGCTCGCCGCCGATCAGCTGGCGGGAGCAAGCGAACCGGGTCGGCTCGTCGTCCGCGTCAATCCGCGGGATACACTTTGGTACATCCACGATCTAGCAGCCGTGGTTCCCCATGGTCCAAGCGCGATCCTGCTGCCGAAGTGCACTGGGCCGGACGACCTACGCGCCCTCGACCATCATCTGGAAGCCTTCGAGGCAGCCTCCGGCCGATCTATTGGTTCCACTGGCATCCTGGCGTTGGTCACTGAGACCGCGGCATCGCTCGCGGATATGTCGTATGCAGGCGTCACACGGAGGCTCCAGGCACTGCTATTCGGAGCCGAGGATCTCGCCGCCGACTTCGGGATATCGCCCCGGTCTGCGGACGGAACTCTAACGGCTCCGGTCTCGGCGGCACGCGCCGCTCTACTCGTAGCTGCAGCTCAGGCCCAGGTTTCGGCGATCGATACGCCGTGGCCGGATCCGCGTGATCCTGTCGGCCTGCAGCGTGAAACCGAGGTGGCCGTGCGTGACGGTTTCGTCGGCAAGCTTTGCATCCATCCGGATCAGCTGACCGTGGTTAGGGAGGCCTTCGCGCCCACGCCGGAACGCGTGAAATGGGCTGAGTCCGTGTGCCGCCTATTTAAGGAAAGCCCAAGCGCGGGGGTCCTGATGCTTGAGGGAAAGATGATCGATCGCCCCCACCTGCGGCTGGCCGAGCGGATCCTGGAAGCGGCTTCTCACGCCTAACGATGAAAGGTGGTGCAGGTCCGACCAGAGATCTGACAACATCAATTTTCCTTACCTGTGACCACAGCATCTCATAAGCATTGGATCTATCTCACTTGAGATTCTCGACCATCTATTTCATGGCCAGCCTTGTAATTTTACCCGCAGCACAGGCGGACGAGCTAACAGGTACATTGAAGAAAATTCAGGAAACGCGAACCATCGCGCTGGGGGTCCGCGACAGTGCGGTACCGTTCAGCTACTTGGACGGCAACCAGAACTATGTCGGGTTCACGGTCGACATCTGCCGCAGCGTCGCCGAGACGGTTCGTAAGCACCTGAACCTCCCGCAGATACGGATCACTACAAATACGGTAGTTCCGGCGACGCGGATCCCATTAATCGCCAACGGCACAATCGATCTCGAGTGCTCGACGACGACCAACAATGCAGACAGGCAGAAGCAAGTCTCTTTCACCAACACCCATTTCCTGAGCGCCACGCGGTTCGTGTCTCGCAAGGATCAGAAGCTTGACGATGTTGCATCGCTGCAGGGAAAATCAGTCGCCGCTGTATCTGGATCGACCAATCTGCTGATGGTCAACAAGGCTAACCAGGAGCGCGGGCTCGGCCTTGCCGTCCAGCCGGTGAGGGATGTCCTCGAGGGATTTCTGCTCGTCGAGAGTGGGCGCGTAGCAGCATTCGCGACGGACGATGTCCAGCTAAGCGTGATGGTCGCCCAGTCGAAGGATCCGAGCGCCTACGTCATTAGCAAGGAGGCGCTGTCCGCTCCCGAGCCCTTCGGGGTCGTCCTGCGTAAGGACGACACCACCTTCAAGCGGATCGTAGACCAAGCTACGGCAGATATCTATCGCAGTGGCGAGATCATGAACCTATATCGGAAATGGCTTCAATCGCCCGTTCCGCCTCGCGGCGTGAACTTCAACATCGAGCCATCGCAAGCGCTCCTGGAGGCCTACAAAAGCCCCTCCGACAGCGCAGATCCCCAAGCCTACGTCCGCTGAACCGAAGCCAGCACGTAGATCCAGGCTTCGACAATACCGTCGGAGGTCTCAATGGGCGCCGAGACCCGTCGGTAGCCTTCTCCCTCAAAGGCATCGAGGTTCGGCCAGTGTCTCGGCAGGTCGGAGGAGGCGAGCACATCGACTTCGATGCATTCGCCACCGTGGTCGAGCTGCAGACCCGGAAATCCCAGATCTGCGCCCCAGCCGGCTTGGACGAGTTTGCCCCGGGCGATCCCTTTGAACCAGCGGCCGTCGAGGCCGGCGAGTTGATGATGGTTGGGGCGACCGGGTCCCAGCGTGCCGTAAGTGGCGAGGTAGGTCGTCACGACGCCCTTATGCCTCGGTGACGAGCTTGACCGAGAACGCAGCCAGCAGGCTACCCATCGCCCAGCGTTGGGCCAGCAGCCAGGACGGGCGCTTGGCCAATCCAGCCGCAAGGGCACTGGCAGTGCTCGCGATGACCACACCCAGCGCGACGTTCAGGGCGATATGAATCAGACCGAGCACCAAGGTCTGGGATAGAACGCTGCCGCGCCCCGGCACGACGAATTGCGGCAGCAGCGCCAGGTAGAGCAGCGCGGCCTTCGGGTTCAGGATGGTCGTCACGAAGCCCATGACGAAGACCCGCTCCCCGCGGCTTCCGGAATGCCGGCTTCCCTCGAAGGGCGAGCGTCCACCCGGCCGCACCGCCTGCCAGGCGAGGAACAGGAGATAGCCCGCCCCGGCGAAACGAAGCGCATCGAAGGCCAGTGGAACAGCCAACAGCAGGGCCGTGATACCGAAGGCTGCGCAGGCCATGTAAACGACGAAGCCCAGTGCGCTGCCGCCGAGCGAGACAATACCGGCGGTGCGACCCTGCGCGATGGAGCGTGAAATCAGATAGATCATGTTCGGACCGGGTGTGACCGCGAGACCGAGGATAACAATGAGATAGGCCGTGAGGGCCGATGCGGCGGGCATTTGTGCGAGTGACCTGCCCCCACGAGGTGGTCCGAGTTCAAAATTAGTGCAGGGTCGGCCTCTGCTCTACGGGTAGCTTGGCCGCCGGAGCCGGTCGGGCGAGCGC
>NZ_LMPY01000054.1:0-9829 GCF_001424445.1 Methylobacterium sp. Leaf361 | reverse complement strand
CCCGAAGACGTAGGCCAGCAGCGCGGTCGAGAGCAGGGCCGGCTGCCCCGCGAACAGGCTGTAGGCCCAGGACCAGGCGGCGACGTTGGCCGCGATCAGGACGAGGTAGAGCAGAACGATGCGGCGCCGCACGACGCGGGGCGCCGTGCCATCGGACGGGACGATCGCTTCCATCAAAGCCTTACCCACCCGAATACCGTCCCCTCGGCCCCGTTGCCCGGGCCTGTCGCGTCGCTGCTGCCGTGCAGCACAGAATCCGACATAGCGCAGAAGCGGTCGGCCTGCGGAGTCCCGCAGGCGCGTCCTCTCGCCGGCGCGACGATCCCGGCGGCTGCCTGGACGGGGGCCGCGGGCCCGCCATCAGAACCGCACCGTCACCGAGCCCGTGATCCGCCGGGGCGAGCCCGGATAGACCCGGAACACGTTCAGCGAACTCTCGTAGTACGCGGTGTCGAAGATGTTCTCGACGTTGAGCGCGATCCGGGCATTGTCGAAGCGGTAGTAGGCGAGCGCGTCGACCGCGACGTAGGCCGGCAGGGTGAAGCCGGAGCCGGCCGCGTCGCCGGCGCGCGCGCCCACGCCCCGCACGCCGCCTCCGATACCGAAGCCGCGCCACGCCCCCTCCGGCTCGTAGACCGCGAGGAGGCTGCCGGAATGGCGCGGCACGTTGATGAGCGGGGCTCCGACCGGGAGCACGTTGTCCTTGGTCACCCGGGCGTCGGCGTAGACGTAGCCGGCCAGGAGCTTCAGCTCCGGCGTGATCTGCCCCTGGGCCGTCAGCTCGAACCCCTGGCTGCGGACGGCCCCGGCGGCGAGGGAGAAGCCGGTATTGGCGGGATCGGGCGTGAGCACGTTCTCCCGCTCCACCCGGAAGGCGGCGGCGGTGAGGAGCAGGCTGCCGCCGAACAGCTCGGACTTGGCGCCGACCTCGTAGCCGAGGCCGGTCTCGGGCGGCAGGGCCGTGCCGCGGGTCACGGCGGCGGCGTCGGGGCCGATGTTCGGCCGGAAGCTCGTGCCGACGTTGGTGTAGAGGGCGAGTTCCGGGATCGGCCGGTAGACGAGGCCCGCCCGGGGCGACGCGGCGACCCGCGACTGGTCGACCTGACTGCGGACGGCGCGCTCGCGGAAGCTCTGCTCGAAGATGTCGAGGCGCACACCGACGAGCGCCCGCCATTCGGGGCTCAGGACGATCTCGTCCTGCGCGTAGAGGCCGGTGTTGGTGATCCGCTCCAGGTTGTTGCGCGGGATGGTGATCGGCGGCAGCGCATGACCGTAGACCGGGGCGTAGATGTCCAGGGCGAACGGGCTCGTGCGGAAGTTCGAGCGGAAGTACTGCGTGCGGCTGTCGGTGCTCTCCCGGTCCATGCCGAGCAGTAGCGTGTGGCCGATGCCGGCGGTATCGAAGCGCCCGACGAGGTCGGCCTGCCCGACGGCCACGTCCCAGCGGTAGTCGCGCACGTTGCGGTCGCGCGAGACCGTGCGGTTGTCGGCAGCGATGGCGCGGATCTCCGCCGACTCGCCCGCGAGATCGCCCGTGTTGAAGTAGGTCGCGAGGCGAAGCTGCCAGTTCTCGTCGAAGCGGTGGTCGACGCGGACCTGCAACGTGTTGTTGTTCTGATAGGTGCTCTGCCCGGGCTCGCCGAGGAAGCGGGAGACGGGCAGGAACCCGAGTTGCCGGTTCAGCGCGATGACGCCCCGGTCGAAGACGATCCGGTTCTTCACGAACTCGGTCTCGACCGTGATCCGCGTGTCCGGGGTGACCTGCCAGCTCACCACCGGCGCGACGAGGAGCCGGTCACTGTCCACGAAGTCGCGGAAGCTGCCCGCACCCTGGGCGGCGAGGTTGAAGCGGTAGAGCACCGTGCCGTCCGCGCTCAGCGCACCGCCGGCATCGATCGTGCCCCGGGTCAGGCCGAACGAGTCGACCTGATTGCCGAACTCGACGAACCGCTCGGCGGTCGGCTGCTTGGTGATCAGGTTGACCAGCCCGCCGGGGTCGCTGCGCCCGAACAGGGCCGCTCCCGGCCCCTTGAGCACCTCGATGCGCTCGATGTTCTGGGCGTCCGGCGGCGGCGGCGTCCCGCGATTGAGGGGGAAGCCGTTCTTGTAGATCTCGGAGGTGGTCACGCCGCGGATGGCGTAGCTGAAGATCGACAGGCCGCCGAAATTGTTCTGGCGAGTGACGCCGGGCAGGTAGTCGAAGACCCGGTCGACGCGGGTGGCGGCGATGTCGGTGATCGTCTCGCGCGGCGCCACCGACACGGCCACGGGCACGTCGATCTGCGGTGTGGCCGTGCGCGTCGCGCTGACCGCCGCGCCGGCGCCGTAGCCCGGTGTCGGACCGACCAGGCCGATGCTGCCGCGCCCGGACGCCGTCGTCCGGGCGGCGCCCTCGCCGACATGCTCGACCGACAGTTCCTCCAGGGTCACGCTCTCCTGCGCGCGGACCTCCCCGACCGGCACGCCGGCGGACAGCATGGCCGCCAGGGCCAGGCGCGGGCTGCCGCGCCGCGCCCCGGCAGGGCGGGCGCATCCCCGGCGCGGCCTGGGACTCTCGCGGAACGACAATCGTCCAGAACTCGCCACCACACACTCGCTGCTGCCGGCGCGCGGCCACGCGGAGGCGGGCGGCGTCACGCCCGGACGGGCGGCACCGCGCGCTCCGCTGGGGCACCGCGCCCGAGGAACGTCGTCGCGCCGAAGGCCGCCTCCCGTGACGCGCGTCATCGCCGCCGCCGGACCGTCCCGGTGCGCGGCACCGGCGGCCGCGGGGAACGGGCGCGCCCAGTCGACAGGTGCGGGGCAGATCCGGACGCACCGCGCAGCGCGCACCGGATTACCACCCCGGCTCCGGACCGTGCCCGGATAACCTTGGCAGGAAAATACTTGCCGCGGCGACCGGCCGGGTCAACGCCCCGGCAACCGAATGTAATAATGTTGCGACGACAGTGGCGGAACGGCCACAGCATCGTGGCGCCCCGGCGGCGGGCGGGGCCGGGGCGGCCTGATCGGGTACGCCGCTCCCGTCAGGGTCTCACATCCGGCCTGGGATCCGGCACGAACCCGTCGCGGTTCGGCATGCGGACGGCGGCCAGGGTGGCGGCATCGAGCACGGCGCCCTCCGGGACGAGCCCGTTCAGGTACAGGACGTAGCCCGAGACCGCGTAGACGTCGTCGGCGCTGAGCGATTGCGGGGCGTTCATCGGCATCGCCCGCCGGATGTAGTCGAACAGGGTCGGCGCGTAGGGCCAGAAGCTGCCGACGGTCTTGAGCGGTTTCGCCGAGGCGAGCGTGCCCTGGCCGCCGGCCAGCCGCTCGCCGGTCCCGCCCTCGCCCCGGCTGCCGTGACACGAGGCGCATTGGGTCTCGAAGACCTCTCGGCCGTGGGCGACGCTGCCGTGTCCGGGCGGCAGCTTCCGGCCGTCCCGGTCGACGTCGATGTTCCAGGCGGCGATCTCGGCCTCCGTGGCCGGACGCCCGATCCCGAGGCGCTCCGTCGCCCGTGCCGGCCCGGCGCAGGCGAGCGCCAGGGCGATCCCCGCGGCGGCGCGGGCTTCACGCATAGCCATTGGCCACCTCGCCGTCCGCGGCGATGCGCCAGGGCACGACCGCGTTGTTGTGGTAGAAGGATTTGAGGCCGCGCACCGCCGTCAGCGCCTCGAAGCCCGGCTGCACGTAGCCGGTCTCGTCGATCGCCCGGCTCGCGATGGTCGTCGGCGTCCCGTCCCAGCGCCAGGGCAGGCGGAACCGCGTCAGCGCCCGGTTGAGCACCGGCTCCTGCAAGGCGGCGTCGCGCCAGCTCCCGCCCCCGTCCGTCGAGACCTGCACGCCGCGGATCCGCCCGCGCCCGCTCCAGGCGAGGCCGGTGATCTCGTGGAAACCGGGGGCGATCCGCTGCGTGCCCGAGGGCCGCGTGATGATCGACTTGGCCTCCATCACGAAGGTGAATTGCCGCGCCGTGCCGTCCGGCATCAGGTCGGTGTACTTCGACGTCTCCTCGCGGGAATAGGCCGGCTCCGCCGTGACGTTGAGCCGGCGCAACCACTTCACGCTCATGTTGCCCTCGTAGCCGGGCAGCAGCACCCGGAGCGGGTAGCCCTGCTGGGGGCGCAGCCGCTCGCCGTTCTGGCTGTAGACCAGCAGGGCGTCGTCGAGGCACTTTGCGATCGGGATACTGCGGGTCAGCGCGGCGGCGTCCGCGCCCTCGGCCACGACCCACCGCGCGTCTGGCTTGAGCCCGGCCTCCGCCAGGACCGTCGCGAGGCGCACGCCGGTCCATTCGGCGCAGCTGACGAGGCCGACGAGGTCCGACGCCGTCTTGCCCTTGATCGCCTCGAAGCCCGGGTTGCCCGAGCATTCGAGAAAGTAGATGTGCGACTCCGACGGGAAGCGGCGGATGTCGTCCATCGTCAGGATGAGCGGCGTCTCGACGAGTCCGTGGATCATCAGCCGGTGCTGGGCGGGATCGATGTCCGGAATGCCGCCGTGGTGGCGCTCGTAGAACAGGCCGTTGGGCGTCAGGATGCCGTCGAGATCCTGCAGCGGCGTGCGGCTCGACGCCGAGATGTACTGCTTCAGACCCTTCGGGACGTTGCGGATGACGCCCTCCTCGAAGCGCGAGGGCCGGCCGTAGGTCTGGCTGCCGACATCGGCGCCCGGGACCTTCATCCATTCGGGCACGGCCGGAGGCGCCGCCTCGTCCGATCGGGCCGGCCCGCCCGCGAGGACGGCCGCGGCCGCCGCCGCGCCTTGTGCGAGGAAGCGGCGCCGCGCCGGCGGCGATTCGTCGTCCTGGCTCATCGCATGGCACTCCGCCTCGCCCCGCCCGCCGGGGCAGGCCCAGAGTCTCACGCAACGGCGCTCCCTCCTAGTCCCGTCGGAACGGCGCCCGGCGCGCGGTCCGGGGACGGACGCGCGCGACGAGATCGTCGACGGCTCCGAGCAGGGCCGCCGGCACGATGTGGAGGCCGTCAGCGCGAACCCGTCTCGTGGTGCGCCCGCAGGCGTCGCAGGGCCTCGAGATCGAAGACCTCGTCCGCGCGCCCGTAGCCGCCATCCACGACCTCGTCGACCAAGACCATGGTGTGCGGGCGCGCGGCCTCCCCGAAGAAGGAGACCAGCAGATCCGTCGTGCGGTGGATCAGATCCGCCTTCTGCGGACCGGTCATCATGCCCTGCGGGATCTTGAAATTGGCGAACGGCATCGATCGTCTCCAGGCTGAACTGATGAAACACGGGTCGCGCCCGCGCGCGGCGACGCGGATCTCCTCGCGGATCTCCGCGCGCACCTCATTCCTGCGCCGCGCGGGCCGCGCGAGCGGCCTCGTTCAGGGTCGCGACGGCCGCGTCGAAGCGGTGCTCGGCCTCGGCGTTGCGCTGGAAGGCGACGCGCTGCACCAGGATCTCGGCCGGCGTCGGCTGCTGCTGGAACAGGGCCATCACCTCGTCGATGAAGTCGGCCAGCGGTAGGTAGCCCGCACGGGTGGCCTGGCCGGGCGTGAGATCCGTCTGGACCGCCGGCGGCACCAGCTCGATCACCTCGACCCGGCCCTTGAGGACCTCGCGCAGCGAGACCGTGTAGCTGTGGATCGCCGCCTTCGTCGCCGAGTAGGTCGGTGTGGTCGTCAGGGGCACGAAGGCCAGCCCGGACGACACGTTGATCAGCGCCGCGTCCGGCCGTGTGACCAGATGCGCGACGAGGGCATCCGTCAGACGGATCGGGCCGAGCAGGTTGGTGGTGATCGTCGCCTCCGCGTCGGAGAGGTCGCGCGCCTGATCCAGCGCCTCGAAGCGCATGATGCCGGCGTTGTTGATCACCACGTTCAGGGCCGGGTGCTCGGCCGTGACGCGCCGGGCGAACGCCGCGATGTCTCCGGCATCCGCGATGTCGAGGGGCATCGCGTGCAGGCCCGGGCGGCCGGCCGTGACCCGTTCCAGCGCCTCCACGCGGCGACCGGCGACGATGACGGTGTTGCCGAGGTCGTGGAAGCGATGGGCGAGCGCGGCTCCGATCCCGGACCCGCCGCCCGTGATGAGGATCGTGTTGCCGGAGGTTTTCATGATGGCGACCCCGTTGTTGTCGCCGCAGAGAGTATGGTTGACACTCTCCGCCCTGAAGTAGGCACCGAAAAGATTTGTACGCACCGAAAGGAGAGTGTCGAATGCGCAGGGCTGCCCCGGATCCCGCGATCGAGGCGAAGCGGCGCGGGCCACCCCCGCAGGACGTCGATCCGGCGATCGAGGCCCTGGTGAACGACATCATCGGCCAAGTGGCCGACAAGTGGACCATGCTGATCCTCGAGGCCCTGGAGGAGCACGGCACCCTCCGGTTCACGCAGCTCGGCCGGGCCGTGGGCCGGATCAGCCAGAAGATGCTGACGCAGACCGTCCGCCAGATGGAGCGGGACGGTCTCGTCCGGCGGACGGTGCATCCGGTGATCCCGCCGCGCGTGGACTACACGCTGACGCCGCTGGGCCGGAGCCTGGGCGCCGCGTTCTGCGGCGTGTGGATCTGGGCCGAGACGCACCACGCCGAGATCGAGCGGGCCCGGCGGGCGTTCGCAGCGGCGGCCGAAGCTCCGGATCTTCCCGCCGACGCCGAGGCACCGTGAGGACGGAGGGCTTCCCGATCGCGGTCTGGCCGCGGAGGACGGAGGGGCGTGCGGCCCTGGCGGGCTCGCCCGCGCGAGGCTGCCCCGCGCCTATTAACTGTCGAGCGGAAGAGCGATGTCGTCCTTTTCCAATGGTCTCGCCAAGCTTGGCGTTTCAGTCTAGCGTCTAGACTGAATTCGGCGGCAAGGCGGGCGCATCATGCAATCCACCCCTCCGTACGGTGAGCCGCCGCTCCCGATCAGTTCCGACGCGATCGCCGACGGCCCGAAGGTCCCCGGCGCGGCGCGGCGCCGTTCCGTGGTCGCGGGCGCCATCGGCAACACGCTCGAATGGTACGATTTCGCCACCTACGGGTACTTCAGTGCCGTCATCGGCCGGAACTTCTTCCCGTCCGACAGCCCCACGACGTCGCTGCTCTCGGCCTTCGCGGTGTTCGCCGCCGCCTTCTTCATGCGCCCGATCGGCGGCATCGTGTTCGGCCACATCGGCGACCGCTACGGCCGGAAGACGGCACTCCTGCTGTCGGCAGGCCTCATGGCCGTCTCGACCTTCCTGATGGGCTGCCTGCCCACCTACGCGTCGGCCGGACTCCTCGCGCCCGTCCTGCTCGTGGTGCTGCGGCTCGGCCAGGGTCTCTCCGTCGGCGGCGAGTACACCTCCTCGGCCATCTTCCTGTCCGAGACCGCAGCACCGGCGCGCCGCGGCCTGACCGGCAGCCTCGCCTGCATCGGGGCCGCCGGGGGGATCCTGCTCGGCTCCATTGCCGGGACGCTCGTCACCGGCCTGCTCACGCCGGAAGACGTGCACCAGTGGGGCTGGCGCCTGCCGTTCCTCTTCGGGATCGTGCTCGGCGTCTTCATCTTCGCTCTGCGTCGCCATATCGACGACGATCACGTCGAGACCGTGTTTCGCGAAGATCGGGCACCGACGGACCAGCGCTCACCGCTGCGCACGGCCGTCGAGATCGACGGCTCCGCCATGCTGCGCGCCTTCGCGATGAATCTCGGCCTGGCGTGCGGCTTCTACGTGGTGTTCGTCTACCTCGTGACGTTCATGCACACCGTGTCGGGCCTGCCGCAACACACGGCGTTTCTCATCAACTCGCTCGCCATGGTGGTTCAAGCCGTGTGCATCCCGATCGCCGGAGCCCTGTCCGACCGCTTCGGGCGCAAGCGTATTCTGGTCCTGACCGGGGCGGGCCTGACAATCCTGTCGTGGCCGCTCTTCATGCTGCTGACCACCGGCGACACGCTTCTGATCGTCCTGAGCCAGGTCGCGTTCGCGATCCTGATCGCCGGCAACGCCGCCGTCGTGCCGACGGCGTTCGTCGAGATGTTCCAGCACCGCTCGCGCTGCACGGCCCTGGCGATCAGCTTCAACGCCTCGATGGCGCTGGTCGGGGGCACCGCCCCGATGGCCGCGACGTGGATCGTCCACCACCTGGCCTGGCCCACGGGGCCGGGCCTCTACGTCGCCGTGCTGTCGGCCATCTCGCTCGCCGCAGTCCTCACGATGCGCGATCGGACCGGAGAATCGCTCGCGTGAGAGGATCGGCGCGCGGGGGCGACACGCGGAGGCCGAAGTCACGTTGCGGCTCCCACCGAGCCGACGCCTCCATCGATCGTCGCTCGTCTCGACGGTGCCGGGCGTCAGATCGGCGGCGATCCGGGCGGCGCGGTCAATAGGTCACCCTCACTAGTGGAAGCCGAGAGCGGCTCAGCTAAAATCGACTGAGGGAGACAGAAGAGAGCCTGTCCAGCAATGATCAGGTGAGCACTGCGGAGATCTCTTCTTGCCCGACGCGGTCATCGCCATGACCGGCAGACGGGCAGCGGCGCTCCCGAGGGACCTGGAGCATGGGATTCGACGTGACACGACCTCTCTGGCGCTCAGTTTCATCCCGCCTCGTCGTCGTGTCCTTCTCAGTCCTGATGATCGCGCCGGCGGCGCGGGCGGCCAGCACTCTGGAGGCGGCTCTCCGCGCGGTGCCGGATTCCGTCCTGGCGACGCCTGACCCGATGCCGATCGTCTTCATGGACGTCCAGGCGCTGTCCAGGGCCGCCGGCGGTGCGCTGAGCGACGCCGGCCTGCGGCGCATGGCCTTCGCGCAGAGCATCCGCCCGCTGAACGCCCTCAGCTACGGCAGCGCGCAGACATGGACCGAGAAGGCCGGCATCCCGTTCGAGGACATCTCGTATTTCGCGGCCTTCGGCCAGCCTCCGGCGCGCGTGAGTTACTGGGGTCTGGCGACGAAGGCGGCAGCCGACACTCTGGTCGCCAAGCTGAAGGACAGGAACTTCCGGCCGGTCTCGACCGCGCCGCGCATTCTCGCCAACGGTGAGCCGCGCGCCCTGAATCTCAGGGCCCGGCAGCCGACCGATCCCTGGTCCGGCCCGATGGGCGAGACCAGCGCGATCCTGGCGATCGATCGCGTCGTCGCGCAGGCGTCCGCGGCCGCAGATCTGGAGACACGCGTCGGGGTCGGTCGGAGCGCGGCGGATCACGAGGCGGTCGCCACAGCGCTGACGGGTCTGGCCGCCGCGGATGAGCGCGACCCGGGCGCGATCCTTCAAGCGGCCGTCGTGACGCCGCTGATGGGGATCACCCCCGACGATCCTGCCGCCCTCCTGTCGGCGACGACCGATCTGGCCGCGCAGAGGAAGGCGATCGAGGATCAGCGCGAGCGCGGACGGGACGGCGTCCCGGCTTATGCCGGCGGTATCGTGGCGGACTATCAAGGCAAGAACGGACCGGCCCTGCTCGTATCCCTCGCCTATCCCGATTGCCGGACGGCCGACAGGGCCGTCTCCGCGTTGAAGGCGCGTTGGCGAGCCGGCATGGCCCCTGCGGCCTCCGTCGACGGCCGCTCGGTCGAGAGCCCGCAGCGCGGCTGTGCCGCCGTCCTCCGCGTTGATCGTGCCGCGGGTGCGAACACCCCGTTCGGAGAGTTCCTCGGGACCTCCCTGCAGCGCGGCTTCAATGTCCTGCAGATCGGGTCGCAGCGATGACCGGGCTCCGACGCGCCGGTCGGGAGCGCGACCGTCCCGGCCGGCGCGGTCGAGGCGCGGTCGAGACGCGGCTTTCCTAGGGCGTCTCTGCAAACTCATGTGAGCCAGAGTATGGTCATGCCGAGGGTGACCATGGCGAGGTAGTTGGCAGCCCGCTTCTCGTAGCGGGTGGCGATGCGGCGATACTGCTTGAGGCGGTTGATCAGCCG
>NZ_LMPY01000053.1:0-9995 GCF_001424445.1 Methylobacterium sp. Leaf361 | reverse complement strand
GGCAACGCATCCACTCGGCACTCGGCTATCTCACGCCCGAGCAAGCCGAGAGGACCGCGAAATGATCTCCCTGTGTCCGCGACACCGAGGGAGGATCACTTTCGTGGTCCGGTTTGACGACGTGCAATTCGAGTGCTGACGTGGGTTTGGCGCACCGGAGGCCGAGCATGAGCCATTCCGAACCCAATCGCCTGATCTATGCCAGCCCGAACGGCAACCAATGACACCTGCTGTTCGACCCTGCGACTGGACACAGCGTCATGCGGCATGCCGGTGACATCGCTTCAGGTGGCCATGTGACAGACTTCGGTCTCGCGACATTTCTCGCCTCTGGTCGCAACGGCCCCGAGCATCAGGAACTTTGGCGATTGATCGGCACGCTCGGCGAAGATGACAGCGGCAAGCCGAGGCTCACAGACGGGGTATAGGCCGGACGGCAAGCGACTCAATTATTTGAAGGGCGTTAAAGCGGGCTTCTGCCGTCGGCAGAGCGCGGTATGCCCGGATCAGGCGCAGCAGTAGAAGCGTGTCTTGGCTGCCGGCAGCCTGATCGTCTCCGCCAGGCACTTCAGCCTCCTGAGCAAAGGCCATGAACGTGGCGCAATCCACGCCTGTTAGGCTCGAGATCTGCTGCAACAGGCGAAGGGTACGCTCTCGATCCGTCACTGCGCGACACCCGCTCTCGTTGCAAGCTGCTGATGCTGCTATAGCGTAAGCTGTACTCTGGCGCATGTGCGGCAGGGCGCATCACGTAACCAGACACGCTGCGAGGGGATCAGTTCCAGGATGGCTGGCGGGCTCAGCATTCGACAGACCGCATTCGATGTCGTCCACCGACTGCGCAAGGCTGCCACAGATATCGACGTGTACACCGAACTGCGGCGCTGCGGTGCGATTTTTGGATATGAAGCGTTTCTGATCGCCGGGCTACCCAGATCCCCGCACGAAAACTTGTTCGATTGCTCACTGATCTCGGGTTGGCCGCCAGAATGGGGGCATCGCTACCAGGATCAGCGCCACATGCATGTGGATCCGGTCATCAGCCATATCCGCGGGACGACTGATCCGTTCCTCTGGCAAGAAGCTGTCGACGCTCGCGGAACACCGCAAGGCCTGATCGTGATGGATGAGGCGCGCGCTTTCAAGCTCAACCAGGGCTTCTGCGTCCCCTTCCACCAGATCGACGGAACGGAGGCTGGCGTCAGCTTCGGAGGGGAGCAGGTCCGCCTCTCCTCGGATGAGCGGGCTGCGCTGCACCTCGTGGCGATCTATGCGATGTCGACCGCCAAGGCCATCGCCCGGCGGCGAGGTGCTCTGGATGAGGACGACACACCGCCGTCACCGCTGACGGGCCGTGAAGCCGAATGTCTGAGATGGTCATCCGCGGGAAAGTCCGCTTGGGAGATCGGGGTCATCCTGTCGATCTCGACGCGGACCGTCGAGCAGCATCTCGCCAGCGCGGCTCGTAAGCTGAACGCGGTCTCCCGCACGCAGGCGGTGGCCGAAGCCCTGCGCCGCCGGATCATAGACTGAACGGCCAGGAAGCCTCATCCGTAGATCTACGGATGTCGGCGTTCTGCAGATTTCGCGATCAATTTCCATGCCCAGCATGGAGTAATCGCGATGTTCAAGCTCCTGACCGGCGACATCGACCGGGACCTTCCTGATCTCGCCGAAAAAATCTACAAATTCAGGCACAGCTTTTTCGTCGATCACTTGGGCTGGGAAGCGTGCCGTAAGCCGGATGGCCGTGAGCGCGACCAGTTTGACGGCCCCCACAGCATCCACATCGTCGGCGAGGAGCACGGGGAGGTCATCTCCTACGCGCGCCTTCTACCAACGACGCGGCCGCATTTGGTCACGCATGTGTACCCGGAGATCATGCAGGGCGCGCCCTCGCCCTCTGGTCCGCTGATCTACGAGTGGACCCGCCATGCCGTGTCGCCGAAGAAGCGGGAGACCAAGGGACCGAGCGCCCTGACGCGAGCGGCCTTCGCAGCGGTTGCGCGAGCCGTTCAGGCTTTGGATCTCGACGGGCTGCTGGTCCAGACTCATCCCGTGCTCGTCGACCGGGTCATGGATATGGGCTGGGACGTCGAGCCACTCGCGCTGCCTACGACCTACGACGGGGCACTGCTGTTGCCCATCTATGCTCGCCTGGTTCCAGAAACTTTGGCGGTCGCAGAGACAGCCTTCTCCGCCCATGGCTCACGTCTGGAGGCGCCGATCATGCGCGCTCGTGCAACAATCCGGGAGCGTCCTGCGCTCAGGGTTCAGCCAAGCGGCCACTGATCTCCCGATTGACGCAGGCACGGCATGTCGACAATGAACGAAGTTGAAGGCGCTGAGATCGACCCTCTAGAGGCGGCGGCTGAACTCGCCATCGAGCTGCGAGCCGTCCTTGAGAAGCTGCCGGATCCGGGGCTTCGGGCAATGGTCGATCTATTGCTGATTGACCTCGGCACTAAGATCGCTGCGCGCTTGTCGTAGATGGCGAGGCAAGGGGTCTTCGGGCGGGCCGAGGAGGTCGCCTTTCTGGAGGAGGTTCGACGCTGGCGGCAGCAGTGCTTTCTGGTCCTCACCTGGGCCAAGCCGCAGGGCCCGCTCTACAACGCGACCTCAAAGGTGATCGAGGCGATCGGTGATGTCGCCGAGGTGGTGATCGGCGACCGGCGGACCTTCTACCAGCGGGACGCGATCACGCCCGGCGAGGCCCTACCGCCCGTGAAGTGGCGCAGGGTGGAGTAGGCTCAGCGGATGAGCGAGAGCCGAAGGAAAGACACCGCGCATCTGAAGCTGCGGCGGCGGCTAGCCGAGACTGACGACCGGTGCATCTACTGCGACACACCTGTCACCGCTGAGACCATGCATATTGAGCACATGCCGCCCATCGGCATGTTCAAGGATCAGCAGCGGCTGCAGGGGATGGAGTTCGCCGCCTGCAAGTCCTGCAACAACGGGACGCGCGGAGCAGATACGGTTGCGGCCTTCGTCGCGCGGTTTTCCCCCAGGCCGGGCGTGATCGACTGGCGGCTGGTAGAGGCCGCCCGCCTTCGTGGATCCCTGCGGACGACTGCGCCGGGTGTCGTGGAGGAGTTCGAGCGGTTTCAGGAGATCGTCGTCGTCCCTGGTCCCGGCGGCATCATGCGTCGAATGCTTCAGACACGCAGTGGGCCGAAAACAGAGGCCTACCTCAATGTGTTCGCGGCAAAGCTCGGGATGGCCCTATTCCGTGAGCACTGCGGCTACGGCATTCCGATGACTGGGGGCATGAGGACCGCATTCTTCCTCAATTCAGGCTTGGCATTCGAGACGGCGAAACCCCTTCTCAGCATCATGCCGCTCGATAAGAAGCTCGTTCAAGGCAAGCAGCACTCCAACCCGCAATTTATCTATCGGTACAACACCGACGATTTCTCGATAGTGTTTGCTCTAGTTCAATTTCATGAGGGGCTTTACGTCTGCGTCATGGCCTGCGCGGACTGGGAGATATATGGCGGGCTGCCATTCCCGGACCTCTTCAAGCGGGCTTACCCGGGCAAGCTCATTGAGATGCTGCCGCCCCCGCTGACCGGCTACAGGCCTACGGCATCGGGGCTGATGGTTCCGAGAGGATGGCGCAGGCGGTAAGCATCACTGAGGCGAGGGAGGGCGCTGGTCGGGCGCCAAGTTTTAGTGGTCGTCCCGCGTCCCATCCGCTCGGTCCCTGAACCGGACACCGGCGCCGCCTCCGTTCTCCGGGGTGAATTCTATCCCTGCATCCCGCAGCGCGCGCTCGATCCCCGCCAGGTTGTTGTGGCTGGGCACGCGCCGGCCTCTCTCGAAATCCCTGATCGTCGACAGCCCAAGATGCGATGCCTCAGCGAGCTGTTCTTGCGACCAATCCAACAGGGCGCGGGCGGCGCGAGACAAGGCAGGGGTAAGCATGGCAGCAAGATAGCTCGTCATATTTTTTCGTCAATCATCCATCAAAGGCGTTGACAGGCGACGGTCATATCTAAAATCTGTTTTTCAACGAAATCATATGACCAGGTGCCCGATGTCCAACCGCACCGTCTCCTGGAACCGCCTCTCCCGCTCGCTGCACGACAGCCGCCCGACGATCCCCGCCGGCATGCTTGGCGCCCGCGCTCTGGTACAGCTCGGCGCCCGCACCCGCCCTCTCGTGGTCGCCGGCCGCTACGACCGCGCCGCCATCATGGCTGCCGCCTGCAAGGCTGCTTCCGGCATTCAGGAGCGCTGCGGCGTCTCACGCGCCGAGGCCATGTCCTCGGCCCTCAAGGCCGCGTGGCAGGTTGCCAAGGCCGCCCAACGCGCCGCCGCGCACTGAGGCTCGGCCAATGTCTGCTTTCACCCGCCGCTCGGCTCTGGCCGCAGCCCTGGCGCTCGCATCCTACCGCGCCACGGCCGCCGCTGCTGATCCGTTCCCGGCCGCTATCCGCCGGGCCCAGGCCGCAGATGCCGCCTACCGCGAGGCCGGGCGCTTTGCTCGAGAGATCCAGGCCGCTGGTCTACCGCTCCCTGCCGACTGGAGGGCCTACCGGATCGGACTGGCCATGGCTCGTGCCGACGCCCGGGACGAGCTGCATGCCCTAACGCCTACGGCGCCCGAGGCCGCCGCGGCGCTCGTCGCCTACTACCGCCGGCGCGCCGAGGCTTCCGGCGATCCGTGCGCCTTCCGCGCGGCACGCAGCCGCCTCCGCAAGGTCGCCCAGCGCCCCGGCGCTGTCGCCCTCGACGTGACGCAGCTCGCCCGCGCCTCGCCCGGCTAGCCGCCGCCCGCATCCCCCTCGCCACCACCGACCCACAGCCACGAGCCCCACCGGGAGCCCGAAAGATGATGCACGCCCGTATCCCCGATTTCTCGCAGCCCGTCCCGGTCCGCATCACGGTCAGCAGCAAGCCGGTCCGCGTCCCCGTCGACCGCCGCTACCGCAACCTGCCGGACGAGCAGCAGCCGGGCGCTATCGAGCCGTGGGAGGCCGTCGCTCCGGTCCGCCCCGACACCGAGCACAGCCGCGCCCTGCGCTTCCTCGACACGGCCGGCGAGCTGCTGGCCGCGATCGCCATCATCGGCGGCGGCATCGTCCTTACCGGCCTCGCCTCTCTCCTCTGACCCCTGCCCGCACCCGAGCGGGCCGGACGCCCGCGTGCCCCTCCGAGGATCCCGCGATGTCCCTGCGCATGTCCATCAAGAAGCTGATCCGCCGCGATCCGACCGCCAGCCTGCGCGACCGTGCTGCCGACCTCCGTGCGAGCCTGAGCCGCCGGACCGTCGTGGCCGGCACTGTCGCCGTAGCGGTCCCGCTGCCCGCGCTCGCCCTGGCCCCGTCGCCCGCCCCCCAGGTCCAGCCGCACCCCGACCAAGACCTGTTCGACATCGAGGCGCTGTGCGCCCGTGCCGATGATGCCGAGAAGGCTGCCGGGGCGGCCCATGGAGCCGCTTACGCCGCCTTCCGCGCTGCGCTGGGCCCGTTCCCGCCCGAACTGCTGATGACGTCTTGGGAGGCTCAGACCTTCTCGCCGTTCTACGGCGTGCGTGCCAGCCGACGGCTGCCGATCCGCCTCGTGCATCACGACGACCGCCTGAACCCGGATTTCGGGTGGACCGGAGAGGCCCTGCAACGCGCGATCGGGACCGCGGTCAATCTGCTCGGACGGGGCGGGCAGACGCCTCACATGATCCGGCGCTGGCGCTCGCTCCTGCCGGCGGCCGCCGCCTACGATGCCCGCTACGACGAGTTGAGGCGGCAGTTCCGCATTCAGGCCCTGGCCGATGAGTATGAGGACGCGAGGAAGACGGCTGGGCGCGCGCATGGCCTACTGAGGCGCACGCCCGCAAAGACCGTAGAAGGGCTCGCCGTCCATACCCGCGCCCTGGCCTCAACGACTTGGTACGAGGGCGGCTCCCCCTACACGATCCTGTTGCAAAGCGCGGCGGCCATCACGGGCGTAGCCCTGCGCCAGCCCGACTTCGACGTGCCGGCGTGGCTGTCCGCGTGGGAGGCGGCCGGCGGCCGGGTCGAGTACCGCGCCGAGCGGGCGGAATGGGCCTTCATCCATCCGAGCACGGATGGCGCCTCCCTGGAGACGCGCGACCGGATCCGAGGCCTCTACAACGAGAAGTCCTCGAATAGCTGCGCCATCCACCTGTGGCTTGAGCCCCGTGCCGCCGATCCGCGGTTCGCCCGCGCCTGACCGCCCTTCCCATTCTCGAACATCAGGAGGGGCACATGCCCTCGCTCAAGCTGTCCAATCTGTTCCGTCGCAACGCCGACCGCCGGTCCTTGAAAGAGCGGGCCTCAGACCTTCGCGCCAGTATCGGCGCACTCAATCGCCCCGCAACTCCGCAGTTCGCGCCGGGTAGCGCGGAGGCGAAGGCCGCTTGGCGAGACGCCTGCCATCAGCATTCGATCCGGGCATTGCCGCTCCACGACTGCCCCGAGTTGGACCACCCGACAGGGGGTGCGTGGACCACGCGGGAGCTGATGCGGGCCATGGAAACCGGCGAGATCACCGTGACCGAGTTCGCCCGGCTGCAGCCCATCGCCAGCCTGCGCGAGTTGCGCTTTGCCGAGATCGCGCACGAGCTGCGCATCGGCGAACTGTTCGCCCTAGCCCATGCGGATGAGTACCCGGCGAAAGCGGAGGCCGACCCGGTACTGGCAGCCATCGCCGCCAGTGAGAACGCCGAGGCTGCGATGACGGCCTTTGCCGCCTCCACCGAGGGCCGCCGCCTGACGGATGCCGAGCGGTCCCAAGAGGACGTCATCGAGCGGGATCAGCGAGCCACCCGCGCGGCGGCCTGGGCCACCGTGCCGACCACTGCCGAGGGCCGGGCTGCTCTTGCCCGCTACGTAGCCTCCCAGGCGGAACTCACCTTCGGCCCCGACTGGCAGGCCAAGGTGCGTCAAGAGTTCTGCGGCGACCCCTTCCTGGCGCTGCTGGCGGCTGTCGAGGCTGCGACGAGGGACGGGGCCTAAGCCCCTGCCGCCCTTCTCGTATCCGTGCGTACCGCCCCGGCCGGACCCTGCCGGGCCTTCCCCTTCACACCCTGAGACCTGACCCCATGGGCGACGTGCTCCAATTCACCCCGCGTCCGAAACGGACCGCTCCCGAGACCCTGCCGCTGCTGGCCGGCGCTGAACTGCGCGCGAGCTTGGAGAAGGCGGCACAGACCGCCCTCGACGCCGCAGACCGCATCATTGCGGTTCTGGACCGGCTCGACGGCGACGCAGACCATGAGGACGGCGGGGACGCTGAGCCCTCGTTGGCCGCTCCCGAGAACCACGAGGGTAGTCAGGTCGTCTGCATGCGCGGCGGTGATCAGGATCGGGAGCAGGAGGAGCCCGAGACTGTGCTGCCAGCGGTGGCGGCCGAGCCGATGGCCGAGGCCGAGATCCTGCCGTGGCGCGGCCGTGGGAATGTCATCGCGGCGGCCGGCACACTGCTCATGGACCTCCTGGAACGGGCATGATGTCGGCCGCGTCACGGAGCACGTTGATCTGATAGCTCATGGTCTGAACGTAGATCTGACACTGGCAAGGAAGCTCGCGGAGAGCCAGTGCAACGCCGCAGCATCAAACAGCTGTGCCGACCATGCGCAGGGTGAAGCGTGCGCCATCGCCATCTACCGGGAAGACACCCCGTAGTTCGGCCTCCTCGCCCGGGATCTCGGAGCATATGATGTGGGTCCAGTCGCCCTTCCGGTATCGATCAAAGCCCAAGGGCACTCCGATCGCGAACAGGGAAGGCTCCACGATCATCAGGCGCATGGTGGAGCCGTCCGCCCCCGTTCGTGTGCTGTACTCCGCCTCACGGAATGCGACTGCGCTGCACTTTAGTGTCACGGAGGGGGTGTCGGCACGACCGACGAAGCGGCCCTCCAAGCGGATGGTGTTTGCGTCCTGCGGGCTCATTGGCCCTCCCGTGCCGAGCACGTGTGCAAGCTGCGTTTAACGCTCAACGCATTGCGAGCCCTCTCAGCTTCTTGGAGCACATCCGAGAGGGCCAGCACAGGGGCGGACCACCGTCAGCTCCCGAACTTGATGACGAACCGAGCCCTGTCGCTACCCAGCGGCATGATGCTGCGGAGTTCCCCCTGCCCATTCGGCAGCAGGTTGGAGGCGATATGGGTCCAGTCGCCCATCGCCGGGTTGAAGCCGGTGGGCAGGCCCGAGACCATAAGCGACGGTTGCTCCACCACTGACCGCATGACCGAACCGTCCGCGCCCTTCGTCTCCTTGAACGCCGCATCCCGGTACGTGACCAAGTTGCACCGCAGGGTGAGAGGTTCTGGTTCATCAGCCGAGCTGCCGTAGCGGCCTTCTAGACGGATCGTGTTGTCGCTCTGCCCGCTCATCGGTGTTCCCACGGTGCGCATGTGCGCCGGCCGGGGCTGGGGCGCTCAATCCTCAACGCACAGAAGGCCTGTTCGAAACCATCACCGGTCACGCAGGGTCTCAAGCGATTTCCGGGTTCCCTTAGGCGCCCTCCAAAACATTGCCTTTGCTGAGGCCCTCAGCCGGAACGTTCCTCGGCGTTCTCGTAGGGGCGCGCTTGATGCCGATCCCGCCGCCCCTTTGGAACACACACGCAAGTCTTTGGGACGCCACGTCGAAGTGGCGAGCACAACCGCAGGATATCCTCTCTGAGGACGAGGATGTGTTCGGCAGATAGAAGGCTGCCCCATTGCTCGCGCCACGGCCCATGAGTGGTAGAGGCAAGCGTATGGCTATGGTGAAGCGCGCTAGGGAAGGCCCCCGCAGCTGTCGCCCAAGCACGGCACGTGAAGCTCGGGTGAGCTGGCGCCGGCCTGCGAAGCGGATCGTCCGCTGGATCGGAGCAACCAGCCGAAGGCGGGCAGGTTCGACTCAGGTAATCCCAGCCGAACCTGCATCGATGCCGTCGCAAATCCAGGGCGGCAACGTCGTGACTCTGACGTGGGCTCAGACCTTCGGCCGCGCAACGCAGCGGGCACGATAAGCGCTCGCCGTTCAGGCGACCTTACGACCCTTCGGAGCAGTCTCAGCCATGGCGCCGGGGCGCCCGAGGCCGATCGCCCTGGCGAGGGCGGAGCGCTGCTCGGCGTAGCTCGGAGCGACCATCGGGTAGTCGGCCGGCAGGCCGTAGCGATCCCGATAGCTCTTCGGATCGAGACCGTTTGCGGACAGATGGCGCTTCAGCGTCTTGTAGGCCTTGCCGTCGATGAAGCTGACGATCCCGTCGTCACGAACCGACTTTCGGATCTGAGCAGGGGTAGGCTTCTCGATCTCGACGATTGGAGCTGCAGCACCCATACCGCCCGTGCTGGTGAGAGCCGCGACCGCTCCATGAACCTTCGCGATCAGGGCTGGCAGCTCAGCCGGCGGAACGGGATTGTTCGACACGTAGGCTGAAACGATGTCAGCGGTCAGCTCAGTGAAGTCGAGGCTGACATCTTGAGGTTCCTGGTTCAAGACTCTCGCTCCTGCGTCGCGCTCTGTCCCGGGAATGGGTCAGGCAGAACGCAAAATCAAGACTCATGTTTAGTTGCGCGCAACTTATCTAAATGGGGTGACCACCTTCGCGCCTCTTGAAGATGCCTCTAGAATGGGTAAGGGCCTGCCAAAATTCGGATTTGTTGCCTGTTCTGCCCACAAGGCAACAGGATGAATGCGCAAAGGCCTCCGAGACCCGCCGCACGTTGTCCAGTTACGAGTGACGCTGCGGGTGCCGGCGCCCTGCTCCGAAGCCCGGGAAAACTTCAACTGCCGCTTGGCTGGCAGCGCCGCAGAGGCTGAGCCGTGCGATCAGGAAGCCCGCAGAGAGGCCCCCGCCTTTTGATCGGGAGCCGCCTCGTCCGGGTTCAGCCGTGCCCGCATCGCCTTCCCCGGCTTAAACTGGACGTGCGCTCTAGGGCGTCTCTGCAAACTCATGTGAGCCAGAGCATGGTCATGCCGAGGGTGACCATGGCGAGGTAGTTGGCAGCCCGCTTCTCGTAGCGGGTGGCGATG